>DATNPT010000398.1:0-11027 GCA_036703075.1 Chroococcales cyanobacterium
GACGTTCTTAACTCTAATCTTAAGATTCCAAAAGCTGAATTACTCCCAAATCTAGATAAAAGTACTGCCAAACGATTAGAAACAACTTTGCTGACAATCCCTCAGTTTGAGCATCTTTATGTAGATCGCGATTTTCGCCTCGTCAAGACTCGGCGAGAGGCGAAACAGCGTCCTTCTTATACCATTGCTGTTCGTCTTCGCTAAGAATCTGCTCAAGCGTTAGCTGGAGAACCGATACCCAGAAACTCCCGCACTTTTTTCAAGTAAACATCTGGTTTCTCCAGCATGGGGAAGTGAGCTGTATCAGAAATTTCAAAGTACTCTACTTTTTCACTCAACTCGGCAGCACGACGCCCCAACTTAGCGGGGATAATCTTGTCGTACTGACCGGCAACCAATAAAGTTGGTACGCTGAGTCGAACAAACTCTTGAGGCATCACTTCAGCCGCATACTTGCTCACCGAAGTCAGCATCGTACCCAACGCTGCGTTGTAATCTGCTTCGAGGTAATCATCTAAAAAAGAACGGCTGATTGCTGCTGGTAGGGGACGGTGCAGAAATCGCGCCATAAACATCGCACCCGCGAAGGGCACCCGCAAGAACCAACGGGGACGAAATTTAACGACGTAGCCGCCGATTTTGTGAAAGGCGGTAAAGGATTTCTCCTCGTACTCAAAAACGCCCATACAGGTCAAAATAGCCCGCTCCACTCGCTCTGGATAACGGTTGAGAAATAAGGTGGCAGCAGATGCCCCCATGGAGTGGGCATTGATATAGACGCGACTGAGTTGTAGGGTATCTAGCAGGGCGGCTAAATCTTCAGCATAGTCTTCCATTTCATAGACTAGCTCGATTGGCTCTTGAGGTAACTTTGAGCGACCGAATCCCCGCAAATCGTAGAGCAGGCAGTCGAACGTGTCGGATAGGGCATTAGCGGTACTTTCCCAGTAACGGCCTGAGCCACCCCAACCGTGAACGAAAACCATCACCGGCTTTTTTGGAAAGGCTGCCGATTGGCGTATCCATTCGTAGTAGTGTTCGACACCGCGAATATTAACGAGAGGCATATTAAAAGATTTGAGTAAAGTTAAACAGATAGTAGGGACGCATAAGCATACGCCCCTACTAAAATCATCCTATTAGGAATTTTGCCACTCTCTCGCTCAAATCTCCTACTACCAACTCCGTTTAGGCTGATTCGGGTTTTGGTAGGGAAGATGGATGTACGAGAAGTTCTGCTGTCGATCGCTTCTCGACCATTTCCCGCGTAATCATGCAGCGAGTCACATCCTTACGCGAGGGAAGCTCGTACATGACATCGAGCATTAATTCTTCAACAATGCCGCGTAAGGCTCTAGCCCCAGTTTTACGCCTGTAAGCTTCTTGCGCGATCGCTCGAATAGCATCGGGCTTAAACTCTAGCTGCACGCTGTCCATTTTCAGCAGTTTTTGATACTGCTTCACGAGGGCGTTGCGCGGTTCGGTCAAAATCTCCATTAGCGCTTCTTCGTCAAGCGGCTCAACTACGGCAACCACCGGCACGCGACCGATAAACTCTGGAATCATCCCGAATTTGACCAAATCGTCCGGCTCCAAGTGCTGTAGGATATCAGCAGCACGTTTTTCTTTAGACAGCCCCTCTCCCGGTTGAACAAAGCCGATCGAGCGCTTACCGATACGCTGCTCGACAACTTTTTCCAGACCGACAAAGGCTCCCCCGCAGATAAACAGGATATTGCTCGTGTCGATTTGAATGCAATCTTGGTAAGGATGCTTGCGCCCCCCTTGCGGTGGTACGTTTGCGATCGTCCCTTCTAGCATCTTCAGCAGCGCTTGCTGGACGCCCTCACCAGATACATCCCTAGTGATCGAGGGATTTTCACTCTTACGAGCAATCTTGTCAATTTCATCAATGTAGATGATCCCCCGTTGGGCTTCCTCCACATCGAGATCGGCCACTTGCAGGAGTCGAAGTAAGATATTTTCCACATCTTCCCCGACATATCCTGCTTCTGTGAGTGTCGTAGCGTCTGCCACTGCAAAAGGCACATCCAGGACACTCGCTAAGGTCTGAGCCAGGAGCGTTTTTCCACAGCCGGTTGGTCCCATCAAGAGGATGTTAGACTTTTGCAACTCGACTACATCGTCCATCCCTGACTTTCCGTTCCCCTTGGACTGGAGAAAACTCAGACGCTTGTAGTGGTTATACACCGCAACCGAGAGAACTTTTTTCGCTTCGTCCTGACCAATAACGTGCTCGTCTAGATACTTTTTCAGTTCTCTGGGTTTGGGAATCTGAGTAAAAGAAAGACCTGATGCACGGGTACGACGCTTCTGAGGCGGTTCTTTAGGGGGAACGGGCTGAGGAGCCGGACCACTAGTATCGAGCAACTCCTCATCTAAAATTTCGTTACATAGGTCAACACACTCGTCACAGATGTAGACTCCCGGTCCAGCAATCAACTTGCGTACCTGCTCTTGAGACTTGCCACAAAACGAACATTTTAGATGGGAGTCGTATTTAGACATAAGAAGCCTCTACTTGATAGGAGTGACAGTTGCTTCACGGGGAAGGTTCTGCCGGGTGATCACCTGGTCGATTAGCCCGTAGTCTTTAGCCTCTGCCGCTGACATGAAAAAGTCACGCTCGGTATCTGCTTCAATTTTTTCAAAGGGCTGGCCTGTGTGGTGAGCCAGTAGCTCATTGAGCGTCCGCTTGTGGTAAAGAATTTCTTTGGCTTGGATTTCAATATCAACAGCTTGCCCTTGAGCGCCGCCCAAAGGCTGATGAATCATAATCCGAGAGTTCGGCAATGCCATTCGTTTACCCTGAGCTCCAGCGGTGAGTAGGAACGCTCCCATACTAGCGGCTAGACCATAGCATATAGTAACAACATCCGGCTGTATCTGCTGCATGGTGTCATAAATTGCCATTCCAGCTGTTACCGAACCGCCTGGAGAGTTGATATAGAACTGGATATCCTTTTCAGGATCTTCAGCTTGTAAAAACAGCAATTGAGCAACAATTGAGTCTGCCACATTATCATCTACTGGCGTTCCCATGAACACAATCCGATCTCTGAGAAGCCGGGAGTAGATGTCGAAAGCCCGTTCCCCGACGCCGGACTGCTCTACCACCATCGGGATGATGTTGCTAGGGCTTGCGGAGTAGATCTCCGGGGAACTCAAGCTGGTGATTTTGTAGTCAGGGGACTGAGATTGGAGCATAGAGCAAAAGTCAAGACATCGTTTTGGATAGTCGTGCTGTCTCGCCCCAGCACAAAAGGGGAAATGAAACCAACTATTCTCTTCTATCGACCATTATGCCTTAACTACTCAATCACTTGTTTGGCGGATGTTGAATTTCGCTCTTGCAAGGATTGACCGCTCGCGGCTCAGGAATGAAGATTACATAACTTCTGGAAGTCGGTGGATTGGGCATCTTGCCTGAGCTGGACAGCCGAGAGTCAGTTGTTTGTTATGAGTTAGCGAGTATTCTTTAACAAACAACCAACAACAAAGAATGCCGACGCGGGTTTCTACTCAGCTGGCTCGGCTGTTACGTCAATCGTTTGGGACGATGCATCGATCTCTGGTTCTGGAGCGTCTTGCGCGATCGCTTCTTCAGAGAAACTGTCTTCTTCTGTTTCGTCTTCTTTCGTCAATGTTCCTTTGGGAACGAGTTCAACCGTGGCGTGTTCTTCCAGCCATTGGAGCGCTTTTTCTTTGATCGAGTCGGATTCAACGACTTCTCTCACCCGATCGGGATCGGGGTTTTGCCCGGATAGCTGCTCCATCACTTCTTTGACTTTGGCTTCAATCTCCTCTGGTGCAGTGGTCAGAGATTCGCGTTTAGCCACTTCTTGAAGACCGAGGGATTGTTTGAGGCGAACAATCGCATCGGGGCGCGATCGCTCTCTAAACTGGGGTAGGGTGTCTGAATTAAACAGCTTGCGAATGTCCATGCCATAGCTTTCCATCTGCATCGCTGTTTGCGTCAATATGGTCTGGACTTCGCGATCGATCATCGATTCAGGAAGATCGACCTCCACTTGGTCGAGGAGAGCCTCTAACAAGGCATTCTCCTTACTTGTTTTCGTTTCTTGCTCCGCTTTTTCTCGAAACTGGTCTTCTAGAAATTGGCGTAACTCAGCTAGAGTTTCCTTCTCACTGATTTCTTGAGCAAAGTCGTCATCTAGCTCAGGTAGCTCTTTTTCCTTGAGTTCTTTGAGGGTGACGGTAAAAACCCCTGACTTCGCAGCTAAATCTTCTCGCGGATAATCTTCGGGAAATGTCACCGGGACTTCTTTGGTTTCCCCTGGATTCATTCCCACAATTCCTTGAACGATGTCTTCTAGAAACCGTCCTTCCCCTAGCTCAATTTGAAAGTCACTCGCCTGAGCGCCTGGGATTTCTGTTGCTTCTTCGCCTTCACCCGTAAACTTCCCTGCGTAATCAACTACGGCTACATCTCCAATCTGAGCGGGACGCGATTCTACAGGAATTAGAGTGGCTTGCTCGGTACGGCGGGCTTCGAGAAACTTATCCACCGCATCCGGTTCCGGCTGCGTTTCCTCCGCTTTCACGCTCAAGCCTTTGTAATCACCTAAGTTGACGGTGGGGGGAACATCCACAGACGCGGAAAATGTCAGTGGCACTCCTGGCTCAAACCGACCGATTAATTCCTCATAGGTTGAAATGAGTTTGTAGTTGCCCAGAGCCTCAATCGATTCTTGCTCGATCGCTTGCCTGAGTCCATCTTGAACCAAGTCTTCCAGCGCCGCTTCTTTAATTCGTTGTGCCCCTAGTCGCTGGAGCAAAACTTGACGAGGTACCTTGCCTTTGCGAAACCCAGGAATGTTTGCCGTGCGTGCGAGGTTTTGCACGACTTGTTCGTAGGCTTTTTTGGTCGTTTCGGCAGGAATTTCAATTTCCAAACCGAGCTGACTTTGGGGGAGCTGTTCCTGAGTAACTTTCATGGACGCTTTCGTTGCTGACAATTAGATTTTTCAATGATATAGGGACAGTTAATCCTTGAGATGCCTTACGTAGGGCTGGACTTTAGAGGTGAATGCCGACTATCGTGGTATTCTAGTTGCAACCTGTTTGAGTATAAGCATCTAGCAGTTCTTCCCTTACGGTATGGGAAACGACGTTCTAGTCAGTCCCTAGGGTTTCCGTATCTGATGATAGTACATAGGAGCATACTTGCTCTCTTCTATCCCTCAGATGGCAGAGTGAGAAACCGGACTAGAAGCGTGTTAAGACAGGTAATGCTATTTATTGAATTCGAGCCATTTTTTAGAGGCTGAGACGATTTAGACGAACCAGAGTCATAAGATCAAGGTATCTAGCAAGCTTAAAAAAAATTAACGGCTTTTATAGGAGCGATCGCATCAGTGTTGAAAATATCTGTTAACTAACTCAAGTGGAGGAAAGTCATTTGTCTTCTCAAGTTCGCGTTGCCATCTTAGGTGCAACGGGTGCGGTAGGCACGGAGTTACTGGAATTACTACAAAGCCGAAACTTCCCCGTTGCCGATTTAAAGCTTTTGGCTTCATCTCGTTCGGCAGGACGTAGCCTCTCATTTCAGGGCGAAAGTTTGCCAGTAGAGGCGGTATCCGAAAAGTCCTTTGAAAATGTGGATTTGGTTTTGGCATCTGCCGGAGGTTCGACCTCGAAAGCGTGGGCAGCCAAAGCCGTAGAGAAGGGTGCAGTGGTAATTGATAACTCCAGCGCCTTTCGCATGGACCCACAAGTCCCCCTCGTCATTCCTGAGGTCAATCCGGAGGCAGCCGCGAATCATCGAGGAATTATTGCCAATCCTAACTGCACGACAATTTTGATGGCGGTGGCGGTTTGGCCGCTACATCAAATACAGCCAGTCCAACGCATCGTTGCTGCCACGTATCAATCGGCTAGCGGTGCTGGGATGAGGGCAATGGAGGAAGTCAAAGCCCAAGCCCTAGCCATATTACAGGGTCAAACCCCTCCCACGGAATGCTTCCCTTACCCGTTAGCCTTTAATCTATTCCCGCATAACACGCCTCTGAACGAACAGGGGTACTGTGAGGAAGAGATGAAGATGCTCAATGAGACTCGCAAAATCTTTAACGAGCCTCAATTACGAGTTAGTGCCACCTGTGTACGGGTTCCTGTACTCCGCGCTCACTCAGAAACGATTAATCTAGAGTTTGCACAACCATTTCCTTTGGAAAAAGCACGAGACGTGTTAGCCAACGCCCCTGGAGTGCGACTGGTGGAAGACTGGAAGGCAAATTACTTCCCGATGCCGATTGATGCCTCTGGTCGTGACGAAGTTCTAGTGGGTCGGATTCGCCAAGACCTTTCTCACCCCTGCGGTCTGGAACTTTGGTTGAGTGGCGATCAAATTCGTAAGGGTGCTGCCTTAAATGCAGTACAAATTGCGGAATTGTTGGTTGCACGCCAGTGGTTGCAGCCAGCAGTAGCAACAGTTTCTCTCTAGTTGTTGGTTGTTTGTAGTTTGTTATTTGTTGGACAACTAACAACCAACAACCAACAACCAACAACCAATAACCAACGATCGAGGAGGAGTGAAAAGAGGGTGGTGAATTTTGGACGCGTGCTGACGGCAATGCTCACGCCGTTTCGAGAAGACGGTAGCGTAAATTACGAGGTTGCAGAGCAGTTGGCAGCACACTTAGCTGACCATGGCAGCGATGCTATTGTCGTCTGCGGCACGACGGGCGAATCTCCTACCCTCACTTGGGATGAGGAGTATCAGTTGTTCCAAGTGGTGCAGAAAGCCGTATCGGGTAAAGCCAAGGTAATCGCAGGAACGGGGTCAAATTCTACCCAAGAAGCCATCTCAGCGACGCAAAAAGCCGCTAAACTAGGATTAGATGGATCGTTACAGGTCGTTCCCTATTACAATAAACCGCCGCAGTCAGGACTGCATCAACATTTCCAGGCGATCGCAAAATCTTGTCCTGACATTCCGTTGATGCTCTACAATGTTCCGAGCCGTACCGGTCAAAATCTTCTACCGGAAACCGTAGCTCGTTTAGCCGAAATCCCAAACATTGTAGCAATCAAAGAGGCAACTGGTAATTTCGACCAAGCCAGTCAGATTCGGTGCCTGGTGCCGCCTGAGTTTGCCCTTTATTCGGGAGATGATTCATTTACCCTAGCCATGCTAACCATCGGAGGAGCTGGGGTTGTTAGTGTTGCCAGTCATCTCGTTGGCGATCGACTGCAACAGATGATTCAAGCCTTCCAATCCGGTCAAACTACTGTAGCCCAAGACATTCATCTGAAACTTTTTCCGTTATTTAAAGTCCTGTTTTGCACTGCTAACCCCATTCCTCTAAAAGCAGCACTAAAACTTCAAGGTTGGGATGTGGGTTCCCCTCGTCTACCGTTATGCGATCTGCCAACGGATTTAACACAAGAGTTAGAGGAAGTTCTAAAAGAACTGTCTTTGCTTTAAAGAAGTGCGGTTATTACTACTTTAAAAGTCTCAATGCAAACCCGTTATGTCTTTACTTATGAATTACTTGTGACAATTACCGTCCTCAGCATTTTCAAAACGTCTGGTGCTCTAAAAAGTACCAACTGATAAGGGTAGACAAGATTAAGAAAGCCCAGGTTTAGGCATCATCTCTTTTGTAGGATAGTGACGCCGAAAACATCGTCACTGCACTAAAGAGCACAAACAACGTTTTAAAGCATGTCCGATGCATGGTTCGCCAATGCATCTCTAACTACCTACCCAGTTTTATGTCTGCTCTTAAACTTCATAAACACCAAGCACCTCAAAGGAGGCAAATGAGTAATCAACAATCCCAATCTGCCCTAAAAATTATTCCCTTAGGAGGATTGCACGAAATTGGTAAGAATACCTGTGTTTTCGAGTACAACGATGAGATCGTTCTCTTAGATGCAGGACTTGCCTTTCCCAACGATGAAATGCATGGGGTCAGCATAGTCCTGCCTGATATGACCTATTTGCGGGAAAATCGTCACAAAATTAAGGGCATGATTGTCACCCACGGTCATGAAGACCATATCGGTGGCATCCCCTATCACTTAAAGCAGTTCGATGTTCCTGTCATCTATGGTCCTCGCCTCGCCATGGCCTTACTGCAAGGCAAACTCGAAGAAGCTGGCGTTGCCGATCGCACTGTGCTCAAGACAGTGGGACCGCGTGATATGGTGCGTATTGGCTCTTCCTTTTTCGTCGAATTTATTCGCAATACCCACTCAATTTCAGATAGCTTCACGGTTGCACTTCACACTCCAGCTGGTGTAGTCATCCATACAGGTGACTTCAAAATTGACCATACCCCTGTAGATGGCGAATTCTTTGATTTCCAACGATTGGCAGAGCACGGTGAAAAAGGCGTTCTATGTCTGTTGAGCGATTCGACAAACGCCGAAGTTCCCGGAAATACCCCTTCCGAACGAACCGTCTATCCCAACCTCGATCGCATCTTTGCCCAGGCACCCGGACGGTTACTCGTGACGACCTTTGCCTCGTCAGTTCATCGGGTAAATATGATTTTGCAGCTCGCCCAAAAACACAACCGGGTTGTATCAATTGTCGGTCGCTCGATGCTCAACGTGATTGCCCATGCTCGCAATCTCGGTTACATCAAATGCCCAGATAACTTGTTTGAACCCTTGCATGCCGTTCAGAACCTACCTCCAGAAAAGGTACTAATTCTGACAACGGGGTCTCAAGGCGAACCAATGGCGGCGCTGACTCGCATCTCCAATGGCGACCACCGACAAATTAAAATCCGGCAGGGTGACACGGTGGTATTCTCCGCTAATCCCATTCCCGGTAATACCATTGCTGTCGTCAATACGATCGATAAGCTGATGCGACAGGGAGCCAATGTGATTTACGGGCGCGACAAAGGCATCCACGTTTCCGGTCATGGCGCTCAAGAAGACCAGAAACTGATGCTGAGCCTGACCAAACCCAAATTCTTCATGCCGGTTCATGGGGAATACCGCATGCTGGTTCAGCACGCGAAGATGGCGAATGCGATGGGTATCCCGTCTGAAAACATGGTTATTGTCAATAATGGCGATGTCGTGGAATTAACAGAGAACAGCATTGGCATCATCGACAAAGTTCCTTCAGGACTGGAGTTAGTCGATCGCAGCGGTATTGTTCACGACAGCGTACTCAAAGAACGGCAGCAACTGGCCGAAGAGGGGGTCATTACTGTAGCCGTCGCCGTAGATTGGGAAGGCAAACTCCTTGCCAAGCCGGAAATCCACCTGCGAGGAGTTGTATCGACGGTTGAGAAATCGCTCCTAGAAGGCTTGATCGTTCGGTCGATTGAACGAACATTAAGCGATCGCTGGACGGATTTTAGCAAGTCTTTTGACGGTAATGAGTTCGATATCGACTGGGCTGGTTTGCGCGTACAAATTGAGGGCGACCTTCAGCGTTTAGCTCGACGCGAACTCCAAAGCAGTCCCCTGGTTGTCTTTTTACTGCAAAGCCCAGAGGAACCTCCTGTCAGGATAACCGGCAGACGCCGTCGTTCAACGACTAGAGTCGCTTCATAACTTAGCAATTGTCTAAGTGATATCCGAGCCAATGGAGGGTTCGACGCTGCCCAGCGGAGCGCCGACTCACCCATTGACCTTCTAAGATGGTCACCCCCTAACCTAAAACCTAGGAAACCTAGGACTCTAGAAAGACTGACTGCCAAAAACTGGGAAACATCCAGTGCCAAAGTCAGTCTTTTTAGTTATGCTGTTTTCGTTAGCGATCGGTTATCCTGTTAAGTGATGTTACTGAGACTCTTGCTCAAACTTCACAAAAGTTCAGTGAAATTGTGGAAGCGCGAGACCCTAAGTTTCAGGCAACATAGCAGCAAATAGCTGTTTGACTTCAAAACGTTTGATAGACCCCTTCCTGATTTATACTTGCCCTCATCGATTAGACTTTCTTTTTTACTTGCCAAAACCGCTTTTTTTGACTGACTGCACCGTAACAATCCTGTTTTAAGATCAGCTGCGCTTTAGGCAGCTATAGTGACCCCTGACAGCTTGGCAGGGGGTCAGCGCCAACTGAACCAGGACACCTGTAATAGCAACCAAGTTTGGCTTTTCTAGGCAAACTTTTAGGTAATTGGAAACTACCTACAAGCTCAGGAGCAATTTCACCCAAACGGGTACCGGAATTCTTCCGGTATAGCTCGCCGAGCCGCTGTAGGTAAATTACAGGAAATCTGAGTTCGCTTTTTCCGAACACAGGAACGGAATTATGAATGTATACGAGTATACCGTACAGAACTTAGCTCTTACTACTTCGATTGGGGCACACCCAGGGAAAGCATCCTCAAAGAACACCACCCCAAATCAACAGAGCAAAACCAAGTCAAGCTTTGACCCACTGCAACCAGCACGTCAGTGGCTGAACAACCTTAAAGTTAATACCCCTGAATTGGCGCACTGGCTCTGCAAGGCGATCCCAGCGCAGTGTCCTTTTGAACGCGATGTTAAACTCTTTGGTCGGACTCTATTTCACATTCCGCCGATGTGTAAGCTGAATCCCTTGTATGAAGAAGTCGTAGCGTTGCGTTTCCGCGCTTTATGCTATTTAGCCGACGAGTGTGGTGAAGACATCTCCGCTTACTGCTAAAATTCCAGTCTGAGGAATTTTAGATTTGGGCGTCGGGAAACCGAGCCTCCTAATTGATGTCATGGCCATCATTGCCCTAAAAGCTTGGTACCTCCAGCAATATGAACCCATTAAAGAACTGGAGAAACGATCCCACGACTTGCGTCTGAGCAAAAATAGCTTGCTCAAGTCGGGCTTGAGAGCTGACTTTTTAGACGATAGCCAGGATGTCAAACGTTCAATTTGGTTTGAGCGCTATCTAGAAGGAGAAACAGTTGAGTTTTACATTGAAGGCAGCGGTGGTTATGCCATTTCCAACATTGACTTAATCTCTCACGAGATTTACTTCACGAAGCAGGAAGTCATGGCACAACTGGAGCCAATCATCTTTTTGAGCCAT
>DATNPT010000407.1:0-4484 GCA_036703075.1 Chroococcales cyanobacterium
TGCCCAATAATAAGGATGATTGAGACGAGTCGCGGCTTCAGGCTTTAGCCCAGCCCGAACCTGCACCGCAACAATCGAACGCCGTTGTTCGCCCAAAGCCGTATCATTGCCCGTAATCAGAGCAATTTGCGCTTGTCGTAAAGCTTCAGATTTCGTATTCTTACCTTGCAATGCGGTGTAAACTCTCCCAGTTCCTTGAAGAATGATCCCTTGCCAAGCGCGATCGCGACAAGTGGCGCTTTGTTGTGTACTCTCACTCAGTCCCTGGCAACCTAGGCTTTCAATCATGAATGATACGAGAAGGGGCGAGTTGACTAATATCTTGGTTTTTCAACCTAGATACCAATGCACCCACCCCTTGTATCAACCAATTAATTAGCGAATTTGATATGAGACGATTATTTACCTAAAGGGTATTACTATCCTGCTTTACTCAAAAGCATCTAAATCTATTGCTTTTGAGCCACCTCGTTCCAACTGAAGCAACAGTTTACCTAATTGCGACCAAACCAGAAAAGCAGTAAATATGGTAAGGGAAATCGAGGCAAAGTAAGACAGCACAGCCGGTAAGCCAAACACTTCTAAACCCGCCGAAAGAAATACACAAATTCCCACAGCGATGCCTAGAAAGGGTATCAACAGCTGAAATCCTTTCATTTGAGCAAGAGTACGAGTAGAGCGATTTTTCGACCATTCCTGGACTTTTTGTTTAAGGATGGCTTCAAAAGCGACACCACAGGTCATCCCTACGAACAAACCGGCAAATAATAGAAAATATGGCGGGTCTGGAAAGCTATACATGAAGCACTCCTAATCTTAAGGAAGGTACGCGCCGATTGTATCTCATATTAAGTATCTTTACTCAAATTGAGCCTTAAAAAAATAAGGATGAGCAGAAAGAAATTTCGCTAATAAAATCAATCCTTGACTTGTAAAAATAGCAGAATCCCACACTTTTCAGTGTGGGAAAGACTAACAGAACTATAGCTGCAAAAAAACTACTGCTTGTTGGGAGCGATCGCGGTTGGTAAAATTGCGGCTACACTCTCAGCAGATATTTCACTTAAAGCACTCAGCGCGACATTGAACAAACGCCCTGGCTTCAAGTCGTCTTTGACTAAGTTCCAAAGACGTTGTACTTCTTCCGTATGGAGTCGGTCATCTTCGGTTAACGCTAAAATGAGCTGACGACGCAGAAACCGACCTTCATCGGAGAGCAGATACTGTAATCCGAGTTGAGCCGTGGGAAGCAAATCGAAGTTGTGGTCAGAGCGAGCGATCGCAATCATATTCTCTAATCGCTGCCATTGGAATTTCCCATCCTTGAACAACACCTCAATCAGATGTCGTCGCATTTGGGGAGATTCGCCCGTAAGAAGACGCCGAGCTACGTAAGGGTAAGATACTTCAACGATCTTGAAGTCAGGATTTAAAGTCAGTGCTAAGCCTTCCTGCGTGACCAGCGAACGGATAATCAAAGCAAACTGGGCTGGTACGCGGAAGGGATAGTCGTACATCAACTCCGAGAACTGATCGGTAATCGTCTTGAAGTTGAAGTCCCGAACGCTTTCACCCATCGCTTCTCCCAAGACAGCTTCTAAGGCGGGAATAATCGGTGTAATATCGGTGTCTGGAGTTAAGAAGCCGAGTTTGACAAAGTTTTTCGCTAGTTCGCTGTAGTCTTTGTTGATCAGGTGAACGACCGAGCCAGCCAGAGTTTCCTTTGTGTCTTGACCCAGCTGATCCATCATGCCGAAGTCAATGTAAGCCATGCGCCCATCCGGTAGGGCAAACAGGTTGCCGGGATGCGGGTCAGCATGAAAAAAGCCATGCTCCAAAAGCTGACGTAGACCAGAGGTGACACCAATTTCAATCAAAGAGTCTGTATCAAGACCCGCCGCTTGGATACTAGCCGTATCGGTTAGCTTGAAGCCATGAATCCACTCTAGAGTCAGAACTCGAACCGTACTGTAGCGCCAGTAAATGCTCGGTACTTTAACCGTCGGGTCGTTGCGGAAGTTGTTGGCAAAATGCTCAGCATTGCGCCCCTCGTTGATGTAGTCGATCTCCTCAAATAGCTTGATGCCAAATTCATCGACAATTAAAGTCAGGTCGTGACCCAAATTTAGCGGTAGCCAAGGAGAAAGCCAACTCGCTGCCCAACGAAGCAAGTACATGTCGAGAGCGATGACCGGAAGGAGATTGGGACGCTGTACCTTGACGGCAACTTCTTCTCCAGTGGGAAGGTAGGCTCGATAAACCTGACCCAAACTAGCTGCCGCAACAGGTTTCGGAGAAATTTTGCTAAATAATTCGGTGACAGGTTTTCCCAACTCTGCTTCAATAATTGATAGCGCGATCGCATTATCGAAGGGCGGTAGCTGGTCTTGTAACTTTATGAGTTCATCTAAAAAGTCTTTCCGTACTAAGTCGGGGCGCGTGGAGAGGGCTTGTCCCACCTTAATAAACGTCGGTCCGAGATCGGTGAGCAGTTGCCGCAGTTGGGAGGCCCGTTTCAACTTGTTGTGCTCCGAGCAGTTGCGCCAATCGTCCCACTTTAGACCGATAACAAAGACGGAGAAGCGCCAGATGACAGTGAGAGCACGCCAAAGAACTACCCAAGGTCGATATCGATAAGACCGTGCGATCGCTTTTGGGTCGTAGCGTCTAGGCCGGTCGCTTGGCTGCAATTCGGAAAGAACAAGTTGCTGCTGACTCACGCTAACTATTTGCCTCTCTAACCATAGAAGAATAGTTAATTTTTTTTTCTTATTCCTAAATATTAGTATATAAAACTACAAAGATTTTATTTTGTAACTACTAGCGATCGCCGCTAGCATAGCCTAACAGGGCTAGACTCGTCAGCTCAAAGTCTCCCTGATCTCGAAGATCCAGCTACCGCAGTAGGCAAGTAAAGGCTACTAACAGCCCCCACCATACCCGTTGAGTATGGTAGGGGGAATGCGTTACTTAGACTTGGCTTCCAAGTTTTCCAGGCGACTCTTGAGTTCCTGGTTTTCTTTTTTGAGTTGGTCGAGTTCCTCTCGCAACTGTTTAACTGCTTGGTCAGACCCTACATTCTTCTGCACCTTCTGAATGCCCTCTTCAGCAAGGCGGCGCACTCGTCCGTCAGGAGTACTATCAGCCAACGATTGCAGAACGCCAATGGCTTTGGCTGTCTCCATTTGCCCCAACGCTGACGCCACAGCGACTTGCGTTAAGAAGAACGTTTCTCGGGAAATTTCTTCGAGCTGCTCTAAAACCCACTCTGTATTGTTTGGGGTTTGACCCGTAGAGATGGCTCCCAGCGCACGAATGGCAGACAGTCGCAAGGGTTGAGCAATGCCAGGAGTCGTGTATTCTAGAATCACTTCCAGCGCCACAGGTGAAGACTTCATTTGGCTCAATCCCCCGATCGCACCGCTACGAACCACCTCGTTCCAGCCCGATCGTTCCCTGAGGACGTTGGTTAGCAACCGGAGAACCTCATCTTCTTTATCTTTGAGGTTAGCGGATACCATTCCCCCAAGCGTTCTAGCCGCTGCCGCTTCGACGTAGTAGCTAGCATCGCCGTTTTCTAACAGCTGTTTCAAAGCGTTGAAACTCTCTACAGTCTTCGTCTTGCTCAATGCTTCCACAACGGAGCGACGGACGCGGGCGTCTTCATCCTTCAATCCAGCAATTAACGCTTCCGACGCCTGATCGAGTTTCACCTGTGCTAGTTGCTTGGCAACTTCCGCCCGAACGCCCCAGAATGGGTCGCCCGTTAGGGCATCAGATAGTGCCTTCACCGCTTCTAAGCCGCCTTTTTTCGCCAGCGCTTTTGCGGCGTAGATGCGAGATATGGGGTCGGGGTCAAGTTGCAGTTGAGCCTTCAGTTCTGGTGTGGGGTACTCTAGAGAGACTGTTTTCAGGTAATTGTTTCCACGGTCAAAGCTGATGAACTGAGGTTTCTGTTCCAAGGGAAAGTAAAAACTCTGTTCCCGTTCGTGAACCCTAACGGTAAACGTTTTTAACTCAGGGGCTTTACCATCGGAGTCAGCAAAACCAAACGCGATCGGAATTTTTAGGTCAAATAATTCGCTATTGCTACCGTTGCTACCTTCTTTGGCTTGAGTTTGTGTAACGGTTACTTTCGCTAACTGGCTGTCGTTATCCCAGGAATAGGCGACTTTGTAGTCGGGATGACCGCCTCGGAAAACGTATTGGTCAAATAAGAACAGCAGATTTCGACCGCTTGCTTTTTCGATCGCCCGGAGTAGATCAACGGTTTCTACAGTGTTGTGAGCATTCTCCCGAACAAAGGTATGAATCGCTTTCCAGAATAAGTCGTCACCCAGTTCGGTGCGAATCATGTGGTAGACGCAAGCACCTTTTTCGTAGAGGTGACGGTCATACAGTTCGATCGCTTCCCGATAAACGTGAGTTACGATCGGACGACGATAGCGAGAACTGTCTTCTGCTAAGTAGCTACGCGCTTCACC
>DATNPT010000430.1:0-29812 GCA_036703075.1 Chroococcales cyanobacterium
TGGACAAAAAAGCGATCGCACAACAACGCCAGACTCTTGAGCAAAGTTTACAGGTTACGAAGTCCGTGACACCGATCCTCAAGGAGAAAGGACTTGTGGCAATCGAACGCGATCGCCAAAGCCTACAGCAACGCTTGCAAACATTCCAAGAGCTGGTTCCTACTCTCAAGCAGCGATGGAATAGCCGCGAGGGAATCTATAAAGAGGGAGCCATTAGCTCCGATCAAGTGTTACAGGCAAAGCAAGAATACTTAAGTAGCCTTACCAACATTTCTGAGGCTGAATCTCAGTTAAAACAACTAGACGTCAAGGAAGCGGATGCACAACGGCAATACCTAGAGAACCTCAGCCAAATTACCAAACTCCAAGCTGATTTACGAGAACTAGACAGTAAGCAAGCCAATCTTGCTCAACAAGACTTAGAAACTTCAACGACTCGCAAAAAAGAGATTCAGGAAGTCAAGCGAGAAATTGCCAAGCTGGAACTGCAACTCAGCGATAATAGCCAAATTATCAGTCAATTCACTGGACGAATTCTAGAAATCACGGTTAATCCTGGGCAAGTCATTGAGGCGGGAACCCGCTTAGGGAGCATCGAGACGGAAAATCCATCCAGCAAACTGGTTGGCATGACCTATTTTACGGTTGCAGATGGCAAGAAAATTCAACCGGGTATGACCCTCCAAATTACCCCCCAAACTATCAAGCGGGAACGCTTTGGCGGCATCGTAGGAACTATCACAACGGTGTCAGCGTTTCCCATCACCAAAGAAGCCGCCGCGAATGTGGTCGGCAATCCAGAAGTAGTGGCGGGTTTGGCGTCGGATAAACAAGAGGGTTTAATGCAAGTCTTCGCTGACCTAAAGCGCGATTCTACGACATTCACTGGCTATCAGTGGTCTTCTTCCAAGGGACCACAACTCAAAGTCTCTTCTGGAACAACCACTACTGTTCGAGTCAAGGTGGAAGAGCGAGCACCGATTACGTTTGTTTTACCGATTCTGAGGTCTACCAGTGGTATCTACTAATCCCTCAGTTGTGGCACCGATTAATCCTTTGCTGCCCCTACGAAAGCTGCTCTGGAGTCGAGGCAGGCGGGTAAAGACGCCCACGCTTTTGCAAATGGAGGCAGTGGAATGTGGTGCTGCTGCCCTAGGAATTATCCTGGGTTACTACCGCCGAATTGTGCCCCTGCCAGAACTCCGTCAAGAGTGCGGAGTCTCTCGCGATGGCAGCAAGGCCGCCAATATCCTAAAAGCTGCCAAAGCCTACGGACTTCAGGCTAAAGGCTTCAAAAAGGAGATCGAGCAACTTCAAGACCTACGTCCTCCTTATATTGTGTTCTGGAACTTCAACCATTTCCTAGTGGTGGAGGGAATTCGCAAGCGGCGAGTCTACCTGAATGACCCCGGCACTGGGCCACGAACGGTGTCTCGACAGGAATTCGATGAGGGGTACACCGGAGTGGTGCTGGTCATGGAACCCGGCCCGGAATTCGTCAAAGGGGGCCGCAAACCCAGTCTGATGCTAGCCCTGTGGGAACGGCTGCGAGGTGCTGCTGGAGCTTTAGCTTACTGTGTGCTGGCGGGATTCCTGCTGACGATTCCTGGGTTAGTGATACCTGTATTTAGCCAAGTGTTTGTAGACGAAATCTTGGTTCAGGGGCGGCAACACTGGCTGCGCCCGCTGCTCATCGGTATGGTGATGACAGCGATACTCCAGGGAGTGCTCACACTGCTGAGGTTGCGCTACCTGCGCCGCCTGAAGATCAAACTTTCTGTAGGGATGTCTAGTCGCTTTCTCTGGCACATCCTGCGCCTACCCGTTGGTTTTTACGCCCAACGATTCGCGGGAGAAATCAGTAATCGCACTAGTCTCAACGACCAAGTTGCCGATGTCCTTTCAGGGCGGTTGGCGACTACGGTTATTGATGCAGTGATGGTGATTGTTTATGCGCTGGTTATGATCCAATATGACCCGGTTCTGACTGCGATCGTGGTAAGCTTTGCTGCCATAAATATCTTTACCTTGCAGTGGGTTTCCCGTCAGCGCGTAGACACAAATCAACGATTGATTCAAGAGTATGGCAAAGCGGCTGGTGCGTCCATTTCCGCTCTCCAAAGTATCGAAACCCTAAAAGCGTCTGGGTTGGAATCGGATTTCTTTTCCCGGTGGGCAGGGTACTACACCAAGGCAATCAATTCGCAGCAGGAATTGGGACTTACGAACCAGATTTTCTCCGTCTTACCCACGCTTTTGTCCGCCCTCTCGTCCTTGGTTTTGTTAGTGATAGGCGGTTTACGGGTTATGGATGGACACCTCAGCATCGGTATGCTCGTAGCCTTTCAAGGTCTAATGCAGAGCTTTCTGCTGCCAGTCAACAATCTTATCAGCTTTGCCAGTACCCTCCAGGAACTAGAGGGTAATTTGATTCGCCTGGATGATGTATTGCGTAACCAAACTGATCCGCAAATAGAAGGCAGAAGTCAGGAGTCAGGAGGCAGAATGTCAGGAGTTAGAAAGGGAGAATCGCCTAGTTCCTGGCTGCTAGCTCCTGACTCTTGCCGTCTACAGGGGTATGTCGAGTTGCAGAATATCACCTTTGGTTATAGCCGAGTCGATCCTCCTCTGATTGAAAACTTTAACCTCAAGGTTTTGCCCGGACAGCGAGTGGCTCTGGTAGGCGGCAGTGGTTCTGGCAAGTCTACTATTGCAAAACTGGTCAGTGGACTTTACGATCGCTGGTCGGGGGAAATTTGCTTTGATGGTAAACCCAGAAACCAGATTCCGCGACAAGTCCTGACGAACTCCGTTGCCATGGTGGAGCAGGATATCCTGCTGTTTGGCGGAACGGTGAGGGAAAATTTGACCCTATGGGATGCTACCGTACCGGAGAAAAATCTAGTACGGGCTTGCCAGGATGCTGCCATCCATGATGTTATCCTCTCGATGTCTGGAGGATATGATGCCGAGCTTATAGAAGGTGCTGCCAATTTAAGTGGAGGCCAACGGCAGCGGTTGGAAATTGCCAGAGCTTTGGTGAACAATCCCTCCGTGCTGATTATGGATGAAGCCACCAGCGCCCTAGATGCCGAGACGGAAAGAATTATTGACGAAAATCTGCGGCGTCGGGGATGCACTTGCCTGATTGTGGCACATCGATTAAGCACTATCCGAGACTGTGATGAAATCATCGTCCTCGATCGCGGAAAGGTAGTACAACGGGGTACCCACCAAGCCTTGTGGCAGGTGGAGGGTGTGTACTCGCGATTGATTCGCACCGAAGGTGAAGCACTTTAAAGTTATTTGTTATTTTTTGTTTTTTGTTTGTTGATGCTCGACAACTGATGACCAAAAACTTGATGTGAATTCTTTAATTTGAACGCAATAATTTTGAATTATGACTTCAACAACAGTCAGAGATTTACAAGGTAAATTTTATAGAATTAATGGCAATCAACCGATTTTGTTAGATGACCCAAGAGATGTTTGGGTGGTTCAGTTTGGTTCTGTTGCGTTATTTGCTGTCACGGTTAGCAAGGGTGTCGTTGAAGGGACTCGCCGTTATCTGTTTAGTGCTGGTTCCGGAGAGGCACTTTTTGGAACGGCTTCTAGTTCTAGTAACCAATACCGCCAGATTTTGGCAGTGCCGATTGGGGAGACAGAACTCCTGAAGGTAGACCAAGAATCCTTTAGGGAGTTAGTTGCCGACACGGATACTAGAGTGATTGGCTGGGTAGAGGGCTGGATTAAACAACTCGGTTGTGTACTTTCCGATATCCCAACGCCAGCGATTCAGGTGAGGACTCAAGGACAAGCGCGATTTTCTCTAATTGATGGTCAAACTATCCAGCCTGAACCCGATACAGTTTTTTGGGTGCAGATTAAGCAAGGGAATGTTCGGTGGATGGGATTTCCAGAACTGACACTTGCGATCGCATCTGGCATTTGGCCCGTCTGTGACAAAATATGGTTGGAAGCTGAAGGCGCGGTTCAGCTTGACACTATGACAACCACCGCATTTCGAGAGCCAGAACTCCTCCTTGAGGGGCTGTCCCAGCTTAATACTCAGCTGCTTCACTGCATTCACCTCCTACAAGAGCGAGAGCGAATCGAAGAACTCCAGAGACTTCAGGAACAAGAACGCCTCAATCGTCAAGTCACAGCCGAAGCTCTGGGCGAACTAGCATCAACATTAGGACGCCAAGAAACGGAATACTTCCTAGACGATTCACTGATGTTAGTGGCTGCTGGTGCAGTAGGAAAAGCCCTAGGTGTGCCCATCCGTCCCCCTAGTAGCTCAGAAGACCTCAAGCGGGTCAAGGAACCACTTGAGGCAATTATGCGGGCTTCCAGAATTAGGATGCGGCGGGTTTTGCTGCGAGACAACTGGTGGAAGAAGGACTCTGGCCCTTTAGTGGCTTCTACTAAGCAGGACAATCGATTGGTCGTGCTGCTGCCCATTTCGGCGACTCGCTACGAAATCTTTGACCCAGCCCTTGGGACTCGTAGTCCTGTAGATGCTCGCAATGCCTTGACATTGGCTCCAGTTGCTTACATGTTTTATCGGTCTTTGCCCGATAAGGCTCTCAAAGCTTTGGATTTAGTGCGGTTTGCGGTGAAGGGTCGTGTCAGAGATCTGGTGACCATTCTCTTGACTGGTATTGCCGCCACGCTGCTGGGAATGCTCACACCTCAGGCTACTGCAATTTTGATTGACAACGCGATTCCAGATAGCGATCGCGGTTTATTGCTACAAGTTGGGGTAGGGCTGTTGGCAGCTGCCGTTGGAACGGCGCTGTTTCGCCTAGGGCAAGGGTTAGCGATTCTGCGGGTGGAAACGGTTTCAGATGCTTCTACCCAAGCCGCCGTGTGGGATCGTCTGCTGAATCTACCAGTATCATTTTTTCGCCAATACACAACGGGCGACCTTCAGTCTCGCGTTACATCGATTAGTCAGATTCGCCGCCAACTCGGTAGCACAACTGCCATTAATCTTATTAGTGCTTTGTTCGCATTGCTGAATTTGGGGCTTTTGTTGTACTACAGCGTCAAATTAGCCTTAATTGCGATTGTGGTTGCTCTAGTTGCGATCGCAGTTACTAGTGTCTCTGGCATATTCCTCCTCCGTAAGACTCGTCCACTGCTGGAACTACAGGGAACCATCTTCGGGCAGACAGTGCAATTGATCAATGGAATTTCTAAGCTTCGTGTCGCTGGCGCTGAAGAACGTGCTTTCGCCTCCTGGAGTAAAAACTACAGTCGGCAAGTTAAGCTCCATCTCAGCACGCAGTACATTGAAGATGGCGTCGTACTCTTCAATACGCTGATGCCCACGCTGACTTCTGCTGTGCTTTTCTGGTTTACTATCCAACTGCTGACGGAAGCTCAAACTTCAGGAAATGCTGGACTATCCATTGGCACGTTCCTGGCTTTCAACACGGCGTTTGGTACCTTTATTCGGGGAGCCACAGACTTGAGCAATACAGTAACTGGCGTTTTGCAAGTCGTCCCTCAGTGGAAACGTGCTCGACCCATTCTGGAGACTATACCGGAAGTGGACTTGAGTAAAGCTGACCCTGGGAGGCTCAAGGGCAGAATCACTGTAGACCATGTTACCTTCCGCTACCGGAATGATGGCCCCCTGACGCTGGATGATGTGAGCATCTCTGCGGAACCTGGGGAGTATATCGCTCTTGTCGGGGGATCTGGGAGTGGTAAGTCTACCCTATTCCGATTACTACTGGGATTTGAGACGTCTGAGTCGGGGACTATCTACTATGATGGTCAAGACCTGTCGGGGTTGGATGTTAACGCCGTGCGCCGACAGATGGGTGTTGTCCTGCAATCGGGTCGGATTATGTCCGCGAGTATTTTTGACAATATTGCTAGTGGTGCCCAGATTACGCTGGATGAAGCTTGGGAAGCGGCTCGAGCCTCAGGGTTGGCTGACGATATTGCAACCATGCCGATGGAAATGCACACGGTAATTAGTGAAGGGGGTGGCAATCTCTCTGGGGGACAACGACAACGACTTCTGATTGCCAGGGCTTTGGTACTGAAGCCCCAAATTTTGCTATTTGATGAGGCGACAAGTGCTCTCGATAACAGAACTCAGGCGATCGTTAGTGCAAGTCTAGACCAAATGCAAGTGACCCGGATTGCGATCGCTCACCGACTTAGCACCATCCGCAACGCTCACCGCATCTATGTACTCCAGGCAGGCCGAGTCGTGCAGCAGGGCAGTTTTGAGGAACTCGCTTCCCAGGAGGGATTGTTTGCTCAGTTGATGGCTCGACAGATGGCATAGCGTTTTCAAACAACCAAAGCCTGGGATGACCCGAAAAAACAGAAAAGATTAGAAAAGTTGTTGATGCAAATGGAAACCCTACTAGCTGAGAATTAATTCTCTAACTATCAAAGAAATCCTGCACGAGAGAAATTGAACTCTAGTTAGAGGAAAAAGGATGGTGCTAGGGCCAAATTTTTCGTCAGATCAGTAAGGAAAACGCGATCGCAGAGGTTAAGCAGTTCGACCTCAGTCTGCGTCTGTCGCATCAGCCTCAGGAAATCTCCTTCAGCGTCAACATTTAGGGCAATGTAGTTGAGGAACATTTTGAGATAGCCTACGCGCGATCGCATTGGCATAGTTGCGGCTGTGGGGGTTTGCCATAAACGATCGATATAGTTGCGTACCTCTACTAAAGGAACGGGCGCGATCGGTTCTCCTCGCCAAGCCTGCCGAATTTGATTAAAAATCCAAGGATTCCCAACCGCCCAACGTCCTACCATCACTCCCGCCGCGCCCGTTTGAGCAAGCACATCTAGAGCCATTGTCGCTGAGTGGATATTGCCATTGGCAAGCACTGGACAATGAACCCGTTTGACCGCAGAGGCAATCAAATCATACTTCACTGCCCCGTGGTACATATCTTTCACCGTGCGACCATGCAAAGAGAGCAAATCAATGCTGTGGCGATTAATTAGATCGAGAATTTCGTAAAAGGTATCTGTATTTTCAAAGCCTACACGCATCTTGACACTCAAAGGTCGATCGTTGACGGCTTGCCGCAGTTCTCCCAAAATCCGATCCACTTTTTTGGGGTCTCGCAGCAATCCACCTCCAACATTTTTGCGATAGATTCTCGGTGCTGGACAGCCCATGTTCAAGTCAACTCCAGCGATATTATAGTTGCACAGATCAATTGCTGTTCTGACTAAGTCTGGAATGCTTTCGCCAATCATTTGAGCAAAAATGGGGCGACCTGTGTCGTTTTGGGTGATAGCTGCCAGAATGCTACGATTGAGCCGTGAGGTATCATTGACGCGGAAGTACTCGGTGAAGAAGTAGTCAGGACTGCCGTAATGGGCAATCACCTTCATAAACCAGTGGTTTGTCACATCCTGCATGGGTGCAAGAGCGGTGAGAGGTAGGTCGGGATGGAGCGATGGGGGGAGCGATACCTGGGACATAGAGATTCCCGCGTTCGACAAAGCATCACTGTATCAAACAATGGTTACCTCTGTTCCAGCCAAGCTATTCCACATTAGGCGGCTATGGTGTAGTAAACCCTACAACCTCTACCCTTTCGTTGCTGATAGCCGTCGCTATCGATGTCAATAACCTTATAAATGCGATCGAAGTGATTTCTAGAATCAGGGAAGTCTAGGAAATTTCAAGCGCCTGTATAGCTACATTCTGCACAATGACCGCCTAAGCGCCTCTAACCCTGATTGTTTCGTTGACCCTTTGAGATTGACCACAGCCCTTAACCTGGGCTTATGAATCGCCTGACAACAGAATGCTGGTTTCCGGCGATTTTGATAATTTTTTTTATCCACACAGGGAAGAGCGCCAACTTCGAGTAAAATCGGCTAGCCTTTTCCCCGTGACCCTAGACCCCTCAATTATTAAGACTAAGCCTTCATGGAAGCAAAGCGCCTCGATCAACTCGGTCAGTTTGCTCTCCCTTGTGGCGCGGTTTCTAAGCTAGCTGAACTGCCTTAAACTCCCTTTATCTGCAATTAGAAGAAAAGTTTTCATGAAACAAGCTGCCACCCACTTCTGGATTGCCAGCAGCATCGCTCTGGGCTGTCTGGCAACCCTCAAGCCTACAACAGCGCAAATCGTTCCGGATAAAACACTGCCCGTGAATTCGAGCGTTACGCAAGGAGGCACGGTTTTTAGGATTGATGGGGGAACAATTCGGGGTACTAACCTATTCCACAGCTTCAGCGAGTTTGGAGTGCCAACCGGAGGCGAGGCGTTTTTCAATAATGGGTTGCAGATTCAGAATATCTTCAGTCGGGTTACGGGTAACTCGGTCTCTAATATTGATGGACTGCTTCGTACTAACGCGGGTGCGAGTTTGTTTTTCCTCAATCCCAATGGCATTATTTTTGGCCCGAATGCTCAGTTAAACATTGGTGGTTCGTTTTTAGCAACGACGGCAAGCCGTTTTAAGTTTCCTAATGGTAGTGAGTTTAGTGCGATCGATCCACAAGCACCACCGTTGTTGAGGATGAATGTAACTCCAGGGTTGCAGTGGAGGTCGAATCGTCCTGGAGGAACAATCACCAGTACGGGAAATTTAGCGGCAGGGCAGGATTTAACTCTAGCCGCAGGCAATCTTGATTTACAAGGTCAGCTATCTGCTGGCAGAGATTTGACCCTACAAGCGCAGGATAGTGTGAAACTGCGCGATGCGATCGCTAACCCTTTTATAGCTACTTCTGGCAGGAATCTCACCGTTCAAGGCAACCAGATTGTTGATATCTTGGTGCTTTCCCATCCCCTCTCAAAGATTCAGAGTGGAGGGAATCTCAACCTAGTCAGTGACGGCGATATTTCTGGGGATGCTCGCTTTGAGAGTGGTGGTAGCCTGTCGATGCTCACCTTATCAGGCACTCCGGGTAACTTTGTCAGTTGGTTTGACCCAATTATTCAAGCCAATGGGGATGTTCTGTTTGGGGACTATACAGGCGTTGCTCTGAAGGTTGAAGCAACGGGCAGTATTCAGGGTGGGAATATCAAGATTACAGGAGCCGAGTGTGCAGCGGGTTCTGCTGGATGTGTGGGCGGTATTCCCAAAACCGATCCCGATTTCGCCACACTCACAGGTAGTCCATCGGTGATTTTACGGGCAGGGTTAGCGAGCGTCACCACTCCTAGCCTGCCTCAGAATGCTGGAGGCACCGGGTTCACGGCTACTGTAGGGCTGCCACTGGGCATTAGTGTTGGCAATATCGATACTTCTGATAGCAACGGTGGGAATGGAGGGAACATCATACTCTCCGCTGCTAACGGCAGCATTTCCACTGGCGATTTGCGCTCTTCCTCGGACTCCTCTTTGTTTGGCAATGCGGGGAATGGGGGCGCGATTAGCTTAACTGCCGCTAACGACATCAGTATCACTGGCAATTTGTACTCTAACTCGTCCTCTGAATCTGGCAATGCGGGGAATGGGGGCGCGATTGGCTTAACTGCCACCAACGACATCAATATCACTGGTGATTTGAACTCTTCCTCGGACTCTGATGAAGGCAATGCGAGGAATGGGGGTGCAATTAGCTTAACTGCCGCTAACGGTAGCATTACCACTGGCTATTTGGACTCTTCCTCGGACTCTTTTGAAGGCAATGCGAGGAATGGGGGCGCAATTAGCTTAACTGCTGCTAACGGTAGCATTACCACTAGCTATTTGGACTCTTCCTCGGACTCTGAGGGCAATGCGGGGAATGGGGGCGCGATTAGCTTAACTGCCGCTAACGGCAGCATTACTAGTAGCGATTTGGACTCTTACTCGTCCTCTGAATCTGGCAATGCAGCTTTGGGGGGCGCGATTAACTTAACTGCTGCCAACAACATCAATATTACTGGCGATTTATACTCTAACTCGTCCTCAATTATTGGCAATGTCGCTTCAGGGGGCGCGATTAGCTTAACTGCTGCCGACAACATCAATATTACTGGTGATTTGGACTCTTCCTCGTTTTCTGGCTTTCGGAATGCCGCTTCAGGGGGCGCGATTAGCTTAACTGCTGCCAACAACATCAATATTACTGGCAATCTGGCGTCTGGCTCGTCCTCTCGCTTTCGGAATGCCGCTTCAGGGGGCGCTATTGGCTTAACTGCTGCCAACAATATCAATATTACTGGCGATTTGCTCTCTGTCTCGTTCTCTGAATCTGGCAATGCAGTTTTAGGGGGTGCGATTAGCTTAACTGCCGCCAACGACATTTTTATCAGGGGCAATTTGTACTCTTTCTCGTACTCTGAATCTGGCAGTGCGGGGAATGGGGGCGCGATGTCCCTTTTCGCTAGAGGTGGGGATATTTTCGGACAAGGAAATCCGTCTACAGTCCTTGGTTCCTTTTCTATCTCTTTTCAAGGAACCGCAGGAAATGGGGGGAACGTTGCTCTAGAAGCTAAAAACAACATCAGTAATCTAGAAATCTTAACTCTATCTTCTTCCTCAAAATCTGGAACAGTTCAGGTAACAGGTCTGGGCGATTTATTGCTCACAAATACCAACATTCTGACGAGCAAGCAGGTGACTGTGGAATTGCGATTTTCTCAAAGAACCTTCCCCTTGAATTTGAATGTCGGTGGAGAAGGTCAATCAGGAGATGTCGCTGTTACTAGCTCAGGCAATCTTACATTCAATAACAGTTCTATTCAAAGTGACACCAAAGGCAGCGACCCGGCAGGTAATGTCACAATCTCTACCCCCGGTCTACTGACGTTCACTAATAGTCAAATTATTAGCGAGACTAGCAGTACAGGGCAGGCAGGAGATATTACCGTCAACGCACCAGAAGTACAGCTCGATTCTTCCAGTAGGTTGTCTGCCCAAACCAGCAGTAGCGGCTCGGCTGGCAACCTGATCCTCCAACCCTATGATGGTGGGCAGACCTTATCTGTGTTGTTTCAGGAGGGAGCGCAGATATCTGCCTCTACTACTAATAGCGGCAAGGGTGGCAACATCACTCTCACAGCTCCTGTTTCAGTCACCTTAAGTGGCAACGGCAGTGTGTCAGCCACAACGTCTAGCAGCGGTCAAGCGGGGAGTGCAACCATTAATACACGGCATTTAACTGTCCTTGATGGAACGCAGGTATCTGCCTCAACCTCTGATACAGGTCAGGGAGGAAATTTGCAAGTAGACGCCTCTGATTCAGTTTTCCTTTCCAACCAAGGCAGTCTAGTAACGGAGTCGAGTGGTAATGGTGCTTCTGGTAACTTGACGATTAATACCAGACAATTAATTCTTGACAATAATGCCAAAATATCCAATTCAACTACCTCAGCTCAAGGTGGGGACATTACGCTACAGGGATTGGATACGTTGCAGGTAAGCAACAGCTTGATTTCATCCTCCACTGCCTCAGGTACAGCCGGAATCATTAATATCAATGCCAGCGACTCAGTGGAACTGAGAGGCAGCCTTGCCAACGGACAATCTGGAGGCTTACTAGCCGAAGCCACCAACGGGGGTACAGCCGGAAACTTAACACTGAAGGCTGGGCAAGTATCTGTCCGCGATGGGGCACGAGCAACCGTGAGTAGTCCTCAAGGGCAAGCTGGCAACCTAACCATCCAAGCCAATTCCCTTGTCCTCAACCGAGGCAGTCTGTTTGCCCAAACTGCCAAAAGCGATGCACCAGGCGGAGCGAATATCACTATCCAAGGCTTAGACTTGCTGCGCTTGGATAACGAAAGCTTGATTTCCGCCAATGCCTTCAACCAAGCCACAGGCGGCAACATTACCATTGACTCCACCTTTATCGTTGCTACACCACCAACCGGTCCAAAGGGGAGCGACATCACGGCTAATGCCAGACAAGGCAAGGGGGGTGCCGTCAACATTACCACTCAAGGTCTTTATGGCATCGAATTCCGACCCCAACTCACGCCGAAAAACGACATCACTGTAAGTTCAGATTTCGGCTTGAATGGGACGTTTCAACTTACCAGACCTTTTGTTGAACCGACGCAAAGCTTGACCAACCTGCCAACCGAAATCGGCGATGCTTCTAGGCAGATTGCCCAAAATTGTCGAGCTGTCCGAGGAGAAGGAGGGGAAGAAAACAAGTTTATTATCACCGGACGTGGGGGGTTACCGCCGAGTCCCAACCAACCCCTGCTCCATGAGGAAGCGATCGCACACGACTGGGTTACTCTTGACTCTCGAGCAGAAAATAACACTTCTCCGACTTCTACAACCCCCAAGAGTTCTACTCCAAAACCGCTTTTGGAGGCTAACGGGTGGAAAATTAATGATTTAGGGCAGGTTGAACTAATGGCTACTGTCCCCACTGTTACTCCTCACTCTTCTTGGCAACCTCCGGTAAATTGTCGTCCGGTTTCTCAATAACAACTCGCACCTCACTAATCCCCCTTGTGCAGGGTTGAGTCGGTAGACGAAAGAACGACATAAAGAAAGGCTTGTTGCTTGGGAAATGTCCAAGTCGGCAATCTCAACATTCCAACCCGCCGCCGCATATTCACGGGCAATCAGACGGGCGAGGGTGCTCTTGCCCACCCCGCAGTTATGTTCTGGAGGCACTAATGGAGACCGAATTCTATACAGCCTCAACTTTCAGGTCGGCTCTCCACTCAGACAATGGCTTTTCCCAGTCTTCTTCCCACTTTTGAGCGAGGAACGGGTGTGCGTTTTCCCCCATCCGCCATCCCTGTTGCATACTTTCAACTAAGGCACTGAGAGGACTCGAGGATTTTAGGGCATACGCGATCGCTCCTGCCATGATAGCTACTGCTAAGGGGGAGCGCAGTTGAGCGAGCGTGAAGGCTTGCAGTCCCACTTCACCCGCTAAATCCGTGCTAAAGCCTGTGATAATATGCCAAATATCATGGGTTTGACGCAGTCGCATGGCAATGTAGCTGTAGTCATCTTTTACATCTAGCTGGCGATAAAAGTCGGGTTGTAGACCTGCCCGCTTCATTTCTACTGCATAGTGATACCCCAAGGAGCCTTGAGGACAGTTGAGCAACCGTTCCAAGTCAACACTTGGAGCAAAATAGCGCTCTTGGATAATTTGAGCGACGGCAGGTTGAGAATGCGCGTATTCAATAAACTGCTCATAGAGATCGGTCTGCCGTAACCCATCTGCCATATCAAACACTGCCTCGGTTTGATTGGGGTTACTGGCAAAGGCAATGAAGCCTCTGACAGTTTTGAGAATATGTGGAGGTACTTCAGGCGGTAGATCTAGCATAAAATTTCCTCAAAACCGATAATCTGTACTTTGCTCAGACATCCTCTTTTTGCCAGTAGTGTAATGTCTTTGGATTCGTAAACGAACTGCGAATCAATTTTTACCGCTCAAGATTACAGCTCTCGATAATGCCACAAGTTTTATCACTCCATCTGTTCTTAACCGAAAAGTATTGATTGCCAAGTCTATATGCTCGATTAGCCCTTCAGTTTCATCATCATTGCTGCTTCATCCCAGTAGGACGACACCTTTTGAATCTTGCCGATGTCATTAATCTCAAAGACACTGATTCCCTCAGATGTGGCATGGCGACCGCTTTTTGCAACTACCTGCATCGTCCATTTGACGGCTGCCCCATTCTTCACAAAGAAAATGTTGTCTTTTGACAGTTCCACTTTTTCAAAGAAGTTAGACAATATTTTAAAAAACTGCTGAGAATCCTTGTGTACAAGTCTTGGGGGGTTTCCAACTGGGTCATGTATGACAGCATCCTCAGAAAAAATCTCTAGCCAGTCCTCTGCATTCATCGCTGCCATGTTGTCGAAGTAAATGGTTAGCAACGCGGCAATTTCTTCTGTTGACACTTTGTTTTTCTCCACTTTTTTGTTTCTGTAGGTTACCAATTTGAGCTAGGGTATTTGAGACCTGACGGGGTGACAATCCGCTGAAAAGCTATCCCAGAGAGATTGAGGCGACTTGTGGTAAAAAAAGATCGGTCTAGCTTTGTCAACAAGACCGACTTAACAAAAAATGTTACCTGGATTTTACCAAACTCATTTCCAAGGGCAACTGAGTCGTGTGCAATATATTGTATTCACCCTGTTGCTGGCGTTGATTAGTGAACACAGACAAGTAAGGCTAGAAGCACTGGCTGATGTTTTTCCACTGAGCATAAAGTTTGAAAGCCGTCGCCGCAAACGGCAAAGATTTCTGGTGCTGCCGCAGTTCACGTTCGGGAATATGTGGTTTCGGACTATAAAAAAGTTACTAATTGAGCGGATTCGAGAGTCATCCCTCGATCGCTTGGAAGAGTTGGGAGTAGCACTGTTGGATTTTTCCAGCGTGGCTGATTTAATGGCTTGGTTTACACAGCCGGAGAGGCGGGAAGTAGAGGCAACAGGGTGAAATCGCTCTAACCAATCACTGCTTGTACCAAGATTGTCGCCACTCCTTCATTTGGTCAATTTCTTTCTGTTGTGAAGTCAGAATGTCTTGAGCCAATTTCTTAATTTCGGGTCGCTTAGACTTACTAGCGGCATCTTGAGCCATTGTTATTGCCCCCTCATGGTGAGGAATCATGGCATTGATAAATCGCAAGTCAAATTGGGCATCAGCCGCTCCTAAATCGCCCTTCATCATCATGTCCTGCATTTGTGATTGAGACATTGGCATCATGTGACCCATCTTTTCGTCAAAAGCCATCGGCGTACTGTCGGCTTTTGGATACCACACTTGTCGCCACTGTTTCAACTGGTTTATTTCGCGGTTCTGAGCGGCAATAATATCTTGGGCTAACTTTTTGATTTCAGGGTGCTGAGATTTAGATAGCGCTTCTTTCGCCATCTCAACAGCACCTTGGTGGTGTGGAATCATCGCATCGACAAACCGCAGATCGTAGTCAGCATCAGCAGGACCTAGATCCATCGACATGTTATGGTTCATGCCACTGCCATGATTCATGGTGCCGCCATGCATCATGTCCTGCTTACCACCCACTTGGGTGTCAGGGGTACTTGGGGCTTGAGCTTGGTTCTGGGAAGCATTAGAACAGGCGGTCAGAACTCCCCCAAGGGAAGCGATCGCCACAATAGTTAAAGCCAAAAAGCCAGTTCTTACTGAAATTGGTTGCATCAACTTGATACTCATCTAAGACAAATTCAAGGAATTTACTTCTACTCTTAGTCTGAACCCTCCACTCAACTGGAGAGTCAAGTTTCTTTTTTCTGGCAATAACCCAAATCGCAGGTTCACCATCAGCACAGCTAGACATACCTACTACTAGGGATTCCATATAGATTGGTTGCGATGTTTAATAGAGATAATGGGTTAGGTTTGGCGTCACGATTAAGGGAAGACTCACCGTAAATGTTGCACCCTGTCCAACTCCTGGGCTTTCTACCTCAATTGTTCCATCATGGAGTTGTACCAATTGCCATACAATCGCTAAACCCAGTCCTAGTCCCCCGTGCGTTCTGGTCATCGAACTATCTGCTTGACGGAAGCGATCGAAAACATGAGGCAGAAACTCAGCGCTGATGCCTTGACCCGTATCACTGACCTGAATCCGAGCCTCAGCATCTTTGCGATCGAGTTGAATCGTCACCCGTCCGCCTTGCGGGGTGAACTTAATCGCGTTATTCAACAACGTTTCAACAATCTGCTGCAAGCGGTGTGGCTCTCCACTGACAAAACTCACTGAGGCATCGAGGCAGGACTCCAATTGAATTGCTTTTGTATCGGCCGCTGCTTGCACGGCATTAATCGCGGCTTCAATCATGGGTTTGAGCGCAACTGGGCACTTATCTAACTGGAGCTTTCCTTGCAGTAGATAGGAAATATCTAAGAGATTTTCCACCAATTGGGTCTGTAACTTAGCATTGCGCTCGATTGTCTCAAGCGCACGACTCGTGCTGGCTTCATTCAGCTTGTGCTTACGCAACAGCTGAGCGCATCCCAGGATTGCGTTGAGGGGGGTTCGCAATTCGTGGGAGACAATCGCTAAAAACTCATCTCTCAAGCGGTTCGCTTCCTCTAATTCCTTGGTTTGCTGTCGCAGCATCTCTAAGGTGGCTTGTAACTCTTGCCTGCGGAGGCTAACTTCCTGCACCAAGGCATCTAAGTCCTGACTTTGGCTGGCTAACTCTTGTTGCAACAAGTCTCGAACCCGCTTAATCGCGATCAGATTCCCAACTCTTACCCGTAACTCCTCAACTAAAAAAGGCTTCGTTAAGTAGTCCTGAGCGCCCTCTCTGAGTAGCTGCACCCGTAGCTCGTCATCAGCCTTAGCGGTGAGCAGAAGAACTGGAGTAGTATCGAGTTCGGGGTGAGTTCTCAGGTGATGCAAGAACTGGTCCCCACTGATCTGGGGCATCATCAAGTCGCTGACAATAAGATCGGGTTGTAGAGCGATTGCCTGCTGCAAACCCTCCAAACCATTTAATGCTGTGGCAGTACGATACTCGGTTGCCAAGGTTTCCAGGATGAACCGATTCATCTGGGGATTGTCTTCAACAATCAGTACTAGTGCTTTTCCCGTCTCTTGTTCTGGATTGGGAGCAACTCGTTGAATAGAAGTTCGCAGTTCCTCCAGCACCGGCACAGCAATGTCCTCAGTCTCACTAGCTGAATCTACCGTAGTCAATACGATCGCATCTGGAGGGGCAACTAACGGTAGCTCGACAGTAAAGATTGCTCCCCCGCCTGGGGCATTGCTGACTTCAATCGTACCGCCGTGCAATTCTACAAATTCTTTGACAATCGCTAAGCCTAACCCCGTACCGCCGAAGTGACGAGTAGACCCACCGTCGCCTTGACTGAAGCGATCGAAAATGGCGTCCCGTAGCTCTGACGGCACTCCTGGCCCCGTATCCGAGATCGAGATGACGGCACGCTCAACCAAAACTCCGGCTTGAGATAAACCCGCATCTGAGGAGTGATGGGTTGAACCGGAATGGATAGATACGACACATCGAATACTTCCCTGTGGGGGAGTGAACTTAAAGGCATTAGAGAGCAGGTTTAAGAGGATGCGTTGTACCTTCCGGGCATCGACTTGTACCGGAACAGACTCTGGTGTCTCGACGGCAAAGGATAGTTCGCGCTCTTGCGCTAATGCGTCGAAGTTGGCAGCCGTTAGGTGTACTAGTTGTGCGAGGTCAACTTCAACATAGTTAACGTCCATCTTACCGGCCTCCAGCTTGGAGACATCGAGTAAGTCGTTCACCTGCTTGAGGAGAAGACGGGCATTGCGAACGACAATGGATAAATTGTAATGTTGTTCCTCGTTCAAATCTCCTGTGGTCAGGAGTTTCTCCGTTGGTCCCAAGATTAGGGTAAGGGGAGTTCGTAGCTCGTGGCTGAGGTTGGCGAAGAATTGAGTTTTGAGTTCGTCAAGTTCTTTGAGCTTGCGGTAGAGCGTGTTCAATTCTTGGTTCGCCGTCTCCAAGTGCAATCGGCGTTCTTCAGAAAGCTTGGCTTCTTGAAGCAGTGATAGTGCCTTCGGTACCAACGGCGGTAACGCCAAGGCTGTGGTTAGGGAGGCGACAGCTGTAATGAATTTCAGTCCTCCGGATAGCCAATAAACGGGCTGCCACAGCGTCCACACGTCCATAAAGTGAGTACTGGCGCAGGCTATGATGAAGGAGCCAAAAGCCAGGAACATCCAATGAAATGGGATTTCTTGATGAGTTTTATGAACGAGATAAGCCAGGGTGGCGGAGATAGCGACGTAAGCCAGCGCGATGAGAGAATCTGAGGCGGCATGGAGCCAAACCAGTCCGGGTTTCCACAGGTAACAATGCCCATGGGGAATAAACCCATTCATCGCTAAAATATTTTTTAATATCCCTGACCGTAGTAGGATGAGCGTTAGCGTAATGCCTAAGACAGCAGAACCATAGCCCAGGTTTTTTCGATTGGTAAGTATCATTATTTTGGTTATGTTTCTAGATTCAGGAGTCGATTTCGATGCCTGAAGCTTTCCACATTTGGGTCTGCTAGGTCACCGGAGTCCTAATAGGTATACATCCAATTTATCTAGTTCTCGGATACTACACCTCTCTTTGACGCAGTCCTGACAGCAATCAGACGGATTCAGGTGGCAACAGAGGGTAGGGGTAGCTGATGCGTTAAGGGTTCGTATAAAAACAATGCTACGCTTTTTAATTCGGGTTCGCTGTCAGGTGTCAGTGGCAAGGGACAATTGATCCCTAATAAGAAGCTCTCAATGGGAAGCCAGCGGATTGAATGTTGATGGGCTTACAACAGCTTGGTGCGATCGCAAAGTTTTATGCAAAGGAAGAACTTGACCCATAGCACCAGGATAAAATGCCTATAGACGCATTCTCAAACGCTTTTGTCTGTAAGCATTGCGCTGAATTAAGAGCGAGTTTATTCTACTGAACTGTTTCGAGCTTAGGGAGGTGAGGTAACTTACAACACTTTTTCCACTCTCATCCCCAGTTCATTTTCATAGGAGGAAGCTGTGAGATACAAAAAGATTTTGGTAGCGCTCGATCGCTCGGCTCAATCAGATAGCGTGTTTGAACAAGCTCTAGAACTTGCGATAAAAGAAGAAGCGTCTTTGATGCTGTTTCATTGTCTGCCTTCCGAACTGCAAGGAAGTGGCTTGTATGCAGATATGTACGGCAGAGAGCTAATCAACTACTCTCGCGAGATGCAAAAACAGCTTAGGAAGGAAAAGGAAGACGCTTGTGAGTGGATTGCTGGTTATTACCAGGCAGCAACAGCACGAGGTGTAGCAACAGAATGGGATGTGAAGGTAGGAGATGCAGGTAGCGTACTTCTACAACTTGCTGTTGTTTGGAATGCAGATTTAATCGTGTTAGGTCGTCGAGGCCATCGGGGTTTAGCCGAAGTTTTCTTGGGGAGTATTAGTAATTACGTGGTACATCATGCACCTTGCTCAGTTTTAGTGGTACAAGGTATTACTTCCAAAACTGAACCTCCTTTAGAAGCGGTGATTCAGAGCCAAAATTAACCCTAGTCAATACCCAAGTTATTTAGCTTGGGTTTAAAGTTTAGTGTAAGGTTTTGGACGGCAACTTGCGAGCAATCTTGCCCTACAAGAAAAGTATCGTTGCCTGTTGAAGACTCATCACTCATTCTCGTAAAGCGCCTTTTAAAGTCGCCTTAGCTGTAATGGCATTGCTCAAATCAACCTGATGGAGATTGGCACCTTCTAAATTAGCAGCTCTTAAGTTTGAGTTCTCCAGAGTAGCACTACTTAAATTGGCTCCCTTTAGTTTGGCATAGCTTAGGTCAGCTCGATTTAATTTTGCCTTTTCTAAGTTAGCTCCAGCCGCCTGCATTCCCACTAACTGAGCATCGCTAAGATCGGCGCTTGTTAAATTAGCACCCGTTAGATTGACTTGAGGTAAGTGAGAGGCTCTTAAATTAGCATGACTGAGATTTGCGCCCCTTAAATTAGTGGCTTTGGCTTGTTGGATATCCATACTTTGAGAAGTGTGTCCAAATCCAATACTGGAAAGATTAGCTCCAGTTAAGTTAGCCTGACTCAGATTGGTATCTGATAATTGGGCATTAGAAAGATTAGCGCCAGTTAAATTAGCCTGACTCAAATTAGTGTTTTGTAAGTTTGCTCCTACTAAATTAGCCTTAGAAAAGTCTGCCCCAGCTAAATTAGCATGACTAAGATTTATTGTTGATAAATTCGCTCCCTGAAAATCACAGCGCGGACATTCATTGGTATTTTGTAACTGTTGAACCGCTAAAGAACCACTCAGCTTCATATCCTGTTCTTGATAAGCGTTTTGCGCTCTGGGTTGCGCTGAACAGCCTAAACATACTGAAACTACAACTAACTGAATTATTCTCTTAGCGAGTTTCATAGCAAGGCACCTCAACAGATTTTTTAAGTAGTGAGTGATTTTACCATGCATCAGTAATTAACCGCGAGCATTCTCCGGATGGCTTAATAAAAGCGATCGCATGATACACATTTGTTCAATCAACCAGGTTGAGTCGCTCCAATTAGAGATAGTAGGCGAGTAGAATATGCTACTCTAGGCTTTGCGATCGAGACGAAGAACTCGTTCTATAGCTGCTTTTTCTTTGGCTCTACGGGCATAGGGTTGTAGTTGAGTAGAACTCCAACCGCTGAGGACACTTAAATCTTCTAAATCAATTCCCCTCATCAACATTTCGACGCACCAAGTTTGTCGGGCTTGCTCAATGCCTAAAGGTTGGTCTTCAGATATGAAAAATCCTGACGTAAACTTTTGCCAAGACGCGTTTAACTCGGTTTCTGACATGGGCTGACCCGTATCATTGATAAACAAGGCAGATTGCTCGTCTTTACGACTTTTCACCCATTGGCTCAGGGGATTGCGAGTGTAGGAGCCATAGCGCTTTCCCATAATCCACTGATTCACCGGGACTTGTCGTACCGTACCCTGAGTAACCTGCAACAAGAGGCATTGAGTATCGTAGATTTGATGCGATCGCTCCAATGCAACAAGTTCGTGAGGCAGCAATCCTGCACCAAATAGTACGTAAGCTAAAGCATAATTCTGCAATCCCTGTTTTTTCGCTTGTTGCAAAATCGCGTGAACGACGCCAGCAGGTAAATCAGCAACTTTCTGTTCGGGGCTGGACGGTTGTTCGCGGAGCATTTCCCTCAAGGCGAGGTTGGGAGGTTGGGTTGGACGTGCAACCGGCAAGCTACTCACTTGCACCTCTTCGGGTGAAATCGCCCCGCCTAAAAACAACGCCACCAAATTTTCCAAGAAATCCTCGCGATCGTCCCACAATTCGTGAAACTCCGTGGTTAGTTCGATGACTAAATAGCCGAATAGCATCTCATTGAGCAAACTGGCTAATTTTTCCGGCGGCATCCGGGGATATAAGCGATCGCGCTCGATTACAGTCGCTAGATAGCGAGCAACCTCTCGATTGGCTAACGTTACGCCTCGTCCCAACGCTCGGCGATTTTCCAGCGTGTATCGCCCTGCCTCTCCCACAACAGAGCGCAGCAATTCGGGGAGAGTTTCTAAAGCTTGCAAGCGATCGCTTGCATAGGTTTTTAAAGCTTGCTCTATATCGTTAGTTTGATTAAGCTGCTCTCTCAACGATTCACCCAGGTGGGTAAATACAGCCGAGTCTTCAATAACTGCCAAAAGCAATCCCTGTTTACTGCCGAACTGTCGAAATAGCGTCACTTCATTAACCTGAGCTAATTCGGCAATCTGCCGAGTGGTTGTCTCGGTGACTCCCTGAGAACTGAACAACTCTAGCGCGGCATTAATCAAACGCTGTCGAGTTGAAGAAGGTGTTCGAGACATATATCTAAAGATGTAAGTAACACTTGCATTTTGGCATTATCATTTGATATGGTAATGAAGTGCAAGTGTTACTTGCATTCCAACTCCCACTGTAGCTATCTGTTCGGTAAGTATGACCAACACGTCCATTTCTACTGCCCCAGCAAGCAGTCCTGCTGTTAGACTTCACTGGGTTAGTGTATTTTTTTTCGCTACATTCCACGCTTTAGCACTGCTCGCTCCCTGGTTTTTCTCTTGGTCAGCTTTGGGAGTTGCAATATTTCTTCACTGGTTATTTGGGAGTATTGGCATCTGCTTGGCGTATCACCGGCTTTTAACCCATCGTAGCTTTCAGGTACCGAAGTGGTTGGAATATATTTTGGCAACTATCGGTGCTCTCGCCTTTCAAGGAGGACCAATTTTTTGGGTAGCAACTCACCGTCAGCATCATGCTCACCCAGACGATGAATTCAAAGACCCTTACTCAGCGCGTAGAGGTTTCTGGTGGAGCCACATGCTATGGCTGTTCTATCAGAAGCAGGAGTATTTTAACCCCGAAATTTATAAAAAATATGCACCGGATTTAGCACGCAACCCTTACTATTGCTGGCTCGATCGCTACTTCTTGTTGCTCCAGATTCCCGTAGCTCTGTTGCTTTATGCTCTGGGAGGCTGGTCGTTCGTAATCTGGGGACTAGTTGTGAGAGCCGTCTCGCTCTGGCACAGTACTTGGTTAATTAATTCAGCAACTCATATGCTCGGCTATCAAACCTATGAGGTGGAAGATGGTTCTCGTAACCTTTGGTGGGCCGCAATTTTAACCTATGGAGAAGGTTGGCACAACAATCATCACGCTCAACCCAATGTTGCCCCATCTGGACGCCACTGGTGGGAAATTGATGTCACTTGGTGGGCAATTCGATCGCTGCAAATGCTTGGCTTAGCGAAGAAAGTAGTCATGCCTCCACAGCGGCAACTTCAGAATTGAAACGTTCTCAATTGGTCGATATAGCAATTCTCATTTAAGTGAGGTACAGGGTAGGGGCACGACATGTCGTGCCCCTAAGTCGTTCGCTCGTTTTTCTGGCACAGTGGTGGCTAGACAGAGGATTATTCTTGGCTAGAGTTTAAGCGATCGCTTACAAAGCATCAGATTCCAGGAGAAAGACTCATCAATGAAACTCGTTAACCCTCTGCTAATACTTGGTGTGCTGGTAGTGAGTCCTGTCGTGTCGCTGGGGAATGCGCCTATCTCAGCTCAAACTAAAGAGATTTTACAAGAGTCCCCTTCGCATAGTGCGATCGCACAAAAGCCAGCCGCCCCAATCGCTGCACCACCCGTTGAGAATCTCCAACCACCCGCTGCTACTGTAAGTTTGCCTGACGGACGAGTGGATATCATTTTGGTTAACCAAACAGGTACGCAAGTTGTCTACCAGGTATTGGGACAACCCAATCAAGCAAGCTTGGCAGTGGATGCAACTAATACTTTGCGTAGGTTGTCTGCACCTGCAAACCTTAGCTTCTACCGTCCAGATCGAGGACCGATTGAAGTCACAGCGCAGGCGATTGGACCAGGTCAACTGCGTGTGATTTTCAAACGGGGTGCCAATCTCGATATCGATCGACTCTCTCTTACAGTCCAAGAGACAGGACAGGTTTTCTTAAACTAAGTGCAAGAAGGCAGGAGGCAGGAGGCCGAATGCAGTCCTCATGAGCGATGGCTTCGCTCACCACCAGTCACGAAAGTGGCACTTTCAAGTCAGACGCCCATGAATCCGAGTATGTAGGGTGGGCAGCCGACTCACGATAGAATCAGGTTTTCAAGTTCTAATCGGCAGTGCCCACCCTACGATTCTTGAGAAAGGTGCTGGCCAGGTGAAGGCATTTAAAAAAGGCGATCGCATCGGCGTTCCTTGGCTCGGCTATACTGGCGCTCATTGCCGCTATTTTTTAAGCGATGAAAATACTGCCATTTCTCCATAAAAGTGGGTAGCCTGGATAAGCGATCGCTACATGTTAAATTTTGCATGGTAATGACACCCCGATCCATCCGAGTCATCAATTTCGACGACATTGAAGCCCGGATTTTCCAAGTACCGCAGGGTTATCGAGTAGAAGTTTCTAGTTTGCTAAATGATTATTGGCATCCCGGCATCTTTCCTAATTTCCAGCAGTTAGAAGAATGGTTGCAATCCCAACTCGCAATCCTTGCAGCAGGTTTCTCGCTAAGTGGCGACTGGTTGATGTTGGAAAACGATTTTGATACCAATGAAATTTATCGGGGTTGGTTTATCGACAAGTCTGTACAAAACTGGCAAGGTTACGATCCCTTGACAAACCGCTGCTACAGCGCCTCAACCCGTAAAGCGCTCACCGTAAAAATCAATCAGATCGAGGATAAGCGTCAGTCTCATCCAATGCTGTAATCAGGCGGATGTTCGATAACAAACTGGTAGGATATCTCCCGCTTGTGCTGAGCAGGTAAATCGATCTTCCACTCCAGCAGTCCCATCTCACCGAGTTGTATCTTGGGATTCGTCTGAGTCAACCGCACCTTGATTTTCTCATCGCGACTAACTGGTAGCTGTTCTTTGAGTGTCAGGCTCGTTGGCACATCTTGGAGATTGGCGATCGCTAGTCGATAAGCGTAAGTCGTGCGGCACTGGTTACCAATCAGTTTTTTATCCACTTGACGCTCGACCAAATCGCGCTGAATCTTCAGCCCCTCGTCAATGCCTAAATTCAGCTTGAACTCTTGTCCTGGAGAAATATTTTCTAGCTCGGTTGTTCCGACAAACGTGTTTTCCCGAAAGATATTGGCTTTGCCTGGTAGTAAGGTTGCTCCAGTTGAGGGATTAGTAACAGCAGCTTGCAAGTAGGCAAAACTCACTAGCTTGGGGATAGCGATGTATTCAGGACGGCTGGGATAGTCGTCGCTAAAAATCGTTACTTTGTGGGGCGCACCATCGCTGGGAATGTTGCTGTTGCCGTCCAGTTGGAAGGTAATTACGCCTCCTTCTTTGGATACTGCTGCCGCCACCGTTTCAAGCGCAATGGGTTCAGCAATCATAGTGATATCATTCATATCAATTACATCATCCTCTTGCGAAGCTGCTAGTTGCCTCTTTTTCGCCTCACTCCTGGACAAAGCGGAGGCGGGGGCTGGCAAAGCTGATGGTGACAGGAGTGGACGGGGAACTTCAATGTACCAGGGTTCAAGCTTCGGCGGTAGAGTGCCCAATCCGGGTTTAGCGGTGGAAAGGGTGAGGGCAGCACCGAGCCAATCTTCGCCAGTAGTTTGCTTGACTTGGGCTAAGTAACTGAGCGTTAAGCGATCGCCACTGCTACTGGTATGCAAGTCGTATAGCGGTGTCCAACTGGCGCGATCGACCACATAGGACACGTCTAGATCTAAATCCCCAGCTACTGCTGTTGCTACAGTGACAATAATGCTCCAACTTTCCTTCGGACGAGGGTGTTTTACCTGTTCGAGCTGCTGCTGGAGAACTTCTAATTCCCTATCTAATTTCTGCTGTTGTTCTTGGTATTGAGCGATCGCATCAATATCTGCCCGATAGCGCCGCTCTAGAAAGTTGAGGAATTCATCTGTCTCATGCAAACCCACCGTTTTTTGCGAAAGGCTGCGGGAAAAGTACTGGACAGACTTTTCAGTCAATATCTGGATAAAACGGCGGGGTAGCTGCCGCGATGCCAGTTGGTTTTGGATAATACGTTTGCGTTTTTTTAACTGCTGGATTGCTCTAGCCAGTTGGGCAACACGTTCCGCCACGGGTTCAGTCGAAAAAACTTTCTCCGTCCGCACTCCTAATAACCGCACGGCTACTGTACCAGCACCCGTTGCCCGCACGGACTCGGTTTGGAGTGTCATCGGCAGTCCAGCGATCGCTAATTCTTGCTCCTGTCCAGTGAGCGTCCCCTTACCCCGTCGCGTTACCCTTGCCCGATCGCTGTAGACAGTGACTTCAGTGATTTGGGTGTCTATAGTCTGACGCATATTGCGATCGGGGAGTTCTGGGTTAGCCATGGTCAAGCTTCGCTTCTGATGAAGTAGTCTGCTCCAATATATATCTCACGTCAGATGTCCTAGGCTTTTCTCGCACAACAAATCGCCATACTGGGGAGAGATGAATCGTCCATTAGAAACACTTCTTTAGATAGAGGAGCATCTACTAAGTATTTAATAAAGTTTGGTTAAGCAGTTGCCTCTCAAAAAGACAATGCTGATAGGACATCAAGCTTCTAGAACCTCATGGCTGGGAGCTTTTTTTATTTGATAAGATAACAAGTTCGACAACCCCCCAATCTCAAGGTAGGAGTTTTATCCTGTTGAGCAACTTCTCAAAAGACTATCTGTTCAGTCTGCATCTTTTATACGTTAATTCGTATTATTAGTCCCAATATTTAACCACTCTTGCAGTGGAATCCTTATTGAGCATTAACTATGTTGTCTAGTTGCGGTACCAATATTATTCTGGCTCCCACGGAAACGTTAGAAAATCGGGGTCGCCTCGCTATCTTTATTGATGGCGCAAATCTCTTCTATGCTGCCTACCAGTTAGGAATCGAAGTTGATTATCTCAAGCTACTGTGTCGGTTAACAGACGGAGCCTCTCTGTTACGCGCCTTCTTCTATACGGGCATCGATCCTAGCAACGAGAAGCAAAAGCGATTCCTGCTTTGGATGCGCCATCATGGTTATCGAGTGATTAGCAAGGAAGTGATGCAGCTACCAGATAGCTCTTTCAAAACCAACCTAGATGTAGAAATCGCTGTCGATCTGATGGCTTTGGCTCCTTTTTATGATACGGCGGTATTAGTCAGTGGCAATGGCGAACTCGCTTATGCTGTGAATGCTATCAGTTATCATGGCGTGCGGGTTGAGCTGGTGAGTCTGCGCTCAATGACGAGCGAAAGTTTACTTAATGTTTGCGATCGCTATATCGATCTAGAGAGTATTAGAGACGATATCCAAAAAACACCTAGCTACAACAATCGCCCTGGGCCCAATTCAAGTTTTGGTTCAAGCTCATTTTCACCCAAGTTAGGGTGTTCTGAATAAGCCAACCTGGTCACTTGAGCGCGGTTGGGTCGGGTGGCTAGGACTGAGACAAGCAAAAGAAGCCATTTTTTTCTACCGTTATGATAATTTTCTTCCCAACATTTCGAGAAGTTACTACTAACGGGTGAGAGTTGAGTCTAAGAGAGCAAAGTAAACTTATAGCGATTCTCGATTGAGTGGAGTACAGCTAACTTCTGCCCTCTACCTTAAAACCATCAGCCCTGTACCTAATCCAAATACAAACCGCTATAGATTCATGGAAAATACCTTATTCGATAAAACTTTTCGAGACAGCGAGGGCAATATTGTTATTGCTCAACCGCCAAATCTGCCGCTTTTAGTTGGGATTACAGCAACTGTACTCCAATTAATTGTGAAAAGCGGCAACATCCATACAGGTCTAGATGCCATAGCTTTTGGCTCTTTGTTTACTTGGGCGTGGCAGGAGCTATTCGAGGGCGTCAACTACTTTCGTCGGGCGCTAGGTTTACTCGTGCTGATTGGCGTAATCGCTTCGAGGTTCTCCAACAACTTCTGAGTGTTCATCTGCTATTTGATTAGCACAGCCTAGGTCAACCATAGGCACCACTAGGTAAGAACCCCAACAGTTGCTTCAATCTTCCATCTGCTCCTTCATAGCAATGGCTGGGCATCTGATAATTCATAAATGGTTCGTACTTGTGTCCAACCAATCTCTTAGCATAGGTAATCTGGGTAATGTAGCGAGTAATAGAGGAAGAGTTTCTAGAACCTCTATGCCATACTTGATTGTTAAAACAAACCGCAGAACCCATTGCTCCCAAGCAGCTATGAACTTGGTCTTCATATTCAGAAATATCACCATTGCATAACTTACCAAATAAATGCGAGCCTGGAATGACCTGAGTTGGCCCATTCTCTTGAGACAACACATCCGTCAGGTAATAATTGACAGTAAAGGCAAGCACGTTGAGGCGAATGTTGGTTAAGGGTTTGCCGTCAAGGGAGAGTGCATGTGGCGTATCATCTTGATGCCATGCATTTTTAGCCAATCCATCAGTTTCTGGCGGAATCTTAAATGAGTTATTGTGGATGACGTGAATCACATTGGCGTTAGGAATTCCATCATCTATTGAATAACCTGTTCCGTTGGCTCCACCAATTAAATGTTCGGCAAACGTAACGAGCGGTTCTAGAGCAAAAAGGTCTAGATTAGGTTTGGAATGCTCGAACATCCGTTTTATTATCTTTTTCGAGCGCTGATACTTATTACCCTCGATTTTCTTTAGGGCTGTATCTAAATCATTTCTCAGAAGCTGACATTGTTCGGGTGTTAACACATTGTGAATAACGAGAAAGCCATTGGCATGAAAAAACTCAATCCATTCATTTAATTGCTCTGGTGTTGGTTTCTGACCAGCGAAGTATTCAGGCATTTTTTTTACCGTTGTGCCAAGCTATAGTTCTAGAATCGCTCATTCATGGCGATCTTGGCAGCAACACCTGCCCAACTACGTCTCCCGAAAAGACAAGTAATGCTCAAACCGCTCCCGAAGCTGGTCAACCGTCAGATTTTGGCTCCAGTATTCCACTAGGGCGTGACCAAATGCCCAGGCATTGCGATCCGGTGACGCAGGATTTTCTAGTAGCAAAGGCCAAAGGGATAGTAAGTCAAAATTGCGAATGTTCGAGTCACCCGAACTCAAGAGTGAGAACAAGTCATAAGCCATCTGGAGTTTGCCAATGACGATGGGCAACTGTTCCACTGGAATTTGCTCGGCTAGCAGATAGGCGAGGGTTGGCTGTCCGGTTGTCAGCGTAGAAATGAACTGGAGGACGGGACTTTTGAGCAGTGTAGTTAGTCCCTGTGTGGTTGCCATCTGGAAGGTGTAGCGATCGATGATTTTGGCGGCGGCGACAGTGCGGGCTTCCAAGTTCCGCAAAAAGCGGGCAAGACGGAGTTGTTTAACAGGGTCGATCGCATCCACTAATGCCAAGGATAGCGCGTCCACGCCCCAAGCCGTTCGACCCGTTTTGCCGCCACCCGTGACGACAGGTAGAACAAAATCGCAGAAGTCATCCAGCAACTGGGCGCGATACTCGGTAGCTTCTCGAATCGCTTTTTCCTTGGGTCTGTCGCCCCATTCCCAATCATAAGGCGGTTCCCATTCGCGCATGGGACGCAGACGATCGACTTGGGTGACAATTGCGATCGCAGGTAAATCTTCAACGTCTGCCTTCATGTCTTTGAGAAAGTCTACATCCATTTGCAAGGCAGGATCGAGGGCCGGGGTAACAAGCAACAGCAAATCGGCGTTGTTGGCATAATCGAGAACGAGTTCCCGTAAATCTGCACGATTCACTTGTTCGTAACCGGGGGTATCCCAAAGTGTCAGGGTTTCTCCAGTTTGAGACTGCCACTGGTAATTTTGAATGCGATCGGTACTGGGCAAAACATCGACTTCAGCTAAATCTGCCTGAAATAGCGTATTAATCAAGCTGCTTTTTCCCGAACCCGTTCGCCCTACTACTAGAATATTGACGAGTTTTTGCTCAACCGCTTCGGCAGGTTCGGCTTGAGTCAGGATATCTCGGAGAGTTTGAGTCTTCGCCTTGGGTAGCGTCGAGGTGACAACCGGGGATTCTGACATGGGGAGAGTGGTACCGCCGTAAAGTGCGATCGCTTGCCGACATAAGTTCCGGAGTGCCGTTTCCCGCAGCGACTGACCTAAATTAACGAGTAATTGCTGAGTGGCTTGGTTACTAGAACCCTGACTCGCGACTCTGGCGGCGGCGGCCACAGGATTTAAAACCCACTGCGCCCAGTTCCAAACTTGCCCGAGTTTACGGGCAGTTGGCTCTAGTTTGCGGTAAACTTCGTAAGCTTGGTAAACCTGTCCAACTGTCACCTGATTGAGGGCAGGAGATAGTGTTTGCATCCACCGATCCATATCATCCATGGTTCCCCGAATCAGTCCGTAAGCTTGGGGAACGTAAATGTTGAGCAGGGGATACTTCTCTTCAGGATGGTAGACATATGCGATCGCAACCACAACTTCTTGGCATCGCTTCCAAAAAATTGACCAGTCTTCCCAGACTGGTGGATCGCTGCGTGATGCGCTTAGGATGTCTTGGAGTGCGGATTGGGCCTTACTAGCAGTATCCGTTCCTTTTAGTTGCACCGTTGTCTCGTCTGAAGCAGATTCCAGTTCTTGGTTGACTTCTGCTAATGCAGCTTCTAGCTGGTTAACCGCAGGTTGAGTCCATTTCACTAGCAACCAACGCCAACCGACTAATACAAGGGTGAATACACCCCAAATCCAATTAATACCCCACTCGTGAATCTGCCTTCCTGCGGATACCAGTAAGAAGATGATGATAATTGCGATCGGGAGTGCTAACACGACCCACTGCCAAGGTTTTAATCGCACCATTGCCCTATGCCTATTTGGATTAGACTGCCTTGTACAAAGTCTATACTCGCTGCGCT
>DATNPT010000433.1:0-9051 GCA_036703075.1 Chroococcales cyanobacterium
TTCTTTTAGGCGCTCATGGGATTTGGGTCGAGGTAGAGGTGGTGCCCGAGCAGGGCATTCCAGGCAATCGGGAATCTATGCTCAAAACTGGGTTAGATGTCTCTCGCAGCTTAGTTTGGGCTGTATTAAGTCAGTTCATCCAACCTCAATGCTCCAAACTCATTCCCCTAACGGCGGTGAATCTCGACACTTGGCGTCAATCGGGTTTCAAGTGCGAGCATCAAGGAAAGATTTCACTCGATAGCAGGAGCCATTCGGATCAAGTCCGTTAGCTCAGCAATGCCTTAGTAGGAATACAAGTTCTCAGACAATCGGTGTGACAAAACTCTAGCTGTCTACAGGCTGATAACTGACCCATTGCTAAATCTGTACACTTAGGTTAGTGCGTCAGCTATAGAAGAAATAGACACTCTGATACAGCGGCACAACCTTTGTTGACATTCAAGTCGTACTCGCTAAAACTCGAACCGATGAGTGCTGCTGAGATTATCTCTACTGTGTTTACTAAAAAACGAACCTGGGGTGACGCTACCTCACTAAATTTAGCTGTTCCCGAACGAGGAGCCATCACTGCCAAAGGAGTAGAGATGGCGTATCAAGCTGGAAAGCAGCGCATTCAAGTTTTAAAAGGAATCGATCTCGACATCAAAAGCGGCGATATCCAACTTTTAATGGGTCCATCGGGTTCGGGAAAAACAACGTTGCTATCAATCTTAGCGGGTCTACTCACGCCCACAACCGGAAACGTGCATCTTCTTGGAGAGGATATCACGCGGATGTCTCGAACCAAGCTTGCCCAGTTCCGACTGCAAAACATCGGCTTTATTTTCCAGGATTTTAACTTATTCCCCGCACTTACGGCAGCTGAAAATGTTGAAGTTGTGTTAAATTTCAAAGGTATTCGGGGAAAAAGAACTCGGTATGTCGCACAATCTCTGCTCGAACAGGTTGGGTTAGGTCTTCATGGCAATCAAAAGCCTAAGGATTTGTCGGGAGGACAGAAACAGCGCGTAGCGATCGCACGGGCTTTAGCAGGCAATCCCAAGCTGATTATGGCCGATGAACCAACAGCCGCCTTAGATTCTCATAGCGGCCACAATGTCATTGAAATCCTGCGTCGATTAGCCAAGGAAGGAGGCTGCACGGTGTTGATGGTGACACACGACCCTCGGATTACTGATGTTGCTGACAATGTAGCTTATTTGGAAGATGGAATTCTCACGAATCAGTAGACGCCTTGCCTAAATCCGAGGAAGGCGAAGCATTTGCGGATAAAATCCTGATTTCACCAGTAAATTTGAACGCAAATGCTTCGCCCCTATAGCTAAAAATCGACTACGTAGGAAATTGGAGGTTAATGGCTGCACGAGCCTTAGCACCCAGCGAAGCGGTGCTATTGCCAGAGGAATTTGTCTCTTGAGTCTTTTAAATAACCCCTCTCAAACCGTAAAGGCGGTAAAATCTTTCTAACTGTAACTGGATAAAAATCGGAATGAGTAACGAGCAATCAACTGAATTACCACTTTGGGTACAAGAGCGCTCAAAAGTTATTGCTAATGAGGCATCAGTTGAATGGCGTACTGGAGTCCCTGATTATTCCCATACCAATCAATTTCTCGAAAAAGAGCGTAAACATAATCATGCCGAAGGGTCTCTCAATGCGATTGCCCATAATCTAGTCAAAACTTTTGAGATGGAAGCCACCCATAAAACTAATCCTCAGCAATGGCTTTCTATTGTTACTGACAAATTTCGCATGAGTACCAATGGAGGTTCTGAATATACAGCACAACAAATTGTTGAGGCGGGAACCTATAATCTATTTTTAGGAGACACCGAACATTATCGTTCTTCAGAAGAAACCTTTGATTCATCCTACACCCTCTTTCATACGGCTTTTCCCGAAGGGTTTCATTGGGAATTAATCGAAGTTTTATCACCTCCCCCTAATGTGGTCTTTAAATGGCGGCACTGGGGAAATTTTAAGGGAAATTTTAATAACTTTGCTCCCACTGGAGAAACCATTGAAATTGTGGGATTAAGTGTGGCGCGTGTAACCGAAGAACTAAAAATTGAATCGGTAGAACATTTTTTTGATAACAGCGCTTTTCTCAATAAATTAACCGCTGGGGGATGTCCTTTTCATACCTAAAATCTTGAGAGCCGCACGAGTAGCGACCAGCAAATACCGCAGCATTCCAATCTGCCTGCAATACGACCCCGCATTCACTGTTTATGCAGTAAAACACATCCGCCTTGAGAATTTTTTTATTCAAATCGCTTGTGCTGCTCTGACCAACGCTTGAGGCTGTAGGTGTTTTGGTTGTTAATCACTAAAGCGAGCGCACCATTATCGCCTAAGTCCGCGATCGCAGTCAGCGAACTATTCGCATTTTGGGAAAATTCGCTGTAGAGTAGGGCACCTGTATCTGAAAAAATCATCGTGCGGGGTTTGTAAAGCAGTGCGGCTGGCACGCCCGTGTCTAAGGGGTCAGCACCTGGTTTTTTAATCGCTCCGGAGAGGTCCTCGTAGAGAGTCAGTACCGCATCTGGCTTATTGTCCCCGGTCACATCAACCGGTCGAACTGACCATTGTCCCATCTCGCCAAGCATCACCGTTGGGCTAGGCATTACTCCTGCCGTTCTATAAATTGGATGAATTAGGTCTTTTCCACTCTTGGCTAACTCGCGCCAGAGTGTGGGAAGAATGGCTGATACCCACTGAGGCTGTACTTTGTTGAGTTCTGATAATGCGATCGCACCAGGTTCTATCCAACGAACAGCAGAATCGGTGTAAGCGAGGAGGCGACTTCTGTGCAGCGCACTATCCGCTGTTCTGGCGGCAGGAAGGGGTTCGCCTGCTGCTAACAATTGGATTGTACCACCCCGATAGGAAACCGCTTTAACCGTCGCGACGATTGATTCTTGTTGGCCCTCGGTTGTCCAAACTGTAATTTGAATGTGAGGGTCAGTGTTTAAACCCAAGTATTTCCACAACTGTCTGGCTTGGGCAAGTTTTGGCAACTGTAGATCGGGAAAAGGAGTTCGCCGCCAATGCTGACCATCGTTGAATGCTCCCACCTGGATTTGATACCAGACTTGCTGTGCATCGAGTTGTAGGGTTGGGGGTAGGGCGGTAGGAGAGGGTGAGGTGGGTTTAGTGGCAGGGGGAAGGGGTGAGGTGGTGGCACGGGGAGAGGCGGTAGGCAAACTCCCTCTGTTCCCACGTCCTTGCGTCCCGGTATTTTCTTTCTTTCCCTGTTGCCACTGGCTTGGGTTCTCGGATTCCAGTAGTAGCCAATCGGATGGGTTGACATTTGCTGCTGGTTGTGCGGTGCCAACGATCTGGCTTAAATGACCGCTCGTGAAAGACGCTTCTGATAAAGCGGCATCCAAGCGATCGAGTAGTTGGTAAATCGGATCGTTGGTATCGGGGGTTTCCTTCGTTTCCTGGGATGCGATGAGGGTGGACGGGGGAGAGAACTGCTTCAACCAAGCGATCGCTTTGGCAGGTCCTTGCTGGGCAGTGAGAATTAATGCCCCCCAAGCTTTCACATTGTTGTCCTTGGGATACACCTTCAGCGCTGCTTCTACCCGCCCCCACAATCCTCCAGAATCTGCCTTCAAGAGCGTGGCAATGTCTTGTAACGCCAAAAAGTCGGCTGATTGAAACACGAGTAATGCATTTGCCCAGCGACCGTCAATTAAATTGGCAAGGATGGCGGAACTGGGGGTTGGCCAAGCTTGTTGTGCCTGAGACGCGGTCACTTGCGCGTGCAGTTGAATTACATCCATTTGCGCTTGGGCCGCAACTGACCAATTTTTTTTCTTCTGGGATTGCAACCATTGCAGTGCAGACGACCATAAACCATTGCGAGCTAGCATGAGAGCATCGCGATAGGTTGAAGTGTCTAAGGCAGGATCTACTAGAGAAATTTCCTCTAAATAAATCGGGTCGGGGACAAAATTGCGGGGTTTAATCTGGTAAACCTTGAACTGGGGTTCTAGATTGGCGGATTGATTGACCACTAATTCCGGTGTTGATGTGCCGGTGACTTGCTGCCAATAGGGTTCAAGTTCATTTGGGGTTGTCCACTGCACCATGACACTTAGATGTGCGCGTTCGGGGTTGTAGTGAATCACCTCTCCATAGGTCATAGGAGAGTCACCTCCTAAGCGCTGACCTGAGAGACCGAACCAGAAGCCTGGTGCTGGGGCTTTTTCATCTAAGGGATTGAGCTTAGTTAACGGTAGCGATCGCGAAGTTTCTGCTTTTTCTGGGTCAGTCTTGGCTAGGGAAGATAGGACAAAATATTCTTGCGGTCCACTCACAGGAAGCTGAGTGACCAGTCGGTAATAATTTTGGTCGCCCTGGGATTCAGGTTGATACACTCTAAGCTCGACGATCTGCGAGCAATCCGTCGAGCAAGCGGGCGAGGCGGCCAAGATTGGCAGTAATAGCTCAGAATTACTTAAGGTTAGGGTTTCTCCGGGGATGAAGCCACTTTTGCGGAGTCCATCTTGAATCGCAGCAAGGCTTTGTGGCGGTGCAGCAGCAGCGATGGGGATGCGAGTCCACTGGGGCAGAAATTTATTCAGCCAGACAACGGCATTGGGGTTAATCATCAACAGAACGCCCAACCAAATCCCTCCCACGATCGTACCAGTGGCGGTCAATAAGGTAGTGAGTATGCCCAAAGTAGTCAGGCAACCCGCCAACCGCGACTTTTTCACCGGTTGCGTTGCCTTAGCGCTTACCGATGGATTAGGTGTTGGTTGAGTGCGAGTTGGTCGTCGGGGAGAACCTGCTGAACCCGCCCCTACTTGCTGACTAGAGGGTTTCTTAGCTGGGTGAGTGTCTCTAACCGTTGGCTGGGTTGAGCGTGGATTTCGGGGCGTTTTCATGTTCTATACTCGCTCCTTTGGCCTAGTCTTGACGCCCTGATAGTACCTGCTCGTAAAGCTTACCAGCACGTTCCCAAGTATATTTTTTCTCAATGAGCGATCGCGCATTTTCTGAGAGTTGCTTTCTGAGCTGCCGGTCTTCAAATAAGCGACTTACTGCGTATACGTACTCTGTGGGTTCGTTAGCCCGTAATGCCCTTAAAGGAACATCACCCCCATCTACCGACAATCCTTCTAAAGCGCGATCGCTTCCTACCACTGGTGTCCCTGCTGCCATCGCTTCCAGCGTCTTATTTTTTATGCCACACCCAGCCCGCATGGGAACGATACAGACTGTTGCTTTGTGTAGATAGTCCACCATTGAAGGCACGCCACCTGTTACATTAATCCCTGAAAGTTCCTCTAGTTCTAAAATCGACTGTACTGGATTGGCTCCTACCAATTCCAGCCGTGCTTCTGGATAGCGTTGTTTGATTGCTGGAAACACCTCTAGGCTGAAAAAGCGTACTGCATCAATATTGGGTCGATTATCCATCGCTCCGCTCAACACTAAGTTATGTCCTCCTGGGTCAGAGATTCGTCGGGGAAACAGAGTCAGATCGACCCCGTTCGGAACGACCCTAATCTTCCCTTCCGGCTCGAATGCCCCGATCTGACGCCGCTCTTCTGCTGTGGTAACCACAATGTCTGTGAACTTAGCACAATATCGCTCCTCATAGCGGCGCAACATGGGTAAGTTTAACTGGTCTTTTAGCTGATTTTCAGAAGTTCCCGTTTCCAATAAACCGCGATACGTCCCATAGAGAGAACTATGAATATTGACCACGGTACGCAGTTGCTGCTGCCATTCTGGCCGCACGTATATTTCATCGGCTTGATGTTCGCAGGTAATGACCTCGAACTTCGAGCATCTCACGGCCTCATCTACCCATTGCTGAATGTCAGTGGAGTATAACTTCAATACCTTGGAAGGTGTTGCCTGCTGCAAAAACGTACCTAAGCGCTGCACTTTCTCCAGGATTCCTCCCTCTGCCTCTGACTGCTGAGGTTGAGGGAAAACAACGAGTTCCTCGACCCAATGCTGCAATTGTTCCACTTGCGTATCTGTAACATCTTCAGATTGTTGGGTAACCAGCGCGATCTCGTGGTGTTCAGTTAAGTACCTGAGTAAATTAAACGTCCTCACCTGAGTTCCGCCCCGTGTTGGTGGATACGGGAAAGTGGAAGAGAGCATCAGAATCTTCATAGGCTGTCCAGTTTTTAGGGGAATCGCAACGAGTTGGAGACAAGAACTTCACGTTTAAGCTCACCGCGACTCGCGACTAATCGAGGCATCTTCTATTAGAACTGTTGCAAATTTCGGGAATTTTTCAAAACTATTTTAGTATGATATAAATTGGGAAATTAAGATAGGCTTAAATCATCCATCCTTAGGTGAGAGGCGTTTCAGAATTTTCAACATAAAGTTTTATTCTAAGCTTTGGTAAATTTTATAAATTCTCAGCAGGAAATTTCCAGAGTTGGCTGGTCTCAAAGTCAATCTATAAGTTATTCATCATTGTCTTCAAGGTTAATACCCAAGGGGAGCATGTCACCGATGGACAGCCCTCATTCCCTAACCCCGTCTCCCAAGGTTGGGAGACGGGGAACTGGACTTTTACTTCCCTACCCAAATGACGGGAAAGGTTATAGTCACCTTAGCGATCGCTTTTACGCATATCGTTGCGTCGGACATTGCTATTGCCAATTCCCTCTCATCCTTTGAACCTTATATCTCATCCTTTAGGAGAACCTCTATAGCTGACTTTGCTAACGTCTAGGTGGGGAACATTTCATTCAGCTTCAAATTCTTCTTTGGTCGCACCACAAACAGGGCATACCCAATCTTCAGGCAATTCTTCAAATGGCGTTCCGGGTTCTATCCCTGAATCTGGATCGCCAGCATTAGGGTCATATTCGTAGCCGCAAACTGTACAAATGTATTTTTGCATTTGATTACTCCCGATTGCACCATTTTTAAGCAACTCTCACTAAAAAACACTGTTTTCTAGATGCGTGCCTTTAGGAATTGCATCGTTATCTGGTAAGTGAAGACGATAAAATCAAATAATACTAACCCTTGCCACTTCAGCTCTTTATTCTTAATAAAAATTCTTCTCTAATTCAATAACGTCGCGTTTTCTGAACGCCGTAAACCAGTCCTGTAGCGATCGACAGCAAAATCAATACCCAGATTACGCCACCTGGCAAAGCAGTAAACCCAGGAACGGCAAAGCCTCTCATCACATAAACAAAAATAGTAACAGCAACAGTAACCGCAAAGACGTATGCCAGGATTAACGTTTCAGATGCAGGAGATTTACTCACAATCTAATACCTATCAACAATGAATATCTGAGCTTGCCACCATTACCACCGTCTCGTACTTCTAATACCGCCCAGGATACCTGCACCAATGGTAAACAGAACAATCGCCCAAATAGCATATTCCGGTATTTGCTTCAGCACACCTGTCCCCCTCAGCACTATGATAATCGCCGTAATTACCAACGCAACGCCAGCGATATAGAGTAGGATGATTAATCCTTGATTAGGGGGTTGTCGATTAGAGGGTGGAGTCATAGGCATGGCGGTGGAAATGATTGAAGGAGCAGGACGCTTATTTTTACACCAGAGGTAGTAGTGTCTGCCAGTTTTAAGTTTAGCTTGCCCTGTGCCTGTACGCCTATCTATAGCAGTTCTCCTATAAGGATGAGGTACAAGCTTCTAAGGATGAGAGGGAATTCGTTCAAGAGTTTGAGCTCTTAATTTAAAGTTCAAAACTCAAAACTCAAAACTCAAAAGTTTTTTCTGTTAAGCTACAGTTCACTAAAGGTTTTCCAGCAAGACTTTCTAAGTTTAGAGCTTTTAAAGCCGATCGCCATTCACTTCTGGATGTTGGTGAATTACGATTAGAGCAGCCTAGTTCAGACAAGGTTGCCAGGACATCATTCCATATCCCATGGTTCGCGTAAATAGCTGTGCGAGCTTGAAGAGAGGTTTGATTTAACTGAGTTCTTAAGCTTGGGTCAAGATTAATCCGTTGAACCCAGCCGGTAACAACAGGTAAAGGCTCCTCTAATTTGGGAGACTTTTGATAGCCTTCAGGAACTAATTTTAACTGCCAAAAATAGTGTTGACCGATTTCTAAAGCTGGCAGATTTTGGGTAGGAGGTACTGTAAATCGAATGATACCAGGAACTCCGGTCAGAGATATTGTTGTATGGTAAACAACCTGACCCAACTGCTGAAAGTCTTCTAAATCCATCAAATCTACGTTAAAGCAATCGAGGCAGTCTGGACTTACCATGTTAACATTCAAATCTTTAACTAGAGTAATCTCAGCTTGTTGGATAGATGTATAAGGTATATACCAGAAGAAGGTTGGTAAGTCTTGGGTCGTTTTAGTTAATAAGTTTTCAGGAATCAATGCTGTCAACGGTGGCTGGTAATAAGTCCCACCACAGCGGTAAGTCAGTTCTGTTCTATAGCCTGGTAAATCTTGTAGATTTAGCTCATTTTTTTGTTGCCCCTTTCCATGGTAGCAACCTTTTATCCTAGAAATATGGCGTTTATTTACTAACAAACCAAGATTTTGCTTGTTTAAAAAGCTAGGATTTGCCAATACAATCGGACAAAAATAGCTGTAATTAATCAATACTATTAAGCTCAATTTAAGTAAAAACCGATCCTCTTTAGGTTTAAGTAGATGATTGCTCGTAGCGTCTACCCTTTTCATAAAATTAAACTTTGAACTTTTGGTAGATTCTCAAATTTAAAATCAAAAAGTTATGCGATTAGTTACAAAAGTTTATCTCGATAAATTTTGTAGAGGTCTAGAATGAGTCATCTAGCAAAAAAGCTTGTCTTGGGATACTTTTATCGGTACGGGCTACCTACCAGCATCAGCAAAAGTAAAGAGCTGAACCAAAGTGCGAAAACCAAGTATATTAACAGAGCAAGGAAATTCAGCAATAGCGCAACTGTACTCAAAACCCAGTTACGCTTGTTGCTAAATGTCTTAATCGGTCACGCCTTTAAATTGGGCATCAGTAGCGACCAAGATGGTCGCACTACAAGGATTCTGCAATTCTTGACACTAAGGTT
>DATNPT010000437.1:0-25130 GCA_036703075.1 Chroococcales cyanobacterium
TTGAGGTGCGGATTCTTATCATCGCGAATCACGTAGCGATAGGTAACGCCAAACAGGAAACCGCTTAGCCACGCGATCGCAACTTTCACCACCCACTCGAAAGCTGTAGTAATTTGCAAGGTGGCGAGTTCCTCAAACTGCTCTCCTAGCACTAAAGTATTGACAACGGCGATGAGGCTGTAGACCAATGTAAAAAACAGAGCGGCTAAAGTACCGGCTTTCAGGGATTCGATGCGTTCAGTGGTTAGATTGACAGACATAGTTTTCGGATGAGAGTTATTCCTCTGCTGGAGTCAAGGCATACCTCACCCCTACAGCTTTGGTTTTATTTTCCAGCAAAAAGCGCCTCAGATTGAACTATGATAAGGCTTGTAGTCATTTGTAGTTTTATAAAGCGCTATGGATATTCTGACTTTGGGTTGGGTTTCGGTACTGGTTCTGTTCACTTGGTCTATTGCAATGGTCGTCTGGGGTCGTAACGGTTTCTAGAGGCATCGTGGAAGATTATATTGTTACTATTCTGTTTTTCGCTGCCATAGGTCTATTACTGTTGGTCAGTAGCGGTGTCGCTTATTTGACATCGGCAGAGTGGCGCGATCGCCGTCGCCAAGATCGGGATAAAAAGCTGTAAAGACATCCCACTCCGGTTGTTCTTGCACTTGAGGCATTTAGGAAACAGCACTACAGCTTGCGCGATCGCCTTTTAACGAATTTCCCTCCTTCTGAGCGAAGGAGGGAAAATGCTCAAACAGTATTTTTCAAGGCAGCGATTTAACAGTTGTCACAGTGTCCGCATCGAAATCCATTTGCCTCCTTGGTAAAGCCAAACGCCTTTAATAAAAATTGCCAACGACACTCGCGAGTTGTTAGGTAATGCGTCATTTGCTTTTGCACTTGCTCTTGTGACGCACTCAACTGAGCAAGGGTTTGAGGCCTTCCTGATGGCTGTTTGCGATAATGGAACGGGTCTTGCCATTCCAATTGGCCCGCACTGTGAAGCAGAGCAAGCGCGATCGCACCATCGCGATGTTGTCTTGCTACCGTTGTAACGTCGCCCTGAAGGGGCAGTTTCTTCACTAACTGCTGGGCATCTTGGTATTGCGATCGCAATTTATCGACAAAAAACTGTCGTCGCTGCTTATCCTCTGAATTAAACCATCCTGTTGACTCGCTCACCAGCGTTAGAGCATCAGACGGTTGACCATCCCGTCCGCCCCGACCAACTTCTTGGATATACTCTGATAACAGTTGAGGCGACTGATAGTGAACTACCCAACGCACGTCGGGTTTATTGATGCCCATGCCAAAAGCACAGGTGCAAACCACAAACTGACTTGTTCCATTCAACCAACTCGCTTCAATTGCTCGGCGTTCCTCCGCACTCAAACCCGCATGATAAGCTGCTGTCGCATAACCCAGTCCCCCAAACCACTGGGCTAACTCCTCACTCTCGCGTCGGGAACGAACGTAGACTAACCCGGTTTGTTTAGGGTGTGCTTGGATGAACTTCAACATCTGCTGACGGCGTCCTCTGGGAGTCCAAACGGTTTGAATTTTGAGGTTGAGATTTTGCCGATAGGGACTGATTAAAAAGGTATTCGGTTGTTGCAGTTGCAAGACGTTTCGGATCGTTTGCTGTGCATTTGGGTCAGCCGTTGCAGTGAAGGCTGCAATACTAATTTTTGTTCCTGCTGGTTTATACTTCAGTAACGCTGGTCGTACCGCACCCAAACGCCGATAAGCAGGTCGAAACGTATCCCCCCACTGCACGAGGCAATGAGCTTCATCCAGAATGAACCCATTTATCTTCATCTGCGGCTGACATAGCCGTTCCCACACAGGCGGACTTAGTAGCGTTTCCGGTGATAAGTATAGTAATCGTAACTGCTGCCGTTCTAAAGCTTGCAACGTTTTCTTGCGTTCCAAGCTTGGTAATTCACTGTGCAATAGAGCGGCTGGCAACTTCAACTGATGTAACTCTTGCACTTGATTTTCCATCAGTGCAACTAGCGGCGAAACCACGAGAGTTAATCCGGTTTGTAGGAGTGCAGGCAGTTGGAAACAGATCGACTTTCCGCCGCCTGTAGGCAGCACAATTAGTGCATCTCGCTTTTCTAATAGGCTACGAATAATTTCACCTTGAGGCGCTCGAAAATCATTGTAGCCCCAGATTTTCTTGAAGGTGGCGCGGACATTGTCCCAGGATATTGATTCAGAAGTTTTCATAATTGATAGTAGATGCCTAATCCTGATTCTAGATAGCTAAATTCGGAGAAGATTTATAATATTTTTAGTCACCAATAGTTTCTCTAAATCCGAAAATATACCTGGATTTAGAAGGCAATGTCTAACCTCCCTCGAAAATATACTGATTTTTCAGGCAATGTCCAAGATAACGTTCGTAAAATTAGCTAATTCATTTAAGATGCAAAAGTAGTTACATCAACTTTATTGCCAATGCAACTTGCAATATTTAACAATTTCAGAAAGATAGATAGAGATTTTTAAGTTAAATACTTATAAACAATCAACAAACGTTAATTCAGGTAAGTTCGAGAGCAAACATAACTCCTACTGAACTATTCACCCAGTTCTCTCTAAGTATTAATCTTTTCACGCAGCACTAGGGCAAAAGCTTTAGCTTCATCTTTATGATTAGGCCAACTAGTAGCTTGAGCTATTTTTCCTTCAGCTGTCTTAATGATAACTTTTGGAACTCCTAAAATTCCTAGATAGGCTACGGCCATTCCCATAGATAGAATAAGTATTCCAAATATAATCGCGATGATATTACCGGGAAGGAAAGCAATGATTAAAATTGGTAACAATGTTCCGAAGAATGCACCAACAGCACCGATTGCCATTGCTTTTTGCCTATAAAAGCGTGCAGAGACAATCTGCCTGATAGGAAACTCTTCTTGAGAACCACTAGTAAATAAGCTTTTGTTGCTAGGAAATATAACTCGTTGGTCTGATATTATCCCAAACTTATTATTAATCAGCTCGTTTTCTCCTGAACCTTGAGGCATATCCTCTTCCCCTTTTTCCCCTTGAGATAAACGATAAGGGCGCAACAGCGTCCTGTATCGCTATCGATTCTAGCCTCACCTACCACAGGTTGGCTGTATAAACTTCAAAATTTTTTCCTAAAAAAGAAGAAGTTAAATTTCTATAGTCAGCAGAAATTGGCGAGATTGAGGGTTACAGTCTTGCACCTCAATCATCAGCCTATTTTTCACCAATAAGGTAGGCTCTGTCTTCTGGCATCTTATTGCCTATTTGATCGCTAAGAACAAAGCTGCTGAACTCTCTTCCTGTCTCTCCATCTTCAGAGTTTCTCCGTCAGTCATGAGCAGGCAAGTGAGTAGTATTACAGCTTATTTTGTCGCTACTACAGCAAGATTCCAAGCCATTCGCTGCATCAACGGCATCTTCTTCAAAACCCTGTCTACCTTTTCTAACCGGCGATAACTTGGCTTTAATCGTTCCTGCTCGATGATAATTTTCTTCCAGTATCGCTCTTTATTGGGATCGGCTTTTTCAATCAAATAAAAGCGTAAAAAAATCCATAGGGTTGCAATCCAAAATGTATCGTATTTGACTTCAGGAAATAAGGATTTCACATGATTGACTATATCGATATGTAGCGGCATCTCGTCCTCTGTCCGCACCTCAGTTGCCATGCGTCGATAGACATTGATGACTGGATTGTGTCTCAAGGGGTCCCAAAAGCAGGCTTTTCCACCTGGCTTGAGGACTCGGTGCATTTCTCCGATCGCAATTTTAGGATCTGGAATATGATGCAACAAATTTGAGGCATAGACTATATCAAATGTATTGTCTGGAAATGTTAGCGCCATTGCATTTTCAGTGCGCCCTTCAACCTCAACCCCGTTTGCTTCTGCCAACTGAAGTGCTACCTCCACCATTCCTGGTGAATAGTCAGTCGCAACACAATGCGCTCCTTTTTTCGCGAAATAGACACTATTTTCACCAGCGCCACAGCCCAAGTCTAAAAGTCGCTTTCCTCGAATATCTCCCATCTCTGCGAGGATAAATCGATTTTCTGGGGCAGTACAGGCTTCAAAATAGTCTGCTACCCGAATCCCATCTACGTCAATGGCAGCAGCCCAAGCATCATGAAAGCGTCGCTCTTTTTCTAAGGTTTCGTCTAACATTTCGTTCTATGTTGTACTTGCCGTAAACCATGCCAAATTTTCAGGCTTTGACCTTTGATTCCTGTTGAACGCAGAAGAAGTGAATGGCTCGATCGCATATTATTTTTTGGGCGATATGGCTAGCGATTGAACTTCTAGCGTGCAGGAATCGATTAAATTGCTCCGATCGTAGCCTAAGAAATCGAGAAGTAGATAGGTTGCATTTTCACCACGAGCAGAAAATCTGAAGGGGGTTACTTTATTGGAAAAATACACGGGTTGCGTGCTGCTAAGAGTCTGTCCCTCCTTGTCGAGCATCGATAATTGTAACGAAGCTTTGACGCAGGGTTCGCCCACAAAGGTTACTGCACCACTGACTTGGAGGTTTTCGGGGAATGAGCCGATATAGAGTAAGTGTCGTTCTATATCCTTGGTTCGATCGCGATCGCGTTCACCCTCTATCAGTCGATCTCGTTTGACCTTGTCCTCCGAGCGATCGCTAGCATAAAGCACAATCCGATGCGTGTCACCGTCAGTGATATTCACAAACGAGCTATTCAACGGCTGATATCGCTGGCTCAAAATCATCCAATCGAGCTGAGAACCGGGGCGTCTACCAATCTCCTGCTGCATGGCGTAGAGCGTTCGCACTGCTGTTTCTAGAGATGTGGGGCGAACTCGTCGGTAAATATTGACAACAGCGCCCTTATCAAAGTTGAACTGTACCGGCAATCGCTTGAAGTCTTGAGCAAATTCCCAATTATTGGTAAAGGCCTCAAATACAGCTTGAACCACCTTGAGTTCTCGATTGGGCACCCATTCCCCGACAGCAGGAACCTTGCTCGGTTTATCTGGATAATCTGGTAGAGGGTTAGGAACGACAACGTAGTCTGCCTTGAGCAACATCTCAAGGGGATAAGCATCACGAGAGTCTACTTGAGGCGCTGGCAGAATGTTCAATTTCCTGGGCTTGAGTGGATACTGTACCCGCTCGACAGCTTTCATCAAACCCGAATCCAGTTGCAGGCGTTGATAACCGACAACATAAATTGGCTCTTTGTTGGGAGTTATTTCACGCAGGTAGTTCACCAGACGCACAGCTTCATCGTAGTCTGCCCGAACTAGCGGCGGCATATCGATCGCAAATAAGGGGCGAAAGACGCTATCAAACTTGCCAATAGGAGTCAGTCCCAAAACAAGATTGCTCGCCAAATAGCAGCCCACGACACTCAGTACTACCTTACGTCGGGTTCCAGCTAACCGACTCCAGATTGTCCAGATGAAGGCAACTAATCCGATAACAATCAACGGTGTGATGTGGAGGGAATAAAAGACATTGCCGTAACGCAGGACAACCAGCCAGATTGCTAACGAACAAATACCCGATAGGCTAATAAAGCTAAGCGCAGGCAAAGCCACATCACGAGCTAAAACGCATAAGCAAAGCCCACTTGCTACTAGTAGCCACGTTGCCCAGCCATAGAAGGCGGCGTATAGCTCAAAGATATCGCCGTAAGGTAGAGTCCAAGACGTGTACAGCGATTTGTAATCTACCATCATCGCCCGGTAGGTAAAATCCGGCGCGACAATCATCAGCGTAATCAAGCTAGCGATCGCGATTAGCCCAATTCGCACGCCGTACCCTAGCAAATTCCGTAAGGCAATGGTGTAACGGTTAGCCAAACGGGATGAACTCGTCCTTAAGCGGGGAAGGGTTCGCACATCGAGCGTGAAGAAAACCAACGCCTGTAACGTCAACGCACCGAGGAATGAAATCCCTCCGTAGATGTAATGGCGACGTAGGAGAATAGAGCATCCAATCAACAATCCGATCAGAGGAATTCGCCACCACCGCTTGAGCTTGACATCTTGCAAGTAAACGAACGTTGCCAATCCCAGAAACACTGGCCCACCCGTATCGGGAATGCCAATAAAGGTTGGTACCCAACTCACTGGGATGAGTAAGGTTAAGATTGCCGTTGACCAAAAAACGATTTGCGAATGAACCCGAATCAACTGAGTTGCGATCGCACCCATGACGAGTGCAAACGGCAGCAGATAAACTAAGGCAAGTGCCACCTCGTAAACAATTCGCGAACTCCCAAACATCCAGATGAAGGGAACCAACGGTAGCGTGAAGAGAAGATTACGCTCCTCAATTAACGACCGTTTAACGGTTTGGAGCGCCTCCGAGGGAGACTCCCGAAACATGGCGGCTACATCAATAGTTCGAGAATACCAATCGATCCACCAATGGAAATTATGTTCGCTACTGATGTAGAGCGATGTAATAACAACGATAAATAGTGCCAGTACACCCAGAAGGGCCGTATCAATTAGAAATTTCTGGCGCTCTTTTACCCCCAACTGGGGAAGCGGTAAAACTTCAAGTTTGTTCCGTTGAGACTTGAACAACTCCCGATTCCTCTATTACAGCCGATGTACGCACACGGCGGCGAGGAGGCTTCGACCCCTTGTGGGCGACCAGAATTGCCGCCGCCGTAAGTAATAGTACTCGGTAATGGTTCGTCAATTCTCGATCCCCTCACCCATTACCAAAAACTCCACCCAAAAAGGATGGAGTTTCAAGCGGTAGTGCTATGACCTGCCTTGCGCCATGACTGGCGTTTGGTCGCCCTGCAATGAGGCATAAAGCCTGTTGAGAGCATTCACGTAAGCCTGAGCAGAAGCGACAATGATATCGGTACTTGCCGCCTGACCGGTGAAGACTCGTTGGTTGTGCCGCAGCCTGATTGTTACTTCCCCAAGGGCGTCAATGCCTTTGGTCACTGACTGCACAGAAAACTCGATCAGTTCGTTGGGGACGTTGACAACTCGGTTAATCGCCTTATAGACCGCATCCACAGGGCCAGTTCCGATCGCGGCGTCGGTGAGTTCTTCCCCCTCCGGCGTTCTCAGAGTAACCGTTGCGGTAGGGCGGGCGCGATCGCCACAGGATACCTGCACCAATTCCAATTGGAACAGGTCGGGCGCTTGGCGAATTTCATCATTAACGAGTGCTTCTAAATCCCAATCGCTGATTTCTTTTTTCTTATCCGCTACGTCTTTGAAGCGGAGAAATGCCTTATTTAATTCAATTTCCGTCAGCTCAAACCCCAGTTCCTTGAGGCGAGTCCGGAAGGCATTGCGACCGGAGTGTTTGCCCAGCACGATCTGATTGTCCGTTAAGCCAATCGACTGGGCATCCATAATTTCGTATGTGCGCTTGTTCTTGAGGACGCCGTCTTGGTGGATGCCCGATTCGTGGGCGAAGGCATTTGCCCCAACGATCGCCTTATTGGGTTGCACCAGCATTCCCGTTAGGTTGGATACCAAGCGAGAGGTTTTGTAAATCTGGTGCGTGTCGATGTTGGTCAGGGACTCTTCCGACTCCGGTGGGCGTCCCAGGAATGGATTAAAATATTGCCGCCGTACATGCAACGCCATTACGAGTTCTTCGAGCGCCGCGTTACCCGCCCGTTCGCCAATGCCATTAATCGTGCATTCGAGTTGCCGCGCCCCATTCTTGACAGCTTCTAGGAAGTTAGCGACGGCTAAGCCCAAGTCGTTGTGACCGTGAACGGAGATAATCGCTTGGTCAATGTTGGGGACGTTTTCTTTAATGCCGCGAATTAAGCTACCAAACTCGCTGGGAGTCGTGTAGCCAACGGTATCCGGTATGTTGATCGTTGTCGCACCGGCCGCGATTGCTTGTTCCAACACCTCGTAGAGGAACTCAGGATCGGAGCGCCCAGCGTCTTCGGGAGAAAATTCCACATCGTCTACAAAGGATTTGGCATAAGCGACCATCTCTTGCGCGATCGCTATCACCTCTTGCCTAGTTTTTTTCAGCTTGTACTCCAGATGAATATCTGAAGTCGCAATAAAGGTATGAATTCTTGCCTTAGCTGCTGGTTTGAGGGCGTTGGCGGCGGCTTGGATATCCTGACGAGTCGCTCTTGCCAAGCCACAGATCGTTGGTCCAGACTCCACGCCAACCACCTGAGCAATCTTTTGCACCGCTTCAAAGTCTCCTGGGCTGGCGTAAGGGAAACCTGCCTCAATTACATCCACGCCCAGACGAGCTAATTGTCGGGCAATGACCAGCTTTTCATCGACATTCAGAGTAGCGCCAGGACACTGTTCGCCATCCCGGAGAGTGGTGTCAAAGATAATAATGCGGTCTGGTTGCTGTTGGTTGTTCATCGCTCGCTCTGCCGAATCTTAGAGTATTTGCTCGTCTTGATTTATAAAAAATACAGGATACGTTTTGATCTAGTTAAATTAATAGTCAATCTTTTCAATTTGGTCTCGCATATCATTTAAATCGATATAGCGATCGGTCGCATTTCTTAATTCTCTAGCAATCATTCCTTCGGTTGAAACTACAGTTATATGCGTATTTTTAGAGCGTAATAATTCAATGGCTCGTTCAAAATCCCCATCTCCACTAAACAGAATCACTCGGTCATATTGATCGACCGTATTAAACATGTCAACAACAATTTCTATATCTAAGTTAGCTTTTTGAGAATAGCGACCGGAACTGTCGTCATAATACTCTTTAAGAATTTTTGTCCGAACGGTGTAACCTAGACTAATCAAGGCGTCCCGGAATCCTCTTTGATCTTGGGGATCTTTCAATCCTGTGTACCAGAAGGCGTTTACTAGTACTGTGTTTTGTTCTTTTTTAAAGTAGTCCAAAACCCTACGCGGATCGAAGAACCAGCCATTTTTTTGTTGGGCATAGAACATATTGTTACCGTCTACAAAAATAGAGAGACGGTTCATTGGACATGGCATATAAACTAAGACCTAATAGTTCTAGAGAAATTAAGTAAATTCTTATTTTAGCAATTTTTATTTAATAATTTGCTAATAGTTACGTTTTGCTGATAATTCTAAGGTTACTAAGGGGTGCTTTCGTTGGTTCATTTTTCTAACTCCTCCACTGCAATCAACTGATGCGATAAGCTAATGACATATTCAACAATCGTACTCTTTAACTTGGACATAGGCATTATAGAAGCACCACCACAGTGAAAGTCTCCTGTGAGTGTACTTTATCAACTCTACATTCAAATTTGCCGTTGTGCGTTAACTGGTTATTGTGCATCTTGAGGACTGAGGGGTTTTACTCTACAGGTAAGAGCACCAATCACTCCAGCTGCCAGCATAGAGCTTCGCGGAGTGAATTCCCGCCAGTTCTAAGGAAAAAAGATTCACACAAGCGGTAACACCAGAGCCACAATAAACCAGAATTTCTGTTGCCCGATCGAGATCCACCCAGCGTTGTTTTTGCTCTAGGTTAGAGCGCAGATAGCCTTGGGCATCAGTAACATCTTGCCATGGATAATTGACGGCACCCGGAATATGACCGGCGATTGGGTCAATGGGTTCGCGTTGACCTAAATAGCGATCGCGCTCTCGCGAATCGACTAAGACAACACCAGACAAGCCCTGACGAGTCTTCACCGCGTTAATATCCACTACCCAATCCGATCGCACCTGAGGTACAAAATTGCCGGTTCCTAGGGGTGGTAGTGCGTCTGTGACTGGATAACCCGCTGCTTGCCATGCAGACCAACCGCCATCAAGTAGTGCTACCTTATCGTGTCCTAAATAGCGTAACAGCCACCACAGACGTGACGCAAAGGCAAAGCGAGAATCGTCGTAAGCAACGACTAACGTTTGCTGAAAATGAATCCCAATTGCCGCGAGTTTCTGAGCTAGCTGATTTGCCTCTGGTAAGGGATGACGACCACCATGACGCTCCACTGGAGAGGAGAGGTCTTTGTTCAAATCCAGATAATGAGCATTAGGAATATGACTAACTTGATACTGCCGACGTCCTTGTTCTGGATCGGACAACGCAAAGCGACAATCCACAATTACGACTTGCGGGTCATCCAAGTGTTCGCTGAGGTACCCAACAGAAACGACATAAGGAGTATCCGTCATTCGACATCACCAATTTTTACGTTTTACTGAGCAAACATGACACAATGTCCTCCCGCTAGAGTAGCAGGAGATTGGTGTATTGTCCTGTTTCCGATGCGATCGCCGGAACTCTGTTAACTGCTCACTCAACACTGTTAACCGTCTAACACACGGGTAAAATCATGCCTTCGCGAGCGAGCAGGTTGTTAGGAAAAACGGATTGGAGTTGCGCTTCTACGCGATCGAGAAACCGATCGTCATGGTCAGGGCTATAGCGAGACATGACAATTCGCTTGACTCCAGCTGCCTTAGCCGTGGTAATGCCAGTTTGCCAAAGGTTGTCTTGCCAGCTCAACGGGTCAGATTGAGCTGGGTCATCGGCTGAAATGGTATGGGGAGCATCTAAGATGAGCAGATCGGCTTGACGCGCTAAGTGGAGCAAGTTTTGATCCACGCGATCGGGGAAGCAGGAGCGAGCAGTTGCATAAACGACCGATCGCCCTTGCCAAGTGACTCGATACCCCATCGAGCGGTACGAGTAGTTGAGAAAGACCGTTTCAACCGTTACGTCATCTAGTGCAACAACATCGCCAGAGGTTAAGTCGTAGAACTTCAGCTCCGAGCGCATCACTTGCAGAGGAACTGGAAAATTAGGACTGAGCATCTGACCCGTCAATCGCTGTTCTATCGATGCACCGTTCGACGATGCTGCTCCATAAATATGGAAACAGTTGCCTGGAATAAAGGCAGGTGTAAAAAAGGGAAATCCCTGAATACTATCCCAATGGCAATGCGTAAAGAAGATATGCGCTTCTACCGGCATCTGCTTGAGCAAATGATTGCCCAAGAGCCGTAAGCCGCTACCACCATCGAAAATTAAGCGTTTTTCCCCGACTCGAATTTCGACACAGGAGGTATTGCCACCATAGCGCATTGTCTCTTCTCCTGGAGCGGAAACTTCACCTCGGACGCCCCAAAAGTGGACAAGAAAATTAGCGGTAGGACCAGTTACCATGTCGGCTCTACTGTTGGATGTACATGGGTTTGGTGCCGCTGAAGCAAAATCTGGCATCGTTCAAGCAAGTGAGCCTCAATTAGCAACTGTTCCCATCGGTGGAGTTGTAATAAATGATACTTAGAGGAGACAGCAACCGATGAGTGGGAAACCATGGCTTGGTATCATAATGAGGCAAATATTGCCCCTTGAGAATAGATTGCGTAGGGCTTTTTGAGTACAAAAACAAACAGTGATTTTGCACTTTCCCCTACCTATAGTTTTCTAGCACCCAGGTTTTGGTCAGGAAGTTTTGATCGAGTCAGTTCATTTTAGCGTGCTTAAAAGCAACTGACTTGTGAGTCTTATCACAGACATAACACAGATATCACAATACTTCCACAAGTTGGCTAGGCGACTTTTCGCGTCTGCTCTCTTTGCTGAGTTTAACGTCTTACTGGCACCGAAACGTGTAAGACGACTGGCTGTTTTGTTGGCGAGCGAGTGAGATAGCCACTGCACCCGATGCAGGAGGAAGGATGAAACTATCGATCTCGTCTTCCTCCCTCACGCTGTTTTCGATCAGCGCTCAATTTCTAAATCGCTAGCAGGCTACTTACTAGCTGCAATGCACTTCTCTACCAGGGGTAATACCTGATCGACATTTTTCCAGCCCAGAATTTCTGTGACTTTCTTCTCTAAATTTTTGTAAGTCTTAAAAAATTCCGCAATTTCATCCAGGCGGTGAGCGGCGATATCCTCGAGAGATTTGACATTGGCATAGCGCGGGTCTTTGTCGGGGACGCAAAGAATTTTTTCGTCGCGATCGCCTCCATCAATCATCTCTAGCATCCCAATTGGTCGGGCGGCAATGACACAGCCTGGGAATGTTGGCTGATCCATCAACACCATACCATCCAGCGGATCGCCATCATCTGCCAGCGTATTAGGTACAAAGCCATAGTCGTAAGGGTACTGCACAGAGGAGTAAAGCACCCGGTCAAGTGCAAAGGCTTGCAAGTCTTTGTCAAACTCGTACTTGTTTTTGCTACCCGCCGGAATTTCAATCAATACGTTGATTAGACCGGGCTTGGGCTGAGCAGGAATACGTGATAAATCCATGACCGAATTATTAAGCGACACAAAGTTTGGTTGGGGTGCCTTTCAACATAGCGCAAGCGCACAGAGCCATTCGGTCTTAGCGATCGGCCGATTAAAGAATGACTAGCTAGTCAAGCAGCACACAAGTGCTTAGACCAACCCCGTGTAGCATTCTAAGCGAAGACGGACACTCTCGTCTCGTCGGTCGTCACACCCCACCGAACTTAGGAGCCACTCAACTTTTTTTGTTAGTAGTCAGGAACCTTGAAATAACTAGGTTCCGTTAAACTAATCATGGGAGTTTGGTGATACAACTATCTGAAGCATCATTTTCCTGACCTCGGCACCGAATAGGTTGTCTGTTGTAAAACATCAACGCTGCTTGAAGAGTAATACGCGATGACAAACAGAGGTAAGGTCAGGGTTAAGAGAGCAATTGCCGTGCCCATAAGTTCTGCCCATTTATTAGGATGGGGGTCAGAAGAGTTGGCAGACGGACTACTGGATTCCATAAAAAGTTTTAACTGGAATTTGGTCTATGAGAAGTTAAAAAGGAATTTAAGTGAGAATTCCCTACTATCTATTGTAGCTATTTCTTCTAATCTGTTTGTCTTCTAGCAAACAATCTCTATAAAACCCTAGATTCTGTCAAAATCTACCTAAATATCCCACCTAGGGAAGAGCTTAGTTTTTGGTTTAAGACTAAGAAACCGCCCCTATCAACAGAGCGGTATGATTAAGCAATCGGAGGGTAGTACAAGCTTACTTCGCTAGTTTTCTAGGCGTTTGTAACAATGCCTACCGAACTTGACCCATGTCTCATCTACCGTTGGGCATAAATTTTCATTGGCTCTTTAATCAAGCGAATATAGAGATGTCTAAAGGTGGATTTAAGAACGCGGGGCAGACCAAAATCAATCGGGACTAAGGCATCGGGAAGTTTCCAATCCATCACTTGGAGGTCTAGCGGCTGTTGAAGTGGGAAGTGAAGGGTCGCCAATTCTGGATTGAGTCCCAGCCGTTGTGCCGCTGCTATCGTAGGAACCAGAGTTGGATCGACGTGAACAATATCGAGGATGGAGCGATCGAGGGCAAAAACATTTGAAGATGCCCCCAAGACATTTAACTGCCGAGGTTCTCCACCACTCGGCCCATTTCCCTCGTGACCGATAATTCCATCCAAAATCGTTAAGTCTGGATCGATCGCTCGTGCCGTTTCCACCAACATTTCTCCGAAGCGCGTTTCATCCTTCCCCGCTTCCATGTGCCACCAGGCTTTCATTTTGCCTGGAACGCAGCCAAATAAGTTCTTAACACCCATCGTCAGCGTCAACTGCATATGAGATTTGAGTTTCGGTAGGTTAATGACAACATTGGCTTCCATCGCTTCTCGACACAGACGCAGATGGTTAAAGGATTGGCTGACGGTTTCGTATCGCTGACCGTGGAATTCTACGACTGGAATGTTGAGTTCTTCAAGCAGGGGTAGATAGCCGTTTGCCATCGCCACCCCTCTGGCACTACCAAACGCGGGGCTATCTCCGAAGAAGGGTTGACCCCCCGCTTCCCGTACCAACTGAGCAACGCTGTAAACTAGTTCGGGACGAGTAATACATTCTTTGCCGGGACGCCCTCCCGTAAGGAGATTGGGTTTCAGCAGGACGCGATCGCCTTTTTTCACAAACGCTCCCATCCCTCCCAAGGGTTCCAGCAACGTTTCCAAAGAGGCGCGTAGCCGCTGCCTCTCGTAGGAGTCAGCGCGAATCAAACTAACAGTAGTCATGAGTTCCCCGTTTGAATGTTGGTTTCGTCTTGAATGTTGCGTTGCCCGAGTGTAAGAAGGCAGTAGGCAGTAGGTAGAGGGCAGACGGAAAGAAAGCTCGTACAGTGGGCTTTTTCAGCTTTTTCAACGAGATAGTTATTTCCGCCACGCTGCACTAGTTGGAGTTTCTGCTAACTTTTCGCGCCATGAGTTAGCGCTGTCACGCGATGGGCATCGGAGAAAACCCCTTCGCCGTCGATTCCGGAAATGGGTGGTTTCACTTCTACTTTTACGACCTTGTCGATACAAATTAAAACCGAGCGATCGAATAGGTGCAGGGTCAACCAAGATTGGTTGAGTAAGCCTTGGAGTTGTTCCTGGAACGCTTCTGGAGTGACAGGGATATCAAATGACTCTGTCTTACCATTGACGTAGTGAAATATGACTTCTGTGAAGCTGGTTTCGCTTTGCATTAGGACGTGTTCCTCAATTTTGTTATTTACAGACCATGCTTTATTAATTCATCGATTCCAGCAATGGGCAGACAAACAGATACACAAATTAGATTTTTATCGACATTTCTTAAGGAAATTTTTAACTTAATGGTACAACCATTAACCCGTAATTTAGAGTGAATGGCTTCGATTCCCGATTTCACGAGATTTAGTATGAAAATTTATCAATCTTATGGAACTGAGGTCAAGCCATGACTGAAAAACGGATAAAACATCCAGTTTCGAGCAAACCCTTAATCACGCTTCTCAAGTTGACGATCGCACCGTTGCTAGCGATCGCGATTACACTAGTACTTGCCTCAACTCCAGCCTTAGCCCAGGAAGCCAGTTCTACACAGGGATTTAATCCCCAGGAACTGTTAAGAAGCGCTTTAGAGTGGATTAACAGCCTGGGTGCGATGGGCGCGATCGCATACATTGCTCTCTACATTATCGCCACTATCGCTTTCTTGCCAGGGTCAATCGTCACTCTGGGGGCTGGCGTTGTCTTTGGTCTAGTGTTGGGTTCGCTCTATGTTTTCATCGGTGCCTCCTTGGGAGCGACTGTTGCATTCCTGATTGGGCGTTATTTAGCTAGGGACTGGGTTTTCAAGAAGATTGCTAGTAATGAAAAATTTCGAGCGATCGACGAAGCGGTGGGTAAAGAAGGATTTAAGATTGTTCTGCTGACGCGGCTTTCCCCTGTATTTCCCTTTAATCTCTTGAACTACGCCTTTGGAGTTACGGGAGTTTCTATAAAAGATTATGTTTTTGGCTTCGTCGGCATGATTCCAGGCACGATTATGTATGTTTATCTCGGCTCGTTGGCGGGTAGTCTGGCAAAGATTGGTACCGAGAGTCAACCGACTAATCCTGCGATACAGTGGACGATTCGGATTATTGGTTTTATCGCAACAGTCGCCGTAACCGTTTATGTGACTCGGATTGCTCGCAAAGCTTTAGACGCGAAGGTTTCTTCCTAGGGCAAGAGACTATAGTTTCCTTGATTAGACAAATCTCTCCAAATCCTCAGGATTTTCTCAGAGAGAGAACTTAGCGTTTATAGTAGTTTCCTGAACGAGGATGGATTGCTAGTGATTGTAGGAGCAACGACTTCAGCATGTGCCGATTACTGGGTTATCTTGGGCCACCCACTCCACTCGATCGCGTATTGTATAAGCCAGAGCATTCGCTGATTGTTCAGAGTTACGTGCCTCGCGAAATGACTTCTGGCGTGGTGAATGCTGATGGTTTCGGAGTTGGTTGGTATCGCGCGGAACGGGATATCAATCCCTTCACCTACAAAAGCACATTGGCAATTTGGAACGATATCAATCTTCCTGAATTGAGCCGTTATGTGGAATCGGAATGCGTGCTAGCGTATGTCCGCAGCGCAACGCCCGGACAGGCGTTGGATTTAAGCAACTGCCAGCCGTTTCGAGAGAATCGGCTTTTGTTTATCCACAACGGTTTTATCACGAATTTTCGCAAAACCCTATACAGACCGATTCGCGATCGCTTGAGTGATGAAGTCTACCAGTCAGTTAATGGTACGACAGATTCAGAGCATATCTTTGCCCTGTTTGTCAATGAGATGCGAAGTCTTTCAGACCCTGCGCCAGAAAAGGCTTTATCTGCAACCTTGATGACGCTGACTGAATTAGCGCGATCGCAGGATGTTAGCTTTTCTGCAAATATCATTATTAGTGACGGATATCATCTCCTTGCCAGCCGATTTGCATACGGCACATCTGCTCCTACACTGTACTGGTTGAGAGATGACCCGACGTATCCAAATGCAGTAATTATTGCGTCTGAACCGCTGTTTACTGGTAACTGGAACAGTTGCCCGAATAGTAGCATTCTCAGCGTAGGAGAAGACCTTGAAATTCACATCCATCAACTCTCGTAGAGAGGTAATCCGCGATGCGATGCATCGGTGTCGCCTGGATACCCTAGCTTTATTTGAAGGCATTGACGATACGACCTTTCGCAAGCAAGCTCATCCAGACTTTAGCCCTGTGGGTTGGCACCTCGGTCACATTGCCTTCACAGAAGCTTACTGGATACTAGAGCGCTTAGCTGGCTCGCCACCCTTATTCGAGCAATATCATAAGCTATTTGCCGCTGATGGTTTACCAAAATCCGAGCGTCAGAATTTACCATCACTCTCAGTAATTTATGACTATCTCAATATAGTCAGAACCCAAGTCTTCACCTACCTAGACAGTGCACCTTTAGACCAACAAGAACGCCTATGGAGCTTTTTGATTCAGCACGAGAGCCAGCATAGCGAAATAATCGCCTTTGTTTTGCAGTTACAACGCTGGCATTTCCAGGAGCGGCATCAAGAAATGTGGGTGACAACTATTTCAGAAAATCCCCAACCTGGTATCCAACTAAAGGCAGAGATGATAGAAATCCCAGCCGGTGAGTTTGAGATGGGGAATAACTCGATTGATGCCCTGGATAACGAGCGTCCGCGTCACCGTGTTTACTTGGATACTTACTGGATCGATCGCTATCCTGTTACTTGTAAAGAGTACCGAATGTTCATAGAGGCGGGTGGCTACCAGAACAGCGAGTGGTGGGCCGCTCAAGGGTGGCAATGGCTTCAGGAACACCCAGTCGCTCAACCCCTCTACTGGTCAGATGCTACAACCTGGGATAATCACCCCGTTTGCGGCATTAGCTACTATGAAGCCGAAGCTTATGCACGATTTGTCGGAAAGCAATTGCCGACAGAGGCTCAATGGGAAAAAGCCGCAAGTTGGGATGCCGCTACAAGGCGCTGCCAAACCTATCCCTGGGGCGAAGCAGAACCCAACACTCATCAATGCAATCACAGCAATGCTATCGGACAGACAACACCCGTGAACGCCTATGCCTCAGGGCAGAGTGCTTATGGCTGCTACGACATGCTAGGCAACGTTTGGGAATGGACATCAACCTGGTTCGACGGCTACGAGGGATTTGTCGCCTATCCTTACCGAGGTTATTCCCAAACTTATTTCGACGGACAGCATCGAGTGCTTAAAGGGGGTAGCTGGGCAACCCGCCCTTGGGCGATGCGTTCTAGCTTTCGTAACTGGTATCATCCTGGCATTCGCCAGATTTTGGCGGGTTTCCGCTGTGCTCGTAGTGTTGCTTAGCCTAAGGCCATCAAGCTTGCCATATCGTTGGGTCTTAAGCTTGTTCGTAGGTTAGGCGTTGGTGGTTAGTGGTTAGTTGTAAGTTATCTCGAACTTTTTCTACTAACTACTAACTGCTAACCAAAAACACCAAATTTTACCTCAAACTCAGGTGTTGGTAATTTTGTCTTGGCGCGGTCGTCATATCATGTCCGGTTAATTAGCCATAATAAAATCCTGTTTGTGGTAGGCGCTTTAGCGCCCCTCACAAGAGGACTTTAGTCCTCACTACTCGCATCCTGCATAGTGTGGTTCTATTGCCGGACACCATATCACCCCTTGAAATTCAAGGCGATCGATCGCAGATTTTAGCCTGAAACATAGGAGTCAACCCAACGTTTTAGGCACGTTTGTAATGCCACTATAGGGAAGATATTAACGTGATAAATTCAAACCAAAGTACTCTTAGCGTTAGTGAAGTTTACCACAAGCAATCCTCTCTACTAGAGGAACGCCTACAGATCGAACGATTGCACAATATCAGCGTTCCCTCTCAGGATGAAACAAACTTTGGGAGCGATGTTATTCAAGGATTAACTCAGGCTGTCAAAACCCTACCTCCGAAATATTTCTATGACGATTGCGGCTCTCAATTATTTGAGCAAATCTGCGAGTTACCAGAATATTATCCGACGCGGACAGAAGCGTCCATTCTGCGTCAGTATGCCAGCGAGATTGCCCAAGTAACGGGTGAATGCGAATTGGTAGAACTGGGTAGCGGTAGTTCAACAAAAACCCGGCTTTTACTGGATGCCTATGATACTCAGTCTGACTCGCTACGTTATGTACCGATTGATGTCAGCGCTGGAATCTTAGAAAGTAGTGCGCGGCAGTTGCTTTCTGAATATCCCTCCCTTAACGTTCAGGGTTTGGTTAGCACTTATGAATTAGCACTGAAACAATTGCCTCCCACTCAATTGCCAAGCCGTATGATTTTTTTCCTGGGTAGTACGCTAGGCAATCTCAATCCCCACGAGTGCGATGTCTTTTTCTCGCAAATTACAGAAGCTTTAGAGCCAGGTGAGTATTTCTTATTAGGAATTGACCTGCAAAAGCCGAAACACTTGTTGGAAGCTGCCTACAATGATAGCCAGGGAGTGACAGCCGAATTTAACCTCAACATACTAAAACATCTGAACTGGCGTTTTGATGGAAATTTTGATACTCAGTTGTTTGAACATTGGGCATTTTACAACGAGCAACTCCATCAGATTGAGATGCATTTGCGGTGTTTGAAAGCACATACCGTGCAGTTAAAAGCTCTTGACCTTACGGTTAAATTTGAATCCGGTGAAACCATAATGACAGAAATTTCTCGGAAATTCGACCTAACCGTTATGCAACATGAACTCCAAGCCAAGGGGTTAAAATCACTTCAAGTTTGGACTGACCCAAAACAGTGGTTTGGCTTGATACTGTGTCAGGTTTGACAGCCTCAGCAACTAAGCTAGGCTATATATCATGTCCGGTTGAATACCCATAGTTAGGGCTGACGCGGACACACTCCAGACGCGGATAAATTTTTATTATGGGCAATTAGACGGACTTGATATTACCCATATCTGCTTAACCGTCTAAGCCCCAGATAGTGACAGTAATTTATTTGAAATAAAAAGCAATGAGATTTAGTGCGAAACCGTACTGAATCTCATTGCCGATCGCGATTATCCTAATGAATGAAGGTCAGCAATTAGGTTAATCAAGCATTGCACGTTGTTGGTTGCCGTTTTTCAACTAACTCTGCATCAAAGAAATTCCTAATCTCTCGGCGAAAGCGCCCGATCATCTGATCGAGAGTTCAGAGAGGAATACGATCGCTTGCTCGGAGGAAAGGACTAAAGATGGCCGATCGGATCGTTCTTACCTTCACTCGTGCGGCAGAAACTGAAACACCAAGGGGGGAGCCAGAAAAGTATCTGTAGCAGGTATTTAGGAAATTGGTATGAGACAGTACAGACGTGCTGCTAGAAAGACAATTGGGATAGCCTGAGAAATCAGTCACGCAAGTTGGTTGCTGCTCTCAGTTCATAAAGGTTCCAGAATGCACCTCCTAGAGCAGTGTATTTAATGCCCTGAATGCGATCGCGTACTGCCTCCATTTCCAGTGGATTCACTAAATAGATATACGGCAAATATTCCTGAGTGACGCGTTGGCTTTCGGTGTAGATGGCTTTGCGCTTTGCCTCATCGAGTTCGCTAGCACCCTTGATATATAAGTCTTCAATTTTCAGTTCCCAATCCGCAGGTTGCCAACCTTGTATAGGCGATCCTCCCGGTTGAGGGCCGAGGTTAAAGGTATGCAAGCCACCTTTGGTATTCCAAGTGTTTGCTCCACCATTTGGTTCGACACCACCTCCACCAATTTTGCCGATGTAACTATCCCACTGCCGTTGGGTATAGACCTTATCCATGAGAACATTAAACGCGATCGCACTATAATTTACTTGAATCCCAATCCGGCTCAAGTCGTTTTTGATCTGAACGCCAATTGCTTCCCGTAGTTTATTGCCTGAGTTGGTGAGCATCGAAAAGCGCACTCGATTGCCATCGGCGTCGAACAGTTGACCCACTGCATCGTACTTAAATCCAGCTGATGTTAGCAGTTGTTTCGCTCGTTCTGGGTCGTAGTTGTAGACCTTGAGTCCTTCTTTGGGAGATAAATAGTAGGGGCTTTGCTTGTAAATCGGTGAGTTTTGCGGTTCGCCCAAACCCTGGTAAAGATTGTTCAGCATTCTCCCGCGATCGATCGCATGAGCAACGGCTTGTCGAAACTCCAGCGTATTGAACCAGCGAGATTTAACCGGGTCTACGAGGGGCTGACCTTTAGAACTTTTGGCTTTATTTAAATTAAAAACCACAAACGTCGTACTCAGTTCTGGTCCACCATTGTAGATAGTAAATTTCCCACGTTTTTCTTCTTGTTTGAGGAGGGAAAAATATTCTGGTGAGAGGTCGAGACTGTCTAATCCTCCAGAGCGAAATTGTAGAAACGAGGTGTCAGTATTCTCGACAAGCTGCCAGATAATTCGCTCGATGTAAGGCTGGGATTTACCTTGAGTATCCTTACGCCAGTAGTAGGGATTGCGCCGAAAGATTACCCGCTGGCTTGTTTCATACCTCTCTAAGGTATAAAGACCATTACAAATAATTTTTTTTGGGTCAGTATCGGTTCCCCAAGTGGACAGAAATTTCAGATTTCCTTTGGCATCTTTGGTGGTTACTGACTCGCGCAGGGCATGGGCAGGTAAAATGGCAAGTCCCGTGTAGCGCAAAAAAGGAGCAAAAGGTTCCGGTACTGTAAATTCAACTCGTCGCTCATCCAGTTTTCGCACGCTGGGCAAGAGACGATTCTTCCCAATTTTGAGAATATCCCTAATATCAGTCGGAATCTTTTCGTTGAAGTAGATGTCGTTGTAGGTAAACACGACATCATCAACAGTCAAGGGTTGACCATCCGACCACTTTAGCCCTTCGCGCATTGTAAAAACAATTCGCTTTTTGTCCGGAGGAATCTCCCAAGATTCTGCTAAAGCTGGCTCTATTTCACCCGTCAGACCATTCTCACCGATTAACCCTTCATAAATCAAACCAAAAACATTCGGTGACTCTTGACTTAGGGGGTAATTAAAGGTTTTTGGTTCTCCGAGAGTCCCCTCTACCAATTGCGGAACCTGTGCCGCTTCGCTGGTAAACTGGCTTAAACTACAACTGGTAAGTGCGATCGCACTCAACAAGGCTAACACCACACTAAGCCAACGACGCCAACTTGTAGACGCGATCGCGGACATTCTCAAGATTTTCATGGACGGGCAAATGACAAACTGGGATAAGACTGGAGCCAACTTTGGCTAGTGATTGAGGTTTCACTCTAGCAAATTTGATATATTTAAAACAGGGCGATCGAAAGAAGGCAGCAGATTTATTAGGACTAGCGTTTCAAGACACACAAATCTGGGTCTTCCATTAGTTATTCAGCAAGCCCTAATTAAGCAGGTTTTAGCCTAAGATAATCCATCACAATTAGTGACATGAACCACTAGACTGCCACCCCCTGAATTACTAGATACTAACTATCCCTCGCTTCAGTGCCGCGATGATTGCTTGGGTTCGATCGCTAACTCCCAATTTACTCAAGACATTGTTGACATGGAACTTGACGGTACTCTCAGCAATAGACAGAGCGGCACTAATCTCTTGAGTACTCTTGCCAGCTACCATCAGACGGAGTACTTCCAACTCGCGATCGCTCAATTGGGGGTTGCTCATTCGCTGGGCCAGCTTGGCTCCTATATCAGGTGGGATGTATTTTCTACCTCTGTGAACCGTGCGAATCGCTACCAAAAGTTCGTCAGGTTCAGCATCCTTGAGCAAATAACCTTTTGCACCTGCCCGAAGTCCCCGATAAATATCTTCATCACTGTCGTAGGTGGTCACCACGATAATCCGGGCATTGTCAAACTCAGTACAGATAGCAGTAATCGCAGCAACACCATCCATTTGAGGCATCCGCAAATCCATTAACGTTACATCGGGCTGATGTTGGCGGAACAGTTCCACGGCTTGGCACCCATCAGAGGCTTGTCCGACAACAGTAATATCTGCCTCGCATTCGACTAACGCCACCAACCCCTGCGCTACGACGGGATGATCGTCGGCAACCAAGACGCGAATGATGTTTGACTGGTTCACCCTCCTCTACTCCCTGTCGATCGATAGGACAACTTCCGTTCCTCGTCCGAGTTGACTTTGGATTGTCAGCTTTGCGCCGATGCGATCGGCACGTTCTGTCATTCCCATTAAACCAAAACCATTTTCGACAGAAAAACTGTCGATTTCAAAGCCTTGCCCATTGTCTTTGATTCGCAAAATAAACTGCGTTGTCTCATACACCAGTTCAATTCGGATTTCACTAGCTCTGGCGTACTTAAAGGCATTGGTCAATGCTTCTTGTCCAATTCGGAGTACATTATTTTCTACATCTTGAGGTAGGGTATATGCGTTACCCATCACTTCGCAGATGGTGTGCGTACTGGAATGGGAAAACATCTGTGATGACAGGCAACGTAGAGCGCTGCATAAGTCACTATCCTCCAACAACTTCGGGCGCAGTGCTTCCACTGAGCGACGGGCTTCGGTGAGTCCAGAGCGAGCTAGATCGCGCCCCACCTTTATATGTTCTTGTGCTGCCACCGGATCTACCGTAATTTTGCGTGAGGCGGTTCCCAAGTGAACGATGATGCCTGTGAAGGCTTGCGCTAGGGTGTCGTGAATCTCTTGGGCCATGCGGTTGCGTTCTTCTAGCCGGGATGCTTCTTGTGCCTGTTTGCGATCGCGTAGCGCAGCAGCAAGCCGTTCGCTGATGTCCTGTCCGATTCCAATACTCATACCATTAGATAGCCGAATATTTGCCCAAGATGTATCCAGATGACTTCCATCGCGAATCCTGGCTTTCAAGTCTTTCCATTTCCCAGTAGCGGGAAACATATGTTCCAAAACCTGCTGGCGATACTCTGGGTCAGGAAACCATTCTGCTACCAGATCGATGTTTTCTATTTCTGCATGAGACAATCCCGATACACGTTCTAACTCTCGATTAACCCATTGAACCCGCCCGTTGGCATCATAAAGAGTCACCATTACGGGAATATGGTCAAAGATCGTTTGCAAGAGTTCTTTCTGCTCAGTTAACCGTGCATTTTGCTCTAAAAGTTGCTTAGAGAGCTGACTAATCCGCAATTGAGTCTCGATACGAGCCAACACTTCTTTGGCTTCAAAAGGTTTGGTGATGTAGTCTACTCCACCCAAAGAAAAGGCTTTCACTTTGTCTAACACTTCATGCACGGCGCTGACAAAAATAACGGGAATATCTTTAGTTCGTTCATCTGCTTTTAGCTTTTCACATACTTGATAGCCATCCATCTCAGGCATCAAAATGTCCAGCAAAATTAGGTCAGGTCGAGTTGATTGGACAGACATCAAAGCCAGTTTACCGTCCGGTATGAGGCGCACTTTATAACCTTGCTCAGACAAAATTCCGCTTAAAAGCTCCAAATTTGCTGGGTTATCATCAACAATTAAAATATTCCCTTTTATAGAAGAAACTTGAGAATTAGTCATTTTGAATTAGCGGCAGGTTGTGTTAAATTTAATAGCTGCTTGTAACGGAAATTGTTAACCAATACAGCTAGGGCATTAGCTAGAGGTTTATTTGAAGAGCGGATTTGGTCGATGAGAGTCAACATTAAATCTTTATCGCCATCGATTGTAGCTTGGTAGAGATTAGCTACTAGATCGGTAGGTAAGGCAGCTATGGCATTGGGAGTGATGGCATTCGTATCGGTTTGGGTTGAAGTGGGCGAGGCGGCGGTTTCATCGTAGACGAAGCTCACTCCCAGATGTTTGCGTAGGGCATCAAAGATGTTTGCTTCTCTAAAGGGTTTGCGGATAAAATCATCACAACCCGTAGACAGAATAATCGCTCGTTGTTCCTCGAAGCTACTGGCCGTGACGGCAACTATTGCTGTAGCTTGACCTTTGGTTGTGGCTTTAATGCGTTTGGTGGCTTCATAGCCATCCATCACGGGCATCCGCATATCCATTAAGATGATGTGCGGCGAGGAGTTTTCCCAAATTTCAATCGCCTGTTGACCATTAGTTGCTTCGAGTAGTTCAAAGCCAACGGGGGAAAGCAGCCTGATTAGCAGTTGTCGATTGTCCCAGCGATCGTCCACAATCAGAATGCGATAGGTTGGCTGGTTGGGTTCAAGGGCAACGACTCGGCGGCTTGGTTGCTGGCTGTGGCTCTGAGCTGTTTCAGCTACGCTAACTATAATGTCAAATTTGAAAAGGGTACCATGTCCTACTTGGGAGCTAACCATCATTTCACCTCCCATCAGTTGCACAAACGATCGCGCGATAGGCAACCCTAAACCCGTTCCTTCGGAGGATTGTTGACCTGTTCTTGTTTGCATAAAGGCTTCAAACAAGTTATCTAGCTCTTCTGGGGCAATGCCAGCTCCGCTATCTTCGACTTCAAACTGCAATTGGTAATTAGTAATTGGTAATTGGTAATTGGAGCTATCTTCTCCATTACCGATTACTGACCTTACCCTTACTGATACGCCCCCTTGGGAGGTAAACTTAATCGCATTATTGAGCAGGTTAATTAATACTTGACGCAACTTAACTTCATCCGTGCGTACAAATTGGGGTACGTCTGGTGTCCGCTCAAACAGCAACTGCAACCCTTTATCCTCAGCCTTGAGTTGGAACATATCTTCCAAATCATCTAAGAGGCGATAGATATCAAAGGAAGTTTCGTTAAGTGTTGTGTGTCCTGCCTCGATTTTGGATAAATCTAAGACTTGGTTGATTAAGGTGAGCAAATGTTCTCCACTGCGGGTGATAATTCCCAGGTTTTCTTGGTGTTCGGAGGGTAAGCTTCGCGAGCGACTCATTAATTGAGAAAAGCCCAGAATTGCATTGAGGGGA
>DATNPT010000438.1:0-8345 GCA_036703075.1 Chroococcales cyanobacterium
AACCTGTTACAAAGACGTTATCGGCTTTGATGTCGCCTGAAGCAAACGATCCGAAAGCTTTTACCTCTAGCTGTGCAGAGGGTGCTGGCGTTCCAATGCCAACAGGGCCGGTGAGTGTGTACGTTCCACTTTGGTTAAACATTGTGCGTAATCTCCTGAATGGGATAGTACTTGAATCAATGGTGTTGCGAGTTGATAACTATTACGCCAAACACAACAGCCATAGATGAATTTCAAAATTACTAATGGGTTGCTTACCTTGAGCAATATTTTGTACCAATTGCAGCGTAAGTCCGTTATTGGTAGAATTTGGGCTAGCCGAAATAATTAACGTAGATTGCTGTTGATTTGGCACATCATTGTAAAGGACTTTGCTCAAATAAACTGCGGTTGAACCAGCAGCATCAGGTAGCCAAGAGTTTTGCCCAAGTCTAGTCACTCCGAAACCAAAGCATTGCTGCTGTGTGCCATTCATAAAACCAAAAATCGAACCCGAATAGGTTTCATTGGCAGCGTTATGATCTGGAGTCCATTTAGAATAACCACCCATCAAGGTTAACTTTGGGAAAAACGTCAGTCCCGGTACAGATTGTTGGGTATTATTCGGGAGATTAGCTTGGGTGAAAATAATTTCACTGGTGATGATGCGATTAGAAAAAATACCATTGGCAACTAGAGGTGCCAGTTGCAGAAAATTGATTGCACCTGGAGCGATCGCAGCACTCGCATAACGTACATTCGTTTGGGTATCAAAGCTGCTGACATTACTGCTGCCATCCAGCGCGATCGTTGCTAGAAGAAGCACCGATCCATCCGTGGGAAGAGTTAGATTGGCAGTGTTGCGTAATTGAAGCTCGGCATATTCTGTGATGCGAGTATTCCCGTTGATGCCTTGTGATTGGTAAGGATCGGTTGGTTGCTCGTCGTACTGAATAGTCAGGTAGAGAGTAGCATTGGCTGGGTAGCTGTTCAGGGAGAAGGTTTGAAGAGTTGTCAGAACAATTTCGCGCCCCTGAGAGTCGATCGCTACACCAGGACTGACTGAAATTTGATTGCTACCTACTGGGGCAATTACAGTTAATCCTCCGCTTACAATGCCCCAAGTGTGGAGATTCTGATTGTGCAGGCGTTGCCTATTGATATGGTACGCTTGCTCATCCACGAAATCTTGAGCTTGTAGAAATTGAGATGTGAAATAGTTTAGGCGCTTAATGGAAGGAATTTCATCTGGGTTGCCTGTTCCGCTAGTTGGGTTTGTAGTTCCATCACTTGTTTTGGGTGCTATGTTAACCACGATTGACTTCTCCTTGTAATCAGTTATTCAAGATTGAATTGAGACTTTTTGAAAATTGGTGTTGAGAGGATGTTGGTAAAGTACTCTGGTTGTATTAAGCTCCCCCTAAATCTAGGGCTAGGGCGTGTTTTTAAACTACTCGTTATTGCATTTCATCATGGGAGATCCTCCTAAATCCCCCTTAAAAAGGGAGACTTTGAGCAGATTCTCCCCCCTTTTCAAGGGGGACCGGGGGGATCGAAAGGGTTTGAAAACACGCCCTAGGGGGAGCTTTTGTTACCATTTGTACTCGTTACGGTACCAAGCAAGGTATCGATACCAATAGTGGAATGAATTCCAACCTGCATACTGGGAAAAACAAGCTCTAATTTGTAATAGGTGTGAGCAGGTTTCTCCAGTTCGATGAGAGCGACAGCAATAGCGATCTGTCGTTGCAGTGCCATTGCATCTAAATCAGATGGAAACGCGATCGACACGCGAAAATAGTGAGGAACATCACCGAGATAGGTATCGACACCGATATGTGAGGAGACACCCACTTGTAAAGTTGGTAGCTTATCTTCAACGACTGGCAAACCAACGGTGAAGATTTGCAGGAATTGCTGTAAATTTGCTAGGGTGCCACGCCGTCGATAGAGTTGGATAATATTGGCAAGGAAATTTCGCTGTTGGCTAGAGGTTAGGTCAGACCGCAGTGTAAAGGCTGTCCATTGTGCCAACCAAGGTAGAAAATCGTCAGGAGTTTGAAGCGGATCGAATAGCTGGGAAATGTTGGCGATCGCTTCCTCTAATCCCGGATTTGCTGAATCTCCTGAACCAAGCAGAATGTCTTCAAATGCTTGCAAAAATTGATTTAAGAACGACGAATCTGCTTGGTAAATAGCAGGCAAGTATTCAAATAAACGAGTAGGCGCTTCTACTGCCATTGTCATCCTCCCGATGAAGTTCCAAAGATCTGACTGCTGGGCGAGGGAATGATTTGGATCTGAGTTGGATGAATTTGGGCATCCACCAGTTCTTCTGGTCGTAGTAGGATTGCCGTTAATAGATTGTCCTGGCTATGCTGCATACGGTCGGTAAAGTTGGGGTTAATAACGGTAATTTCATTTAGATAGGTTGTTTGCTGGGTAATTGGGTCTTTTTGCGGAGTTCTGGTGACATAATCTACTCCTGGTAGCTGGTCTAGTAGTTGATAAACTTCAGAGACATAGATGTTGCGTCCAAACGACCAGCCATTACCATCCCTACCCCCTACATAGGGATCGAAAAATGTTTTGAGTGCTTCCACCGCTTTTGCTTGAACAACATCTGCGATCGCATCAGGCTGAAGATGCAGCGTGATTTGAACCGAAATGCTGAGATAATAGGGACCGACGACATGAATCTGAGTGGCGATCGGCCGTCGCTCGTCCAGATAATTTTTAACGCTGCTAATTAGATTTGCATTCGGCTGAGGGATGGTGGATTGAGAGACGGAATCGGGAAGGATGACAATACTGACATGACCCGCTTGTTCTTGCTCCTCTGATGGCAAAAGGTAATTTTCAGTGTCCAAATTATGTCGAGGTAGGCAACGGGCACGAGCAACTTTCTGCCCGCTTTTTTGCACGGCATCGCTTTCATTCGCTGCTAACGCCAAGTTTTCAAAATCTGACCGGGCGATGGCGCGATCGGATTGACGAAGCATCAAAACTGCCTTGCGAATCTCGCTGTTTAATGCTGCTTCATCCAAGGGAGCGGGATATTTTTTTGTCCCATCTGGATTCAATCCCACAATCAGATTCAAAAATGCTTGTTTGTTAGCATTTGTCACCCGATTGAGTCGATAAATCTGCATCTCGCTCAGATAGGCAAGTAATTCAATCAGCGTGATGCCTGGATCGGAGGGATTAAAGTTTGTCCAGTCCGAGGTGTACGAGGGAATCAGGGTGAGTCCTTCTTCAACCAGATCGTCCCAGGTGCGATCGTCAAGGTTAGGTAATGGAATAGGCATGGTTTTTCTGGGGAAAGGGGAATAATTCGCAAATCAATCAGTGGTGTGACCTACACTCGCCAGGAACTCAAGTTCCTGGCTGATAGCTAAAGTCGGTTAAAACCGACTCAAAATTTTTGAGAGTCCTCTTGAGAGGACTTTCGCTATGAGCCAGAGAATTTATTCTCTGGCTGGCTAATGCCATAGGTGCAATATCTGAATCAAATGAAAGGGTGATGGTGCGATCGCCACAGAAGACTAAAAAGCGTTGAGTGTCGAGCTTTGCTTGAACCTCCGGTTGAATTGATGCTGGATTGGTAATATCGGGAGAGATTTGCAGGAAACGAACGCGATCGACACCGGGGATGCTTTCTAGAAGCCTGTAGAAATCGGATTTATAAGGCAGCCGACCGAATGCCCAACCCTTGCGATCGAAACCACCTGTAAGTGGATGCAAGAAATTAGTCAAGGCTTGCTGAACGGCTTGTTCGACGGCATTGGCAATATCTAAGGATGTGGGAACGATGTCTGCTGTGACGCTTACTTCTACATACAGCGGACCTACTACCCAGATGGTTGCCGTGGCAATGGCGTAGGCTTCTAGATAGTCCTGCACCTGTGCGATTAACTCCATACTAGGTATGGGTTGCGGATCGGAAGAACGCGGTACGATGATGATGCTGACCTGTCCAGGGGCTTTGCCAGAAAAGGCGATCGCATTGTTTTGATCGAGTTGGACAGGTGCGTTTTGTATTGCTTCGGGATCGGCGTACAGGTTGAGAAGCGGTACGCATTTCGCCCGTGCTACTGCTGGGGTAGCCTGCATTGCCAAGTCTTCGTAGTCTTCAAAAGTAACGGCACGTCCTCCGTGGCGGACGGTGCGCGGTGCCTGTTGAATCACAGAATCGATGGTTTGGGCATCAGCACCGCCTGTGGCGGGTTCTGGATTGGTGACTGTTGCGACGTAAGGAATAGTGGTTCTGAGTTGAACGATCGCGTTTGCGCTTTGATTACCTGCCGTACCTCCTCCCGTTTGATAGCGCCTCATTCGCACGTTGTTGGTGCCTATAGGAGGAATCATTCCATTGACACCATCACCAAAGCTAAGGGTTCCAGTAATGCGATCGATGACATAGTGGCGATCGCGGGGTCCAGATCCATAAAAATCAGGCATCGCTTGCCATCGCACCCAAATTTCAAGCGGTCGTCCGGTGGTATCCCGAATCACAGTAATCGCATCCTTGCCATCAATTTTTTGAAGTGCGGCTTGCTCCTCTGCTGAGGGGATGTCGGGTTCTCTGACTTCTAAATATTCACCGACTAGGATGGGCGATCGCATTGTCTGAAAGGTTTGATTTGGGGTGCCATCGCTGGAACTAAGAATTTCATTGGCGATTGTGGCAGCTTGAATAGCAATGGTTGTGTTCAGCAGTATTCTGTTTAACTGAGGGGCACAGGCAAACTGACTAGATTCGCGATCGCAATATACCCGCAACCAGTAAAGCGGAGTCGCTTGGTTAAAGTCTTGAGTAGCCACAAAATCTGCGGGTGGCAAAAACTCTACTACTCCCGATCGCGTCAAGGTTGCCGTGTCATCCTGTACGATGAGCTTTTCCCACTGCTGGTTAGTGCTACTGCAATACTCCCAGACGAGGCGAGTAGGCGATCGAGAGAAGAAAGAAGAAGAGGAAGTGTTTGAGTTAGGTTGATATAAAACCTGAGCTAGTTGGAAGTAGAGGCTGAGGGTACGATTTGGGAAAGTGCTTCGGTTCGGGGGTAAGCTAAATCCCAAGTAGAGTGTGGGTTGAGCATCTGCGATCGGCGTAAATGGCGTAAACGATTCAAACTGGGATAGACCTAACCCCCCCGCCCCCCCTTCCCTGGTAGGGAAGGGGGGAGTATTACTCCCCTCTCCTTGCAGGAGAGGGGTTGGGGGAGAGGTCAAATTGTCCCGGCGATAGTTGATAGCCATCGGAGGAATAAATTGATAACTGAAATTGTTATAAGTAGCGATCGCGTCAGGTGATGACAATAATGTATTTACGCTATATTCAATGGCTATTGAGTTAATTAACGGAGGAATAAAACTAGCAGGAACGACGGTATATCCTCCTGAAGTATCTCTTTGATAACTTGCCTCCTCGCCATAGTTACCAGACGCAATTCGCACGCGCAGCCAAAAGCTATTAACTCCATTCAGGGTAGTTGCTTGCACGTTTTCGGGGAGGGTAAACGTGACGAGCAGATTGCTAGTATTCGGAGCGGAAGCTGTCGTAGCAGCCGTAAATGCTTTAGTTTCGTCCTGAAAGGAAGGGGTTGTCGAACCCTGTGGAGTAGAGGTGCCAACAGATATCCATCCCTGACTCGTCCAGACTTCCCATTCCAACTTCAGCTTGTCAATATTTGGCGGCGTAGCGGGTGTTGGAAAGCCCAGGTTTGCTAGGTTTGCTAAGTCGATATGCACGGTAACCTTGGCACCCCCTTTGGAAAAGGCTTGCCGATCTGCTAAATAGAATGTGTCACCAAATTGGGGTTTTTCACCAAATGGGAAAAAAGGTTTGCTTAAATCTTGCAGCGCTAAGTTAGTAAATGCTGTTTTGATCAGTTCGGGTTGTCCAGTATTGCCTAATGTTGCCTGAAGCGTGATATTACTAACGATTGGAAGTTGACTTTGTGAGGTAATAGGATTTGTAGGTCGGCAGCGCAACCACCGACTAGTGATTGAATTAACTGTTGTTTGTGGAACTTGAGGCAGATTTGTAAATGTAAAAGTGACACCACCTTGCGTTGGATCTGAGGAGGCTGAAATTGAGATAGGTTCCCCTCCCGTGTAGATTTCCCATTCCAGTGGCACAGGATTCTGTAAGGTAAAATTTAGGGTTAATGTTTGGATATCCGAATAACTTAGAAGCGTATTGCTACCGATGTAGAGGAGATGCGCGATCGCGTTTTTAGCTTCTTGAAACAGAACAAAGGGTAATGCCGCGTCTGTCGTAATGTCACTGTAGTCACTGTAGGAATCACTCTGAGGATCGCGCACAAAAACGGAGTGCAACTGTGCGGCAGTAACGACCAAATCGCGTTGGGTTTCAAAAATAATTGGCTGATTTCCCCCTGTGGGTGCGGCTGCCACTTGAGTTCCAGCCGGAACGATCGCATCAACCTGGCTACCTGCCGCAAGAGAAAACAAAAGTGGGGTTTTGGCAGGTTGTGGGGGGACTTGTGAAGCACCCAGTAAATTCAAAAACGCTAGGAAATTTTTATCCGGCACCTGGTTAAGCCGTTGGATAATTAGTTCAGCATAACGGGCAAAAACACCAATTAATGCGGCGCTAATTCCAGTTGGCTTGCCTGTAGCAGGGTCAATTTCATCCTTAGGTGCATAGCTTTCCAGCCGTTTCTCTACCTGCTGAATAATATCTGCGGCAGTGCGCTTGTCAACGAAAGGAGATTCGTTCGCCATTATGCCCCCCTTTCCAGATAGAACGGATACACGATATTGAAAGCGTTATTGGTTGCCCGCACCTGATAATCAATATTGATCAGCAGTTTTTCGCCATCTTCATCAGATGCTGAGAACACCCGAACATCCAAGACAAAAATACGGGGTTCATACAGCAGCAATGCCTCTCGCACGGCTTGAGCTACTTTACCCGCCGTTGATGGCGAATTCACTTCAAACACCAAGTCATAAATCCCACAGCCAAAATCCGGTCGCATCACCCGTTCACCTTTAGCGGTGCCAAGGATGATCCACACCGACTGGCGAACGCTTTCTTCATACTTGGCATCTGCGATCGCACCCTTTGAAGTAAGCTGAATTGGAAAACCAACACCACGTCCCAAAAACGCTTTAGGCACCTGACTATTCTCCTTTTCAACCAATCAAAACGGATAAGCCTGTTGCGATGACACGACCAACGGGTAAGTCTACGGGGTCATTGCAAGTTATCGCCATATCGTTCATGCGTGCCGCCATTTTGCCGTTAATTTTGACGCTAAAACTGCCAAATTCGATAGTTCCTAGGTTGGAAGGAGGTTTTGTAAACTCAAAACCCGGTGGGGTAGGAACATGCACTGGTGTATTGATGGCGATGCTACCGACTGTAGCGGCTGGCATTCCCCTGATTTTGACATTGCTACTAAGGTTGCCGTTAATTTTGCCAATAAAGGGATGAGGTAACGGATCTGGCACAAAATGTATGTCGGTAGAGACAATTAGATCGTCTTGTTTGGCGGCTGGTAGTCTCATAAGTTTTCCCTGTTTGTAAGAGTTCTAATGGCTAGGGCGTGTCTGCTTTCCCCGGAGATCCCCCCAGCCCCCCTTGAAAAGGGGGGAGCAGGAATCTTGGTTCCCCTTTTTAAGGGGGATGCAAGGGGGATCTTCCAGAATTGAACGCAATAACAAGTAGTTTGCAAACATGCCCTAATAACCCGTGATTAATTGAGGTTGATCATCTCGCCGCTAACACTAATCGTGGTGCTTGCACTGATATTCATTTCTGTACCTGCATCAATTTTGGTATTGAGTGAAGAGTTAATATTAATACTTCGTGCGTCTAACTTAATTGTGCCTTTCGGGGCAGATAAAGTAATATCTTTTGCGGCTGTTATCGTAATACTATTGGTTGGCGTATCAATGACCATCATATTATTGCCACTACTGTCAATTACTTCAATTTTCTCTGACTTTCCTGTATCATTCAAGCGAATCATATGACCGCTTTTAGTCTTAATTAAACCAATATTTCGCCCCTTCTCATTGGTTTCAGGGGGTATCTGTTTACCGTTCCACAAACCACCGATGATGTAGGGAAACCGCACATCACCCTGTTCAAAGACAACCAAGACCTCCGTGTCCTGTTCGGGGAGAAAATAAACGCCGTATTTTGAACCTGCCATTGGTGTTGCAATGCGTGCCCAATAGCTTTCAACGGTATCCCTGCCACTATTTCCTCCTGTCAACCAAGGAAAACGAACTTTTACTCGTCCAAGGTTGTCAGGGTCTTGGTTATTGGTGACAATTCCAGTCACGACTCCAAAGATTCGCTCTTGCATTGTCATCTGCTTCTGGGTGTC
>DATNPT010000440.1:0-5193 GCA_036703075.1 Chroococcales cyanobacterium
CGTCTTCCCAGGACTAATCTTTTCCTTTTCACTAGCCCGAAGCACTTTGAGTTCTTTGTCTGTCACTGGCATCCCAGTTCCGTCTGACTTGAGCAGTGCTTTACCTGGAGAAGCAATTTTGAGTTTGGTCACTTCATAAGAACACTCTACTAACTCGCGAGTAAGCAGTTTGCGACAAATCCGCTCTCGCTCAGTGGCTGACATTTTAGCATTCGGCGTAATATTGGATAAAGGTGCTCGATAATCGGGAGAACCCAACAACTTCAATACGAACTTCAGCTCAATTGTTTCCATCTGCCTACCCTCAACTAATTCGCAACGACAAGTTAAAAGCTACAGTAGTTCCCAAAAGTCAACCTGTCGCTATTGTTACGACAGGTTGAAAAAATTACTTCCGGAAATTCACTGAGATTTGCTGTTGCACTCGCTGCAACTACTCAGCACCCACCTCTGCTACGCTAGCAAATCCTATTTCAGATTAACAAAGAATAGCCGACTCCCTGTTCGCTGCGGAATGCCTGCCTTCAACTCATCTTCCGAGTACCGCCATCCTCTAGTGATGGCACTCAGTTCAATATGTCCCTTGTTTTCCAGGCGAAAGAGCGATCGATCCAAATCTTCTCTGGATAGAGGTGGTTGTAACTTTTCTCGTAGGAAGAAAATTGGTAAATATTTCCTTTGCAGTCTGCGCTCTAAATCTTTAATCGTATGCAAAATGTCTTCATCGCTGAGCTTGTGCGTAGCCTCCTCTAGAGAGGGGGTTAATATTTGTCTCACTTCTGGCTCAGCGAACGATGAGGATTGACGTAAAAAGTTAAGGTAATCTCCGAGTATATTTTTGCTAAGAGTTATAGTTCCAAAACCTTTAGGCTCATACTCCCCTCGAAGATACTCTTTTCCCTGCTGGGTTAGCCAGACTTCTTTAATCTTCTTATCTTTTTTCTCTACCTGAATAAAACCTCTATCTACTAAACTTTGAATGAATTTCTGTCGCTCTGTTTGAGGAATACCTGTCTTTCCAGGCGTCAGCGTTTCCTTCTCACAAGCTTTCATGATTTTGAGTTCCTGAGGTGTTATGGGTAAATTATCAATCTTTGAACTAAGTATATCTTTCCCTATGCGTGCAATTCTAAATCTCATGATTTCGCAGGAATAATCGACCAATTCGCGATCGCATAATTTGCGGCAAATCCGTTCTCGCTCTGCGGCTGATGTTTTAGAATTTGGAGTAATCTTAGCTAAAGGAGTCCGGTAACCGGGAAAGCCTAACAACTTCAATAAAAACTTCAGCTCAATTGTTTCCATCCGACTGCTCTCACTTATATAGCAACAATCCTTCAAAAACTGTAATAACGCCTAAAATTCAATCTGTAGTGATTTCGAGGCAATTATAAATTTTCAAGATTTACAGTTAAACCTGCTGCAACACGATCAATAGTTGCTCTTTCTACTTCAATCTAATAAAAAACAAGGGAGCGCCACTTCCTTTAATAATTCCTGCGTCAATTTGCTGTGCTGTATAAACACAGGCATTTTTTGCTGTTAAACTATCCATCTCAATCTCTCCACTCGCTTCCAATCGAGAGAGCGCGTTGTCGAGTTCTTCCCTCGACAAAAATGGGTGTAACTTATCGCGCAAATGAAAAATAGGCAGACGATTATCTGTAGCCAGTTGTCGTTCTAGCTCCACAATCGTTAGCAAAATCTTATCGTCGCTGACTGTTTGTATCTTTGTAGAGGATAGAGGTAAGCAATGCTGGAAAGAGTTTCGCAAGAACTGGAGATAATTACTCAGTAAATCCACAGAGATAACGGAACCTGTCCCACGCGGATCGTACTCATATTGTAAATACTCTTTCGCTCGCTCTGTCAATCCGACTTCTTTTATCTTTTTGTGTTTTGTCTTGACTTGAATTAAACCCCTATCTGCTAAGCTCTGAATAACTGTTTGTTGCTGTTGCCCAGGAATTTCTGTTTCATCTGGGGTAATCTTATGCTTGGCACTTGCCTGGAGTACCTTGAACTCTTCTTCTGTAAGAGGAAGATTATCTGAGTCTTGTTTGAGTAGAAATTTACCAGACGAAGCAATCTTAAATTTGCTAATTTCGTAGGAACAGGCTAGAAATCCACGATCGCAAAGATTTCGACATATCTCCTCTATCTGCGTCTCAGAAATTTTTGGATCGAGTTTGATTTCAGACAGTGGCGCTCTGTAAGCCTCAAACTCCAGCAACTTTAACAAAAATTCTAACTCAATTGTTTCCATATAATTCCCTCCCTAGCTCGCAGCAGAAACCTTTATCAAATCCACTAACCTAGTCACGAGCAAAAATCTGCACCTGTTCCCAGGTAAATTGCAACTATCAATGATGAGGTGTTTTTGATATCAGAAATACCGAGCTGCTTAAATCTTCAGACTTTAACTTTGTTATAAAATCTTGAAGATAGCGTCTGACAAACTACAGATGTAGAAAATCCATCAAAAGGGGGATAAATTTTCTATTTAAATATACATATTGTGGTTTTCTGGACAAGATGCGATCGCATTATCATCCTATCTTTACATAACCCGAATATTCAGTCAGTAAAAGACTCTAACCAATCTTAAGACATGCCTTACCTCTACTAACCCTAGCAAGCCTAACCAAGTGTTGTCTTTAGGCAAGATTCACCCTAAAGCTCTATTCATCTATCCGATTCATTATCTAAAACTGAGCTTGCCTATTTCAACAGCTTCATTTTGATAGCCTTGCCGACAGTTCGCGGGACTCCATACAACTTACTAAAGAAAAGATTCCAGAAGTAGCCGTATTGAGGAAAACACCGAACTAACAGAACATCAGAAATTACATGAAATCTTGGTGGTTTTAAACTGGGTGGTTTATCGATGAAGCGAATCTGTTCGGGTTCAGTCATCCAATGCCCGATAATCGCCCCTTTATTATAAAATTTAGCTTGAATAAATAAGCCGATTAATCGATCGAAACCCGACGAAGGTATCCAAGTAATAGCCCCTAAAACTTTTGTGGCTTCCGATAAATCGGGAAGCACTTGTTTGACCAGTTCGTTTTTCCAAACTCTATTATTGAAGTTCTCAAAATGAATTCCCCGATCGTCAGTTCTTGTTTGAAATGGAAAAATGGCATGTCGAATATCGAATCGCTTATCTAAGGGAGCAATAGGGATTTCAAGTAATGCCGTAAATCGTTCTTGTCCATCTCTGCGATTTTGACAAACTGATAAATGAGGGATGGGCGGAACTTCACTCCATCCCTGTTTGATACGTTCTTCATTCAGGCGATCGATTTTCTCCATGTACAACCTTAAAACCCAGCTTTGCGGAAATCGTTGGAAATACTCGCAAGTCAGCCGGACAATATCCGGATGCACGAAATCATCATCATCTAAGGCAAGAACATAATCTCCCGATGCATTGAGTAAGCCAACAAACCGCTGCATCATTTCCCCTTTATAGGGACTCGCGATCGCTTTTACTCTAGAATCATCTACGATTCTGATCGGTGTATGCGGATGGTAAACTAGAACAAATTCAACATCACCTTGAATTTTTAGTAATTGTTCAAGCCAATATTCAGAGAAATTCCCTCTCGTTGGAGTAACAATAGATAAAGCGATCGCCTGATTCACGTTTGCATTCACAGGTTGCTAGTTGGTGGGTGTTAAATCGCCTGACAGCCTTCTGCCTTCTTGCACTAGGCTCCAGGACTCCAGGGCAGAAGGAAGAAAGGCTTATACTTTCTACGTTTGGCTTCGTTGTTAACTGGTCACTCATTTCTGCTGCACTAGGTCAAGCTAAGCGATTTCAACACTAGTTAGAGTTTAGCCAATACCTAGACGCACGCCTGCTCCTGGCAGCACTACTTGTGCCGATCGCGTTCATTAGCCAACACCTCTCACGCTTCGGGAAACTATCTCGTGAACATTTTAATGCTCTCCTCTACGTTTCCCTACCCACCCAGTCGTAGTGGAACGGAAATCAGAACGTTTAACTTGCTGAGATATTTGCAAGCACGTCATTCCATCACTCTGGTAACGCAGCGCCATGCTGGGGTATCAGAGGAAGATGTGGCAACACTGCGTCAGTATGTGGACGAACTCGTCATCTTTCCCTTACGAGAGGACATCCACGTAACAGGGGGCTTAACTCAATGGTTGGGTAAGGGGAAGCGCTTTATCCAATCAATCGCCAACGGAATACCCCCGAACGTACTGCATCGCTACTCGCCGGACATACAAGCTTGGGTGGACGATCGCGTGAAAGCTGGTAAGTTTGATGCGATCGCATGCGAGCATAGCGTCAATACCATCTACATCCGGCCTTCATTCCCCTCAACCGTGCGAACCGTAGTCAATGTCCATAGTTCTGTTTATGGTGGAACTTTAAAGGATTTGCAGACAGGAGCATCGAAAAACGTTCTACGCGATCGCCTTTATCTTTCCCTGTTGTACCGCTATGAGCAAAACTACTGCTCCAAGTTCTCCAGCATTGTTGCCACAACCGAAGACGACAGGCAACAACTGCTCGAATTGAGTCCTCGCGCTCACCTCTGCGTTATTCCCAATGGTGTGGACTTAGAGTTGTTTCCTTATCGCTCGATCGATCCAGGCTGCCATCGGTTAATCTTTGTCGGAGCTATGGATTCATCTCATAACATTGATGCCGCTTGTTTCTTTGCCTCGGAAGTTCTCCCCGCACTCCAGCAGCGTTACCCCGATGCCACATTTAGCATCGTCGGCACTTGTCCATCACCCGCTGTTTTAGCTCTCGGTGAGATGAAAGGCGTGATTGTCACGGGCCAAGTCCCATCAGTGGTAAAACAGCTACACGCGGCAACAGTTTGCGTCGTTCCGTTAAGGACAGGCTTCGGGATTAAAAATAAAACCTTAGAGGCTATGGCGGCTGGGGTACCAGTGGTAGGAAGCGATCGCGGGTTGGAAGGATTAGCCGTAGATGGAGCGGGTGTTCCTTTACGGGCATTACGCGCTAATCGGATAGATGAATATGTCGAGGCAATTAGTCGCTTATTTGAAGACGCTCGTTTGAGGGAGCAACTATCTCAAAACGCGCGATCGCTCATCGAAGAAGAATTCACTTGGGAACGCGCTGGTGCCCTTTACGAACAGGTACTCTTGGGGACTTTCTGCTACTGAAATAACAATCCGGTATGCCCC
>DATNPT010000449.1:0-5590 GCA_036703075.1 Chroococcales cyanobacterium
AAGCAAAAGCCTGAGAGCTTTCCCCCATAACGATTTGAGCGGTGAGTTTCTGATAGAAACTCAAAAAGGTAGACCAATTGGGAAAACGCATACCCTATCAGGGTTACAGCGTTTGCGATCGCCTAGAGTGACAGAAGAGCGATAGATGGTTTTGAGCGGCAAATATAAAAAAGGGCAAGTCTAACGACTTGCTCCTGAAAACATCTCTATTTGATAGTGCTGGTAGCTTGAATTAAGCTTCAACTCTGTCTTTTTGAGTAGCGTCCGTCTTAACTTCAGCGTTCCGTGCCGCTTCTATCTGATTGGAATTATTTGTTGCACCTGCCAGCGTGAGGTTGGGGTGTCTTTCAGCAAAGTACTTACTCAAGAAGGTGTTCACAAAAGACAGGATAACTGGACCGAGGATAAACGCTAGCACTCCATGTACGCTAAACCCAGGTACGAAAACTGAAGCTAGCCAAAAACAAAAACCATTAACAACTAACGAAAAGGCTCCTAAGCTCAAAAAATTCAGCGGCATCGAGAGAGCGGACAGAACGGGATTGACTGATGAGTTGACCGCTCCAATTGCCACCGCAGCAATCATAGCGGCTGGAAAATTGGCGAGATTGACTCCAGGTACAATGATGTCAACAACCAGTAGGCTAAGTGCTGTGGCTAATAATGTAAAAAAGGCTCCAAGCATAGTTTCTCCCTCAAATTTACAAACAGTATGTTTTTAATAGCTTTCACCTGCTTCCATATTCAGCGATAAGCTCATCTAGACCCTCTCTACACAGATAGATTTCTTTAGTCTTTGATTTTTAACTTTCGTTAACAAGATGGCTTATTCACAAGGGATATGAATGTCTTAATTCTGGCTTGGTGGAGAATTCACTGGGTAGAGTAAACCGAACAATTTAAGTAAGGAAAACGCTATAAATAGCAGGCTAACTGGAACAGCGAAGCCATCGCTGTGTTGCTAAATTAGGGATAGGTGTTTTTCTAAAAACTGAAAAACAGACCTGTTAACTCGATCGCTCTCTTGAAAGTCTTAGTACTGTGGCTAGTAGCACATCTAGTCGAGCGCTAATAATCCTTTGGATGGAGGCTATAAGTTAAACGATTTAAGACAATCAAGTCAAAGGCAGTGTAGTAAAAAGCAAGATAAACAAAATGAATCTAGTCCGAATTATCCTTGGTATTCTTCTTCCCCCCTTGGGTGTTTTCATGACCGTTGGTGTGGGACCAACTCTGATTATTAACATTGTGCTCACGCTTCTAGGTTGGCTTCCCGGTAGCATTCATGCCCTTTGGGTGATTGTTAAGCATGAAGAAAGAATCGCCAGTGGTGAAGGCTTTACTGGTCGATGAGCTTGGTATTGATTAATACCAGTATTTGCCTTAACTTACAGGTTGATGTTCAGCACAAGTCGCTCGAACCCCTTCAGTAACAAGATTGGGATTGAGCGACTTAATATCATGTAGAAAAATAATTGATCCGTATCCCTATTCCTTGAGAGGATCACCTACAAACTGAGGCGCTGGCCGAGGATAAATTCTGCGATCGCTAAATCTACAGGCGTCGTCACCTTCAGGTTCGTCTCCTCCCCTTCCACAATTCGCACGGGTAAGCTACAGCGTTCAAACAAGGCTGCATCATCAGTAACTTCCCACCCTAAGTTGCGACCTTTGTCGTGACACTGCTTCAACAATTCCACTTCAAAGCCTTGAGGGGTTTGTGCCGCCCAAAGTTGTCGTCGGTCTGGTGTAGCATGAATAATGCCAGTTTTATCCACCACTTTAATCGTGTCTTTCACGGGTACGGCAGCAATGAATCCCTGACAATTGAGCAGAGCCGCCGCACAGCGATCGAGCAAATCGGGTGTTGCCAGACATCTTGCCCCATCGTGTATCAAAACCCACTTGGCATCGGCTGGTAACGCCTGCAAGCCTTTATAAACCGATTCTTGGCGTGTTTCTCCACCAGTAATCAACTGCACGGGCTTTGTAAGGGCAAGCTCAGCCAGAATGGTCTTAAAGTCGGGGAAATCAGTCGGTTGTCCCATAATGCCAATCCAGCTAATATCACGCGCTGTCTCGGCGGCTAGGAGAGTCCAAGCGAGTAACGGTTTACCCATCAATGTCAACAGGAGCTTATTACGTTCGCTCCCCATGCGCCGTCCCATCCCTGCTGCTGGAATTAATAAATGCACGATCTTCCTCTTTTCGCGATCCACTCCCTTAAAATTAAGCTGATCAACACGCTCAATCAATTGAGATGAGAATACTAGCCCTTGTCCCTGGTGGAATTGGCGACCAAATCTTGTTCTTCCCGACCCTCGACGACCTCAAAACCTACTACCCCCAAGCCGAGATCGATGTCATAGTGGAACCGCGATCGAAGGGGGCGTATCGGGTTTCGGGTTCTGTCGATGAAGTTTTGACATTTGATTTTAAAGACCGCAATGGTCTGGCGGATTTTGGCAACTTATTGGGGATTATCCGCGATCGCGAATACGATGCCGCCTTGGCATTGGGACGCCGAGGGTCGATCGGACTCCTACTCTGGATGAGTGGTATCCCAATGCGAGTTGGCTACGAGGCTAATTCCGGTAAAATCTTTTTCACCAACACCGTACCTCTGAAAACCGAGCAATATGTCGCTCACCTGTATCACGACCTACTCCAAGGGTTCGGTATTACCTCCCCCTGCCCAGAACTTGCCTTAAGCGTTCCCAGGCAAGACATTGAGTGGGCAGAAAACGAACAAAGACGGCTGGGAATTGCCGACAGTGGTTATATTCTGATTCATGGCGGTTCCAGTAAGCTCGCTCAAGACAAAGGGATTGATAAGCTCTACCCGACTGAAAAATGGCAGCAAATTATTGAAGATATTCAACAAAAACAGCCCGAACTGCCAATTGTATTGCTGCAAGGACCAGACGATACGGAATCGATCGCAGCACTCAAGCAATCTAATCCCGAATTGAAGGTTATAGCACCACCGGATGTTGGCAAACTGGCTGCGACGATCGCTAGTGCTAATTTAATGCTGTGTACGGATAGCGCACCGATGCATCTATCCGTTGCCGTTGGAACGTATACCATTGCCCTGTTTGGTCCGACAGAGGCAAAGAAACTGTTACCCGATAACGAGCGCTGCATTAGCATTCAATCCCCAACTCGTTCAATTGCTGACATCAACCCAGAAGAGGTGTTAAAGCAGATTTGGCGTGGCTAGCCAGCCCGTTTTACCATTTTGGATTTTAGACGTAAGAAAACCTTGTTACTAGGTAGCTTCAGAAATTCAAATGTGGCAAGTCTAAACCCAAATGGTATTACATACCGATAGTTCTGTCAGGCTGAAACCTGCGGCTACATTAACAAAGCCTGCCTTTGCAGGCTAATTATTTTATGACCGATTCGCTGAAATTTGGCCGATCGGAGCGATCGCTCTCTACTTCGCCCGCGTCATAAATACGCGCCAAAAAATGAACGCTGTGAAGGTGATATAGCCCAGTACTGTTATCCAATCCGACCAGTTATCTGGCATCGCCACAAATGTATCGTTCATATGAATTATGAATGGTAAGTGATGAATTATGAAAACAATTCATCATTGGGAATCAAGCAATTCAAAAAAGGCACTATCCAGCTCATAACCGAGCATTTGAGCCATGGATTGCGATCGCGATGGACTGGAAATTCCTTGCTGCTTTAGCCAGTTGGTCAGAACAAAGATTTTGTGCATCACGAAAATCTCTAAGGCTTCAGGGTTGTACTGGATGCCTTCGGTACGGCTAAACTGGTGCGGCACGAGCATTGCCGTGTATCGAGCAAGTTCACCCGCTTTCCAATCCAGCACAAAGGGTAACCAAGGATATCGGGCGTCTAGGCGAATAAACCATAACCGCACTTCAGGTATTTCCGAGAGTTCTCGCGGGTCGGTAGGTTCGCGAGGATAGTCGATGTCAAACTGGATCTGCTGTTCGTGGGAGGCAATCGCTCCCTCATCGAGCAGTTTGTCAATTACTGTTGTGGCTGGTGACAAGTCTAGGTTGTTAATGCTGTCTGAAGTTAAGGCGATCGCAAGCGTCATCGAATCATTTTTGAGGGAGACATTCTCCATCTTCCTCCAAACCGTCGCCTTTGTGAGTTAGCTCAAGAGAGAATTATGGGCATTGTCCACCCTACAAGTTGGTTCTAGGTATTTTTCAGCGATGAGTTAGTTCAATGAACAGATAGACGCGTTAAGAATTGAATCAAAAGGCATCTATATCCGAGTGATTCGAGGTATCTAAGAAGTAAGGAACTCTACTAGAGGTGATACTGATGGTAGGAGTATGGTTAGTACTATTTGGCTGCCTGATTGTGACTATAACGATCGCTTGTGAAGCCCTGTTCTATCAAGATGAGCAGCAAGAACTCCTGTAACTGAACGGTACTTTAGGATATTGAGAACCGATCCGAAAAGTTAATTCTCTATTCCACTTTTCGGAGCAGTGTTTCTTGTCTGGGTCAATCTAGCGGCTGTAGCGTCCACAAGCTTCGCAATCGCTCCAAGCTGGGGTGAAGTGGGTCGTAGTTGAGAGGTGTATGCGAGTTGAGGACGGTGTGGATGGGAATCACTTTCACCACACTATTGGTGTAAGCGATCGCTTCAAATTCCAACACTTGCTTAGCATCCCACGGTGTCTCTTGCACTCGACAATTACGAGACTTCAGCCAGTCAATCAATTGCGATCGCGCAATTCCGGGTAGTATTCCTGCTGTTAAGGGTGGCGTCCACCAGCAGCCGTCTTGCCAACCCCAAAGATTACCCGTACTCGTTTCCAACCAACTCCTATCCGTACCGACTAAAATTGCTTCTGCGGCTCCTCGTTGACGCGCTGCTTGTTGAGCCAGCCAAGCGGTTAAATAGTTGCCAGTCTTATGAGTGGGAAGCGAGCGCTGATAGTCTGAATCCTCGGCTAGCCATGCGGCAATTCCCTGTTGCTGGCGTTGGACTAAGTCCGATGGGAGAAAACGGCCAGTAATCCACTCTCGCCCATCGGGGAAAATAGCAATTCTCAAAACTGGATAACAGGCACTCAATACCTGCGCTCCATCCCGCAATCGCTGCCAATCCGGCGACATCCAACCGAACTTTTGTAAGCTTGATAAAAGGCGAGCGCAGTGAGCGTTCCAATGTGTCAAGGGGTTCTCTAATGATTGATAATAAACGCGTAAAGTTGTAAAAACTGTTGCACCATAAAGTAATCCAGGGTCATCACTCGCGATGTCTACAGTATTTCCCTGAATGAGCTGACCATTATACCAAAACAACTATCTTTCCTCACATCACTTCTCAACAAATAATGTAGATCCGCCGAAATTAAGATACTAAAAAAATGAGTACTTTTGCTAAAACTAGATATTAATCTAGCTTTTGGCAGAAATTCATCAATTTCTCAGAGAAAACTCATCTCCCTTGCGTAAGTTTAAATTGAATTCAATAGACAATAAAAAGCGAATCAAATCGAGTAGGCGCTCGCATCAACAATCTATTAAGTAGCCGTCATGAACTGCGTACACCAAAACGCACGAAAATTCTTATTCCTTCTGCCCT
>DATNPT010000481.1:0-28133 GCA_036703075.1 Chroococcales cyanobacterium
TGGGATTAGGCGGTAATTTCCTAAAACCTTTTCGCCTGATATTTGGGCTGTTTACACTCCCCTTCTTACTGACAGGTCCATACTTCATTTTCCAAGGCTTGCCCCATCAAGCGACTTTGAAGTGCGATCGCGTCGAATCAGTTTGGGTAAAATGCCAAACAACGGATAAAGTATTAGGCTGGAAAATTAAAGAACAATCTCTAGACCGATTAGAAGCCGTTAGAGTTGTCGAAATAAACTTTGAAACAGGGCAACTCTATCAACTCATACTAATTACTCGCGACACTGAGATTCCTTTTGGTTTGATAACGTCCCAACAGGAAAAAATCCAGGCTACTGCATCACGCCTCAACACCTTTATCAAAAACTCAACTCAACCTAGCCAGGTGATTCAACAGCGTCAAACTCAGTGGCATGGGATAATTGTTGGCAGTGGTTTCATCGCATTCAGCGTAGTCATCCTCAGGCTAAGCGCCTCTTAAATAGCCAGAGGCTCCCTTTCGCACCTTCAGTTGGGATCGTCCAGAGTCTTACAATTGGTAGAGATTATAAGGACACTTCGGAATTTATTAATGACTCATTCTACCGATATCAAAACCTTAGCTCAGTGGATGGCAGCGGATTTTAGCAATCAAGAGCAGGCGTTTGAAAATCCTCCCATGTACGCTCACATCCGCGTCTGCATGCGTCCTCTGCCTCTGTCACTGCTAGATGGAGTCAGTTTCTTTGTCGAACAAGCTTATGACTATATGCTGAATAACCCTTACCGAGTGCGGGTGTTGAAACTTATCCAGTCAGGCGATCGCATTGAAATTGAAAACTACACTCTTAAGGACGAGAATAAATTCTTCGGTGCTTCCCGCAATCCAGAACGGTTGCAAACGTTACAAGCTGACCAGCTAGAAAAACTTCCTGGCTGCAACATGATCGTTGAATGGACGGGAAACAGCTTCAAAGGTCATGTAGAACCCGGTAAGGCTTGCATGGTCGTGCGTAAAGGCAAAGAAACTTATCTCGATAGTTCTTTTGAAATCGACCAAGACAAATTTATCAGTCTCGATCGCGGACGCGACCCAGAAACCGACGAGCATGTTTGGGGGTCTGTTGCAGGCCCGTTTTACTTCGTCCGTTGGGCAAGTTTCGCTGATGAAGTCAAGGTTTGATTGGCTCGCCCCACATCATACCCTGGCTTCATATCGAGCACCTTTTGTCAGTGGTTATTTGCAACGGACAACTAACCACTGACAACTGACTCCAACCTGGTCTAATCATTGCTTCAGGGCGAGGGTTAATCCGTCAGCAATGGGAACAAGGCTCAGCGTTACCCGTTCGTCCTGATATAACGTCTCATTGAAAGCTCGAATTATTTTTGTCCGTGCCTCCTGTTCCTGAGGGTTAGCCACTCGTCCTGACCAAAGAACGTTATCAATGGCAATTAGACCACCAGGGCGAACTAACTGAAGCGATCGCTCATAATACCCCTGATAATTTCTCTTATCTGCATCGATGAACGCAAAATCAAAAGTCTCTGCTTGACCTGCTGCCAATAATTCGTCGAGTGTATCTAGTGCTGGTGCCAGTCGCAGATCGATCTTGTTAGTTACTCCAGCAGCTTCCCAATAGCGACGAGCGATCGCAGTATACTCCTCACTCACGTCACAAGCGATGAGTTTACCATTCGGCGGAAGCGCTAGAGCAACACACAGGGAACTATAGCCAGTAAATACACCGACTTCTAACGTTTTTTTGGCACCTATTAACTGAACCAGCAACGCCATGAACTGACCTTGTTCTGGCGCAATCTGCATTCTTGCCTCAGGATAATGAGCGGTTTCTTCACGTAACTGTTGGAGAATGTCCGGTTCCCGCAGAGAAACGGATAAGAGGTAATCGTAGAGTCGATCGTCAAGACCAAGTGTTTTTTTTGACATCGTTGGTGGGGAAAATGGAGAAGTCATTGCTTATCCTATCTTTTGGAGCGTCGCATGCAGGCAGCAGCAAAGTCGATCGTCAGCGTTGTTTTAGTCGCGATTTTTGCGATCGCGCTGACCGCTTGCACAACCAACACTCCGACTCTGGGATTTGCACCGAGTCAGCAGTTAGTGCAAAAAGCGATCGCATTGCAAATTAGTCAAACTCAACAGCAACTAACTCAGCAGTTGCAATCCTTACCTCCGAAAGTTGAAATTACTCAAGTAGTACTCAAGCAAGTCGAGCCTCTGTTCATCGAAAATTTGCCGACTTACCGTGTTTTGGGTACCTACGACATCCGGTTCAAGTTCTCAACGCAGCAGGTAACTCGCCTGAAAAACCCCTTCGATGTTTACTTGCAGCGACAGAAAGAAGGGAAAACCTGGCGTCTCGTCTTACCGAAAGCTAGAGATAGAGGGACTCAATCGAGCTTTAGTAGCTACCTGATTCAATAATATTGACAAATTTAACGAATTGAGGCGTTTTTCTGGGGAAATCTTGCACTGGTCTTAAACTAGAAACCTGACCGAGCGAGTACTCTTGCTCAATTCATCACAGGTGCTAGAGATGGATATCAAAACGCTGTCTGAGCCTCACATCGGTTTGACGATCGCGAAGCTAGCGTCGAGCATATTCACTCTATTGAGTGTCACTATCATCACTCAGCCTAGCTTTGCTGAAAGTATCACCTTTTTCTGCGGCACCAACAATGGTATACCAGCGACCATTGCCCGCACACCACGAGGAGAAGTCCCGATGATTCTCTGGAATTCCTCAAATCTTGGCGAGTTAGGCAATACTCCTCAAAAGCGTTGTGAAGAAGTCTCTCACAAATTCCAAACCTACTACAACACGGGGAAACTCAAATACATCACTACAGAACGAAGGAACGGTCAAGTTGTAGCCTGCGTTGCCCAAGAAGAAAACGGACCTTGCGGTGATGAACCACTATTTACTCTCAGCCTTGATGAAACTCCTCCTAGAGCAAGTCTGCAAAGGATATTCCGTATCCGCGTTACTTATGCCGCACCAATTAACGAGATGGGTTCTCGTATCTACATCAGCTTGGATAAGTACCTCAACGGCGAGTATCCCAGCTTATCACCGAGTGGGGAACGTACTCCCTCTCCTTTACCGGGTAGTAGTCGCCAATAATTGAGAGGTGACTTCATTGCACGAAAAGGAGAGTGGCGATGAAAAAAGTAGCGGTGTTTGGCAATGCTGGAGGCGGTAAATCAACCCTAAGCAAGAGATTATCCCAAATCACTGGTTTGCCACTTCACGTCTTAGACAAGATTCGATATCAATCAGGGGGCAAGTCGATTTCACAGGAAGACTACAAGCGCGCCCATGAGAAAATTTTGGCTACTGACCGATGGATTATTGATGGGTTTGGTTGCATGGAAACCGTCTGGCTGCGACTTAATGAGGCGGACAGTCTAGTTTTTATCGATCTGCCGCTATATGTGCATTTCTGGTGGGTGACTAAACGACTGATCGCAGGTAGTTTTAAGCCACCAGAAGGCTGGCCCCAAAAGAGTCCAATATTGAGGAGTTCGCTTACTAGCTACCGCGTGCTTTGGTTATGTCACAAATATTTGACTCCAAAATATCGCGAGTATATTGAGCAGGCTCAAAGCATCAAACGTGTTTATCACCTTCGGTCGCCTAAACAAATTTCGCAATTTTTTGAATTCATTGAAAATGAAACTAACTTTAAAGATGGTGTATCAGTGACAGAAGAGGGATAAATGAATTTTTCCTAAGGATTTGCGGCCGCAAACGTATTGCATTGGGCAGGATCGCCTGACTGAATGCCTCGCTTAAACCAGCGAACCCGCTGGGCTGAAGTACCGTGGGTAAACGTTTCGGGGACAACATATCCTTTTGCCTGACTTTGCAAACGATCGTCTCCAATCTGACTCGCCGCATTCAGCGCCTCTTCAATGTCGCCTTGTTCCAGAATGTGTCGCGAGCGATCGGCATGGTTTGCCCAGATGCCAGCGAAACAATCTGCCTGTAACTCCAACCGGACTGAAAGTTGATTTGCCTGTACGCGATCGCTTCGACGCTGCAATGCCTGAACCTTATCGGAAATGCCCATGAGATTCTGCACATGATGTCCGACCTCGTGGGCAATCACATACGCCTGGGCAAAGTCTCCCGGTGCTTGGTGCCGATTTTTCAGGTCTTCATAAAAGCTTAGGTCAATATAGAGCTTTTGATCGCCGGGGCAATAGAACGGACCAACGGCCGAGCGCGCAGTGCCGCAGGCAGACCTCACTGCATCCGAATAGAGAACTAACTTGGGTTCCACATAAGTTTCTCCCATTTGCCGAAACAAACTGCTCCAAGTATCTTCCGTATCCGCCAGCACTACGGAAACGAAATCAGCCATACGATTCTCTTCCGGAGGGCGTTGAGTTTGAGGAGACTCTGTTTGGGGGCGATCGCTTGGCGCATTTCCTTGATCCCAAATAACACTAGGGTCACCTCCCAAAAGGGCAACAATCACTGATAGAACAATTGCCCCAATGCCCCCCCCGATTACTGGGCCCGAAACTCCACTACCGCGCCTGTCCTCAACATTGGTACTTCTACGACCAAATTCCCACCGCATAATTTAGAGCCTCCCTACTACTGAACCTGCCGCAAGTGAACGAGGTGCGATCGTACCCAAGCTAAACTTTCCCTAATCACCAAAATTATTAGCGATCTGATTTATCCAGCTCCTCTGTCAGAGGGATAGCTCTGATGTATCGACAGTCCTTCTTAAGGAAGGCTATAACAGACGGCTAAGCTCACCGTGCATAAAACATTGCATATTCATATCAAGAGCGTTTTGTTAGATGATGCAGTTTAGATGCACAGCCGCTTACTACTCAGATGTTCCAGGCGAAATCCTTGCCCCAAGCTGAAGCAGCCGCCCCAAATCATCAGCGTTTCGCCAGGTTTCAATAATCTTCCCGTCAGCAATCCAATGAATGAACGTAGCGGTGAACGTTTGCTGCCGCCCGCGACCGGGTATCCCAAGGAAACTCTCCTGGACACAGGTGTTGGTCGCACGCACAACAACTTTGTCGCCTTCAGCAATCATGTCTTCAATCGTCCATTTCTGATCGATAGGACCGATTTGTCGAAAGAGTTCTCGAACCCCATCTGGTCCAGGGAGAAGTTCTGGCGGACCACCGTGCATCTTCCAAGTCGGGGCAGTCATCTCGCAGATCTCCTCGATCCCATGCTCGCTGATGAGTTCGAGCCATCGTCGAGCAATTGTTTTGTTGTCCTCAATTGAAGACATTGCGGCTCCTCCTAAAGCTGAGATTAGAAATCGAATGCCCACGCGAATCCTAACTGTTTATAGCTTACCGAGCAAGCTCCTAAGTCTTAGTCGCAACTAGCAGTTCTCGGTACACCCGTTTTAGATCCTCCAATTGATAATGTGCATTTAACCCGCTGGGGTTGGGCAGTACCCAGACGATCGCTTCTTGCAGGGACTCATCCTGTTGCCCTATGACTGCTTTGGGTCGATTGAATGCCGTTCGATAAGCGCCGATACCCAGAACAGCCAAAAAACGCGATCGATATTGCTGAACCTTAGCTGCCAACTGTTGTTGACCTGCGACCAGTTCTTGTGGGTCTAATTCATCGGCTCTTGCTGTTGCCCGATCCACAATATTCGTCAGACCATACCCGAATTGCACAAGCTCGCCATCTTCAAACGGTGTAAGCAATCGCTCTGTAAAGCCTGCCCCATGCAGTGTAGGCCAGAAGCGATTTCCCGGACGGGCAAAGTGATGTCCGACTGCTGCACTGTAGAGGCTAGGATTAATGCCACAGAATAAAACTTGCAAGTCCGGTGCAATAATGTCTGGAACAGTTTTCCCAATCGCTGTACTAATTTCTTCTGGTGTTGGTTTGCGCTGCACAATCTAGACCTTGCCCAAAAATGACTGGCAATCTGCCAATGGTGTTCTCATTGTATAGATACAGCAGCTCACTGAGCGTTTGGCACAATTGAGTTAAGCGATCGCTACTGCCATAAAACGATGATTAGAACTCACTTAATGAGAACGCCAAGTCGCAACAGACGTTTTCCAAGTACAGATCCAGGAGTGAACCCCCTGCTCAAACTATCGCCGAACAGCTTCTTTCTGAACTTTTTTAGCCGCATGTGCGGCTCATTGCTACAAATATTGTCATACTCAAGGACTGGTCTTTAACTTGCCCTTTGAACTTACAGTCAAGGTTAAATCGCTCATACCCCAAGCTTCAAAGAACTGGCGGAATAACCCTTCGCTTGCCGATGTCATATCCCCATCCGGGTCAATCATTCCACCCTGAAATAGCCTGCCGCCATCGGTTTGCAAATCCAATCGCAATTCGCCATCATCGCTCTTGTGAAGAATCAGGCTACCATGTGCCAGGACTTGCCCCGCACGACTAATAACTGCACACCGCATTATTTAAGCTCTCCGACTTAAAAAGACCTACTTAATCTTAGTTGCAGCATGAATCAAATGTTTGGCAATCATGGCAATTTTCCCGTATTGGCTGGGTTCGTTAGGGGATGTATTGCCCTAATGTTGGCTGTCGCTGCTTCTAGTTGTCCGGTATTGGTATCAGGGGCAGAACAAGCGCAGAATTTTAGCAGCTTTGCAGAGTGGTGTTTGAATAAGGACAGGATTTCGCCAGAGGCAAAACATACCGTTAAAGCCCTATTGGATAAGGCACGACATGAGTTGTGGCTATCGTCGGGTGCGGGTGCGTTTGGAGTATCCGAGGTTGCGGCTGAAAAACTCGATTGTAATAAGGCAAACGAGATTCTCACCAACTTCACCGAACTCGACCTCGCGGCAGGAGGAGAAACAGGAAAAATCAGAGATATCAGCCCCCTATCACCCCTGACCAACCTCACCAAACTCGGCTTAATGAGCAATGAAATCAGCGACATCAAGCCCTTATCATCCCTAACCAAGCTCACCCAACTTGACCTCAGTTCCAATCAGATTACCGACCTCAGTCCCTTATCATCCCTCACCAAGCTCGCTGAACTCAACCTCCAGAACAATCAAATCAGAGACATCAGTCCCCTATCACCCCTGACCAAGCTCACCACACTCTACCTTGGTAGCTCTAAAGGATTCGGTCTCAATACCAATCAAATCAGAGACATCAATCCCTTATCAGCTCTCACCACCCTCACTACCCTCGACCTAGGGAACAATCAAATCAGAGACATCAGTCCCCTATCACCTCTGACCAACCTTACCTTCCTAAACCTCAATAGCAATCAGATCAGAGACCTCAGCTTCCTATCGCCCCTAACCAACCTCACTTGGCTCAGCCTCGATAGCAATCAAATCAGCGATACTAAGTCCTTATCGAACCTCATTAATCTCACTGTACTCGGCCTCAGTAGCAATCAGATTAGAGACATCAGCTCGCTATCATCTCTCACCAACCTTACTTCCCTCAGCCTCAGTAGCAATCAAATTAGTGACATTCGCTTCCTATCACCTCTTACCAAACTGGTATTACTCTGGCTCAATAGCAATCAAATCAGTGACATTAGCCCTTTATCACCTCTCATCAACCTCACCGAACTTGACTTAAAGGACAATCAAATTAGAGACATCAGCTTCCTATCACCTCTCGCCAAGCTCACTCAAGTTGACCTCCAAGATAACCCGCTGGCTCAAAAAAATTGTCCTGTCCATCCCATAACTATTTGTAGTTTTTAAAATGATGCAGTCGAACTTTTTGCTCAAGCAGAACAAAGGAAGAATTACCGGCGATAGAGATAAAAAAGGCTGGAATTGGAATTAAAGGAAAAATCAAAGAGTGTCTTCGCTATGGAAACAATTGTATCTCGCCTCGACGTGAGATAACTTTGCGATCCCCTATATTCTGCATCACCTGCCCGATAAGCTTCCAGAATAAATTCCGATGAAAGAGTACCCTCGTGCGTAAATCTCCCCAAACAAGGTGATAAGTCTTCAGAAGCCTTGCTCTCAATCCTCTTTCATCACTCTCGAAGAAATTGACGATCGATCGAGGATAAAGCTCACGCCAATTCAAGCTTTCACCCCAAAGTGAGGGAAGAGAGTTAGCACCTAGTTTCAATATGTCCAGATGGGAATTCCTGGGCTGGTGTTGAGGTGCAGGCTTCTAGACTCATATGCATATTCAGGATCGTAGGGAAAGATACCATGAACGTTCAATCTAAACCCAAACTCATCAGTGCGATCGCAAGCGGATGCTTGACCGTTATTTTTTCTTTATCAGTAGTAGGTTGTAGCTCTAAGAGTACTGAAGAACTGATTACAGTTCTCAATCAACGAGGAGATGGAGCTTATTCAGCCGCGATTGACTTAGGCTCTAAGAAAGATAAGCGAGCTGTCGAACCGCTCATTGCAACCCTGCAAGATGACAGCGTTCGCTTGCGACAGGCTGCACTAATGGGCTTGCAGTGGTTTGACGATCCGCGAGCTATCAAAGCCATTGTTACGACTCTTAAGGATAAGGATAGTAAGGTTCGAGAAGAAGCCAAACGCAAAATCGAGTTTGTTATCGGACAAAACTATGCGTCTTTCGCACCAGCCCTTGCCGAGATGCGAGCCGAAAATGCTACTACAATGGAGCCTCTAATTGCTCTGCTCAAGGAAAAACTCAACTCTGAAGGTACAAGTTCTCAGCAGCGAATGATTGCGGTTCTAGGTCAAACGAAGGATTCTCGTGCTATTGAACCAGTACTCAAGGCTTTAAACAGCTCGGATGCAGATCTGCGGAATGCCGCAATCGGAGCGTTGGGCAATATTGGCGACAAGCCAGCAACAGAGGCTTTGATCCGTGCTTTTGCACAGAGCAGCCCTGAGGAACAAGAGGCAATCGCGATCGCGTTAGGTACCACCAATCAACCGGGTGCGATCGATACGCTGCTGTCTGCTGTAAACAAGTCTACCCCAGCTAAACAAAAAGCAGCGATCGCCGGTTTAGGTAAGACCAAAGATCCTCGTGTCGTTGCCGCAATGATCGAGGTATTGACCGATCCAAACAGTTCCCTCACTGCAGAAGCTAGAGCTGCATTAGCTAGTATTGGGACAATAGGTGTAGAGCCGTTAATTGCTATTTTGCAAAATGACGACCCTTTAGTCCGTCAGCAGGCCGCTATCGCTCTGGGAGACATCAGCGATCGAAAAGCAATTGGACCCTTATCGAAAAACCTAACCGATTGGTTTTCTAACCAAGCTGTTGCTCAAGCTTTAATGAAGCTCAATTGGCAACCTGAATCAACTCAAGATTCCGTGCATTTGCTGATTGGTAAACGCCAAAGAGAGAAACTGCAAGATCAGTGGGAAGTGACTAAAAAAGTGTTATTAGATGATGTGGGTTCAGGTAACCCAAATACCATTACTAATGCCCTTTTTACATTCATCAGTTTGGGCAGGCAAGAAGTCGTACCGGCTCTCATAGAAAAGCTCAATTCTCAAGGTAATAAAGAAATGGCTTTGGCCTACTTAAACTCCGGTCAGTCACAACTGTCAGCAGCGGCAGAAGCTTGGGCCGCCCGAAATGGCTATCGAATTTACAGGAGTTCCACAGCTCAACCAACTGTAACCTGGGGTGCTATGTAAGAGATCAATAACGACCGATCGCTAAGGTTTATCACCGCTATGAATGGTTATATCTTGGGTCGGGAAGGGAGTAACTCAAAATGGCATGTCACAGCACGTTAGTTCAATATCTTTCGGCGGACGTTGAGGCGTGCGTGCTTTAAGGAGTTGGATCTCATCAACACTAACCCACCGATACACGAGATTCAGATAGATGCTGTTATTCTCCAGGTCAATTTCTCTAATCCGAAACACTGTAGTTTTGGGCCAGTAACAGCGCCAGTAACACCGACGGTTCACTAATTCTGGAGTCAACTGAGTAATTGGTTCAGTTGTTTCTACCGAGCCAGTGGGAAAAAATTCTTCATAATCCGGCCAAGGGGATTGGGCAGGAGGCTTCGCGACGGGAGCGAAGTCAACAGAAATGACATTATTGACCGCTTTTGTGTCTAGTTCAACTACGACTGCCTGTTGTGCTTCAGGCACGGAGTCTGTTGAGGTTGTATTTCGGAGGTCGAGCAACTCTGCTGCCTCAGCTTCACTTAGATTTGGGCGTTTGGCTAACATGGCGACATCCTGTAAGCGTGTCAAAACCTCTTACTTCACGCTGGGTAAAATCACTATTAACAGTGACCAGTTATCAGTGAGCGGTGAACGAGGTGACAGAAAAGGGAACTGTTACCCCACTTGGTGGGCGCACTTGCATAGCAAGAGAACCTACCAGATGACTTGGGTAGGGGATTGTTACTCCCACGCCCAAGCCTACAGCGACCAACTGGTCACTGCTCACTATTCACTGTTGAAACCTGGACTTTCACTCCAGATATGTGGTGGCAGGCTTTAGCTACTACTATATATAGAAACGTGGCGCAATGCCAGCTATCCACTGATAGAGGAACAAAAACCACTGGAACACTAGTTACGGCTTAACCAGTGAGCAGTGACCAGTGAACAGTTGGTCAGGAGTTCACCCTCGTTAAAAGCTTTTAATCCGAGAACCTAACACAGACAGCGAGAGTTTTAGTTGGGGTTCAATCCCCACGGGTCACCGGGTCAGGAGTTTGAATTACAAATCCCGATGAGTAAAGGGCTTGGCCTGTTCACCCACGTAATTGGCGACAATGTGACCGTTACCTACAATTCGGTACTTATAAGTTACCAATCCTTCTAATCCCACGGGACCACGCGGCGGCATCTTTTGGGTGCTGATTCCCACCTCTGCCCCTAAACCATAGCGGAAGCCATCGGCGAAGCGGGTAGAACAGTTGTGGACAACGTTGGCAGAATCCACTTGTGCGAGGAAGGTATCAGCGATCGCTTCGTCCTCTGTGACAATGGCATCGGTATGCCGCGAACCGTAAGTATTGATGTGGTCGATCGCGTCTTCCAGCGAGTCTACTATTTTAATCGAGAGAATTAAATCGCTGTACTCGGTAGACCAATCCTCCTCGGTCGCCGGTAAGATATCCGGTAAAATTTTACGACTTGCCTCATCTCCTCGCAGTTCTACATGGCGCTTTTGCAAAGCTGCTGCCGCTAGAGGGAGGAAGGAAGGCGCGATCGCAAAATGCACGAGCAGCGTTTCGATCGCATTACAAACGGCTGGATATTGTGTTTTCGCATCAACAGTAATGTCAATCGCCTTCTGAAGATCGGCGGCGCGATCGACATAAACATGACAAATGCCATCAGCATGACCGAGTACCGGAATTCGGGTATTTTCCTGTACAAATCGGACAAAGGAATTAGAACCCCTAGGAATAATTAAATCGATGTATTGATCGAGCTGCAACAGCGCGATCGTTTCTTCTCTAGTGGTTAGTAACTGAACAGCAGCGGGGTCAATTGCCGTTTCTGAGAGTGCCTGATGAATCACTTTTGTGAGCGTTTCACAAGAACGAGTTGCTTCTCTGCCACCTTTCAGGATGACACCGTTTCCTGATTTGATCGCAAGCGTCGTAATTTGAATCAAGGCATCGGGACGCGCTTCAAAGATGATTCCCAAAACTCCCACCGGACAGCTAATGCGCTTGAGGATTAAGCCTTCATCAAGTTCTCGATTAACTTCTACCTTGCCCACTGGATCGACCAGTTTACCCACATCGCGCACGCCTTGAATGGCTGCCTTTAGCTTCGTCTCGTCCAACTTCAGCCGGTTATACAACGGCTTGGGAATGGCATCGGTTAGAGCGGCTTCACAATCTGCTGCATTTGCCGCCAATATTTCAGGAGTAGCGGCTTCTAAGGCTTGAGCGATCGCTTCTATAGCTTGGTTCTTCGCTTCCGTTGGTAGCATCGCTAACTGACGCGCTGCTTGACGGGTAGCTTTGGCGATCGCACTTAAAGGAAGAGAAGCAACTTGAGAAGCTGTCATGGCTGTGGAGCAGGTACCAACACGTAGTCCTTCATGATAGCAAAATGTTGTTCGTTATTTGTTGGTTGTGATTTGTTGTTTGTTGTTTGTGAAAAAATGAGGCTTGTCTCCTGTTAGCTGTTCAACCTCTGAAACAACCAATAACTAATAGCAAATAATTAATTATTACAAGTCTGACCGGACTGGTCGTCTTAAAGCGCTTGCTTCATAGCAGAAATTTCATCGCATCCGACTCGCTGAGTAGATGTTGCGTTGCTTAACGTCCTCTAGAGCGCCCTGTAAAGCCATGCTTGAGGGTGAGGGTTGTCCATCCAAGACTGCCGCTTCGGCATAACATTGGTCGAGATTGTTTATCACGGCTTTATTGGCGATCGCATTTTTTCTTGCATCATATGATATCCGGTCTTGTTGCCATCGTAGCACTCAGTACAAAAACCTACTGTAGCTTTTGGGTACAAACTACAGAATTCGTAAGTAGCCCTCATGAGCTGCGTACACCAAAACGCCTGAAAATTCTATTCCTTCTGCCTCCTGCCTTCTGCGCTCTGCCTTATTTTCAAGTCAGAGTTGCTCTATACCTGAAAATGGGTAATTAGGTAATAGGTAATGGAAGAAGCTACTTATGTACGTATTGATTGGCGGCGCAGGACTGGTAGGGCTGAACTTAGCCCAGGAATTAGTAGACTTGGGGCATACCATTGCTGTGATCGATACCGACCTGAGTGCTTGTCGATACGCACGCGAACAGGTGGGGGCGATGGCGTTTGAAGGTAGTGCCGTCAGTACGCAAGTGCTGCTAGAAGCAGGAATTCGCAAGGCAGATGCAGTGGTTGCAGCTCTCCGTGACGATCCACTCAATTTAGCACTGATTACCCTGGCTAAGCACTACGGCGTCCCTCACATCGTGACGCGGATGCGGAATCGCGATTTTGCCGAACCATATCGTTTGGCAGGAGCTCACCACGTAATCAGTACCGTTGACCTAGCCGTTAATACGATGGTGACTGTCATTGAATATCCCCAAGTGGAATCGATGATGCACTACGAACAGGGACAGGTGGAAGTCTTCAAGCTGGCCATCCCACCCGAATCCCATGTTGCGGGTCGTAGTGTTGCCCTCATTGCTAGAGATTCCCGTTTTCCAGAGGGTTCTTTAATCATTGGCTATCAACCCCATCCTCATGCTGACTTAGTCATTCCCAATGGCAATACCATGCTGGAGGCAGGGTCAACCATTCTGGTGGTAACTAAATCCGAACTGTTGCATCAGGTAGTTGATTATTTAGGTCTGCCTTTTAATCATCCTCCAGCTTGAGAAGTTGCTCGTTGATAATTTTGATGCGCTCTTCTATCACTTCCTCTGAGAGAATTCGCCTACGCAGGGCATCATTGAGTGCGCCCTTCTCGGCTAAGAGCAATTGCCGACGAATAGCGTCTAGTTTAGTGGGAGTACTGCTGAGTTTGGCAGAAGGCTCTGGACGCTGGTTGTAGATATCTCGCAACGTTCTCTCAGAGGCGGCTACTCTTACTTGATAGGTAGAGCGCATCTCTTCGTAGACGGCTTTGGGTAAAACGCCCGATTTTAACAGACTATCTAATTCATCCTGAGCTGCTTTAGCACTCATAAGTTGGGCTTGCAATTCCTCAATCTGTTGCTGTGATTCTGACTGGTGGGATAGTTTTAAACGCCGCACAAACCAAGGCAAACTTAAACCCTGTCCTACCAAGGACAGCAGAACGATACCAAGGACGATGGCAATTAAGGTATCTCGTCCCGGCAATGTTGACGGTAAGCTTAAAGCGAGAGCGGTTGAGAGTGAACCTTTAATATTGCCTACAAACAGAACATGTCGCCAACGTAGAGGGATGGGTCGGTCAAAAAACCGAACTAAGGCTAAAAGAGGATAAACCGTGAGTGCACGTCCAACTTGATAAGCGACTAGTGCCAGGAGAACAGCAGGCAAGGTGTACCACAGTTTGATGAGATTAATCTCTAAGCCGATGAGTAAAAAAATAAACGTATTGACGGCAAACGCAGCGAATTCCCAAAAGCTAAATAAGGTGACTTGAGTGGATGCTGAAGTATTGCCAGAAAGCCCCAAGTTGCCAACAATCAAACCAGATACCACAACAGCCACTACACCAGATACATGAAAAAATTCTCCGACTTGGAAGGCACCTAGGGCGACAGCAACGGTGAGTAAAATCACGCTCAAGGGGTCATCAGTTTGGCTAAATAACCCTACACTGAGATAGCCCAAGGCAAGACCGACTAAAGCTCCACCAATCAGGACGAACAGAAATCTCTGGACGACATCAAGGGGCGATAATGAACCCGTAGAGTGGACGGTGAGAATTAGGCTAAATAAAACCAGAGCCACATCATCGTTGAGCAAGCTTTCGCCCTCAACCAACGTGACGAGTTTGTGAGGGACAACCACCTCCTTAAAAACCGCAATCACCAAGGCTGTATCTGTAATTGATAAAATTACACCGACTAATGAGGCGGGTATCCAATCCAGACCTAGCTCTAACCTCAACAAGACCGACGTAATTCCCGCGCACAAGACAACTCCCGGTCCCGCTAACAGTGCAATGGGTTTAATGGTGCTACGCAGGCGACTGATATCTGTATTGAGCGTTGCTTCAAAGAGCAGAATGGGCAAAAAGAGATTGAAAATCAGGGAAGAGTCTAGACGAAGGCGACTCGGAGGCAAAAGCTCGGTAATCGCAAGACCCGCTAACACTAAACCTGTAATGTAGGGAATCCGAAATCGTCGCGATAGTAGGGCAACACCCGTAGCGACCAACAACAAGATAATCAGAACAATTACAACTTTAGCGATATTGCCGTTACCCTCACTGCTCGTCCCCGCAGGGAGTGCTAAGAGTGTGAGTTCGCGCAACATTCCGATAGGATTATCGCGAAGTATCCCGATAGGGTTATCGCCTAGCCACTGCATAGTATAATGCGTCCACTTAAATACAAAGACAGTCGGGGCTTAAATTCTACAGAACAGCCTTTTGTATCGTAAGGGATGAACTGCAACGATTCCTATTACTTTGACCAAGGATAACTATTATGCATACTAGTTATCGCTCTTTGGCAATTTGATGCTAAGGAAGCATCTAACGCTGAGCTACGATTAGCCGAGTTTCTGGTTCTGGATCGTCTCTATTTTCGCTATAATAGATAGTATAACAAGCGTTACAAAGCAGCGTGCAGTAACACTTCTTTCAGGACAAGCCCTGGATATTGGCTTGTTGAGTTTTTTTCGCGTAGCTCTTAGCTAAACACAGATGACTTTCTCTACCTACAATAGCTCAGAAACTAATTCAAACGCAACTCCTTTGACAGGGAATTACCAGCTAGGAAATCCAGACTTTCTAGTCAATTCAAAAACCGAGCAGTTAGTGTTTCAGCATCGCCTCAACCATCAACTGATTGAGATCGAACATTGCTGTATCACCGAGAGAGCCGCCAATCTATTGGATGTGTCTCAAGAGACTTTGAACCGTACAAAGAGAGAAGGCAGAGATTTTTATGAAAGGGGCAATTGGCTTGCCTATCCTGTTCATGAAGTAAATCTCACGGCTCATCAACCCACAAAAAGAAAACCTAACTTCTGGCGAGTTTTCTTCCGCATTTTACCGAACGAGCAAAACTAGAGACTAAAAGCGATCGCAAAATCGTTACCTACTTGTCACCGAGGCGTCACATTGCCTGAATAACATCATTGGTAAGAAGATGGAGTTTACTCCTCACACCATACCTACATAGTCGATGCTCTCTCCAAAAGACAGGTAGAGAGCATTTTTCTTTACTTAGAAAAATATTTAATAGCATACAACAAAATGTTGATGGCGCGATCGCAAATCATCGAGCGGGGTTCCTGAGTAGACAGAGGTTAATGGCAGCATGCCATTTTTGCAAAAATACCTGGCGATTGAACATCGCTGCTACACAAACAAAACCCGCCTGGTATTGTTCTTAATCCAATCGAGAAAGGCTATATGTCTACCTATTTACAGGAACTCTCCCCTCAGGCGAATCTTTTGGAACAGGGTGCAATCTAGACGATTTTCCTGGCAAGTAACTTCCCGCTCGTCTACCCAAGCTTGCTGTAGCTTAATGCCGTGGACATGGAGTTGGATACCCGTATACGAGAAAGCAAAATCGCCTTGACTTTCCCAAGTGAGATCTAAACCATCATCCTTTCGCACCATCCGAAACGTATCCAGTCGCCATTCAGCGTAACCATCTCCCGCATCACTGTATACGCGACTCTCGCTACTTCCTTGTACAACTGGATAGAGGTGGAGAATGAATTGGTGTTCTTCCTCCATTGGCAAAATAGTTCCAGCCCTGACTAATAGGGGAATTTGTTCGAGTGGTGCTTCAATCTCGACTTGTCCCGCTCCCTCTAACGGTACGTCATCCCAGAAACTGTACCACCGACCTTTGGGTAAGATAGCATTTCGCGATCGCGCTCCTTCTTCTACAATCGGATAAACGAGTAGTGCGTCACCCAAGAAGAACGCATCCTCTACATCCCAAAGTGTCGAGTCATCGTTTGCTGACCAAAATAGCGGACGAACCAGGGGATACCCCTTCTGACTCGCTTCCCAACTTAGAGTATAGAAGTAAGGAAGCAGCCGATAGCGTAATTGCAAGAGCTGACGAATAATGCTCAAGTACGGTTCGCCATACGTCCACGGCGCGCGATTTTCAGCGTTATTCGAGGAGTGGGTGCGGTAAAACGGCAGAAAGGTTGCCATCTGGAACCAGCGCAGGTAGAGTTCGGCACTGGGATTTCCCTGGAAACCCCCAATATCGGGTCCGCTGTAGGGAATTCCCGACAGTCCTAATCCCACTACCGTTGCTACCGTTTGGCGCAATGCTGCCCAAGTACACTCAATATCGCCCGTCCACGTCCAAGCATAGCGTTGGAGTCCTGCCCAACCTGCACGCGAGACAATAAAGGGGCGTTGCTGCGGTCGATATTGGCACAGACTTTCGTACCCAGCTTTGGATTGCATCAACCCATAAATATTATGAGCCTCGCGATGGTTGCCACCTCTGCCCTCCATACAGTGCTGTGTGGGTTTGGGAAGAGAGCGATCGCCCCATAGAATAAAAGCAGCAGGTTCATTCATATCGTGCCAAAACCCTGCCACACCTACGTCGAGTAAGTATTGATACTGCCGACTCCACCACTTGCGAACCATTGGATTGGTAAAATCGGGGAACACGCACCAACCGGGCCAGACAGGGCCAACAACCAGCTTTCCATTAGGCAGTTTGCAAAACGCATCTAGGATTTGACCTTCCAGAAACAGATTGCTGTGACGGCTATACTTGATTCCGGGATTGAGAATCGTAATGAACCGCACGCCAAGCGCCGACAGTTCTTGCGTAAAGCCAGCTAGATTGGGAAAGCGCTCCGGATCGATCGAAAAAGCTCGGTATCCCACTTGACAGTCAATATCGAGGTGGATGGCACTTAACGGCAAATTATGAGATTGAAATGCCTGAGCGTCTTCTCGAATAGCTTGTTCGGTACGATATCCCCAGTGGGACTGATGATAGCCCAATGCCCAACGGGGAGGCAGGGGAGAACGTCCCGTCAACTCGGTGTAGCGCTCCAAAAGCTGTGCGGGTGAGCCAGAACTGATGTAGTAACGCAGCGCTCCCCCCTGGAAGTCCGCTGTAGCTACATCCTCAAAGGTAAAGTAGGCTTCAAATGTATTTTCATAGAAAACCAGATAACTTCCACCGGAGTGAAGTCCTAAATACACTGGAATACAGATATACATCGGGTCTGAACCCGGAGCATACATACCTGCGGCGTCGTAGTTCCACATCCGGAAAACTTTTGCTTTGTCGGTAACTTCTCCTTTCTCCGTAACTTCCTTAGCAGCACGCAGGTTGAGAGAAGCGGCCCGTTCGCCTAATCCGTAGATGCGTTCTTCATTTCGCAGTCGTGCTTGATGCAGCCAGCCTTCACTCTTGCGCTGTGGCGGCATTTCTTCCCTGAAGATTTGGTCAGATGTATCGCAGAATTTCAGAGAACCATCTACGCCAACGATGATTTTTAGAGCGACGCTGGAGACAGTCCAGCAATCGTCTACTTGCTGTAAGTTTGCCTCAACTTCCGACCAATCCTGGCGGGCGATGGCATAAGGAATGGGAGGTATGCCAGGGAACCATTCAACCCGGACTAAATCAGACGCGAGAAAACTAATTTCTAGTTCTGCTTGCTCAAAATAGAAGCGGGCACCTCTAGGTTTTGGCTCTGCCTCGATTAGTTTTCCAGGTTGAGCGAACGTATCGTGACTCGCGAGGCTAGGAAATTTACGCTCAATTGCATCGCGTCTACGCGAGTATATATATGCCTTTGGGGCGTAGCTTACATAGAGAAGCGACCCTAGAAAAAAACGGATTTTCAGTGAGAGTTGCTTGAAGAAATCCATAGTTCCTGGTCAACAGTGGGGCAGTTCTTCAATTAGTTGCAAACTCTTCAGCAATCTTTCATCGGTCTTGAGTAAGACGTTTAAATTCAATTAACGCGAATTGGTAGCGAGCGCACTGTTACCACTTTAGAAAGTTTCAAATTAGCTTCAAAAATTAACGGTATTTAATACTAGAGAAAAACCTAATCCTTAGGATAGGTGAGGATCACTCATTTTTTTGTTAACCCTAATTATAGGTTCCGACCTTAGGCTAATTTTTCATAAGTCCTCAGGTTTATATTAAAAGTATCAGGGAACCCAACTATTAACAATTTTTCTGCTTAGAAAGCTATAAAGAAAGGCTAGGCAGTTATTACAACAGCGACCAAAATTTGCTTGAAGGATTGTTGGGTAGAGGTAAATGATATGCAGATTAATCAGGTTCCTAAGATTTTCGCCGTCGAAAACAATAGTGTTAATCAAACAAATGCGATCGAGGAACAACCTGTTAGAGGACAACTCAATGGGATAAAACCCGATTTTTCTTTTGTTTATGATGGTGCAATATTTTTGATTCCGATGGGGTTTATAGCAGTTTGGACAATTTTCGTTCTGATGTCTTCAGATATCTGGACTGTCGCTCGACATGGCGTGTTAACGGTCAAAAACTCACATCAAGTCCCTTGTAGAAATTGTCAATTTTTCAAAAACAATCCTTATCTCCAGTGTGCTGTACATCCTGCAACGGCTCTGACGGCTGACGCCGCCAATTGCTCTGACTACTGTCCTGCCAATAAAAGGTTTTAACTCGAATGACGCTGACCTAAGAAGAATGTCACTGACGTAAGCATTAATCAACCCTTGTGCGGGGGGAGAGGGGGAGACGCATGTCCCCCAATGGGGGTTTGGGGGAAACCCCCAAGTCCGGGTTTTCTTTAATACCTGCAACTTTCGCCTTAAGTCAGTGCCATTCGTTTTAACTCACTGACACAAGCTGATGATTACACTTACGAAATTTGCTTTTTTGATGAAAATAAACCCATTGTCGGGGCGAACAGCCGTGCGCCCCGACAATGGGTACTTCACTCCCTTAAAAAACCCCTGTAAGCTCTGCCTTATTTTCAAGACACACCCTAATGCACGCACAAGCCGATAGGAATACCCAAGACAGCACAGGGGAAATCGGAACCTAATTTCTGGACAAGCGGGTGCTCGGCAGAAGTGCAGCCTAAGAATAATAGAGTTGCTGCTTCTGATGCAACCACTTCTCGCAGTTCGGTCGTCACGTCACCAAATCGAAGATGAGCTTTGAAGGAACCTCGCCACTCTTCTGCCAGACAACGAGCTTGCCACAAGATACGGTCAGCTTGCTCAAACCAGTCCGCCTGGGAAAAGGTGGCTTTGGCTTTGGAGCGACGCGATTTTCTCGATGCCACGGGAGACTTTACTGCCACACCTAAGAGGCTTGGTTTATTAAAAACAGATGTGATAGAATTCTTTGGCTCCGATGAAGGAGAAATCTTCAAGGGCAGCCGTTGGATTGACGAGCTGCTGACATCAGTCCAGTTAAAAACATCGGGATACTGGCTGGTTTGCTTTTCATCGACGACGTAGACAACTTGAACGGTAACTTGCTTTTGAGTTGCCAAGCGCGTTTGATGAGCAATCCACATCGTCAACGCTAAGGCAGTTTGACTTCTAGGTGAGGCATTATAGCCGACAACAAAGTTAACTGATTTAGCAGACCGGGTTCGATCGCATGCAGTTGATGTTGGTTCACTGACCAAGATCATTTGCTCGATCAGATTATTTTGCTCGATGGCGTCCTCAAGACTCAATAGTATTGGCTTGATGTTCACAGCTTTAATCTCTCTCAAAGACAACGAGTAACGGATGAGAGTTGGGCTAGAAACGGATACCCAAATGTATGTGTTCTAATGTGTTCAAAGTAGCGCGTGGTATCCGCGAGGATATTCCAAGACAATGCTTATAGAAGCTAAAGTCTTAGAACTCCGTCCACTACTGACGAGGTCTGCTGACGAGTTAAGCGCTAAAAGTCTCCCTCACGCTAAGGATTAGCCCTCAAAATTGGTTTATCCGCCCTATGGCCAGGGCTTACAGATTGTGACTGCACCCTGGATTAAATTAAGCTGCCCACTCTATATCAGAAGTAACGATGTAACAAATTGTAATTTAATCGGTTTGGTTGAAATGTCAAACCAGGAAATTTTAGGTTAGGTTCCTGGCGATCGCATAAACGAGTAAAAGGCACCGCAAGCTTCTCCCCGATTTTAGCATTGGGATTCTTAGCTATCATCCTACAAACCGAATCGAGAGAAGGTTTCATGCATCACATTAGGAGCAATTTTCCTTAGCCCCTATGGGGGATATTCTCAAGACGACCCCCTAGGAAGCGAGATATACAGAGCAAGGGCTAGGGCATTAGCCCAAAAATTTGAAAAAATTCCTTGCACAATTCGTTAGTGCGTGGAAACGCCCAGTTGCTGAGGAATACCCAGAACCGAACAGGGGAAATGAGACCCTAATTTCTGGACAATCGGATGAGTGACAGAATTACACCCCAGGAACAGTAGAGTCGCGGCTTCTGATTCCACCACATTTCTCAGTTCAGTCGCCACCTCGCCAACGCGAAGATGAGCTTTAAAGGAACTGCGCCATTCTTCGGCTAAACAACCAGCTTGCCACAAGATGCGATCGGCTTGCTCATAGACACGAGAAGTGAAGTTAGCACAACAGCTTCTGTTTTGATATGCGTCTACCACGTAGACAACTTGAACGGTGACTTGTTTTTGAGTGACCAAACGTGTTTGGTGGGCAATCCACAGCGTCAAATCTAGAGCCGTTTGACTGTTCGGTGAGGCGTTGTAGCCCACTACTAAGTTAACTGATGTTGTAGATTCAGCCCATTTGGAAGCGGCTGAAGCTGGCTCAGGCAGCAACACCATTTGTTCCATTAAATCGTTGCGGTCTAATGCGCCTTCTAGACGCACTAACATTGACTTGATATTCACAGCTTAAACCTCTCTGATGAAAAAACAAGTAACGAATGAGAGGTGGGTCAGAACGGAATACCACGATCGAATCATGAAGTGTAAAGGATGAAAGAATTCAACTGAATTTTTTCATTATTCATAATTCTTCGGTGATATCCCTCAGGAGACTCCAAGGACGACTGCTATGTAAGCTCAAGTCTTGGTGCTCCTCCCATTGCCGACGGAGTTAGCTGACGGGCTAAGACTGGAAGGTGTCTCTCTCGCCATGGAGATTAGCCCCAAAAAGATTGGTTCCTCCGTTCCGAATCCAGAGTGACCTATGAGAAAAGGCACTCTGCATTGGATTAGGCTACCCACTCGACAACTCTATAGTAATGCAACTTACTCCTCTTGGGCGAAATATCGATCCAAGAAATTCAAGGCGTGGTTGCGTAGTTCAAAATACTCCTTGGATTCGCGTATTTCTTGAAAATCGCGGGGATGCGAGAAAGGCACCTCCAAAATCTCGCCGATCTTAGCATGGGGACCATTAGTCATCATCACAATGCGATCGGACATATAAATCGCTTCATCCACATCATGGGTAATCATCATCACCGCCTGTCGATTGTTTTCCCAGATGTTCAGGACTTGTTTTTGCAATTTGCGGCGAGTTAAAGCATCGAGTGCGCCAAACGGTTCGTCCATTAATAACATTTTGGGACGAGTTGCTAAGGCTCTAGCAATCCCAACTCGCTGTTTCATCCCACCCGAAATTTCATCAGGATATTTATTAGCAGCTTGCGTCAAATTCACCATTGCTAGGTGTTCGCTGACGATCTGTTTTTTCTCTAGAGTAGAAGCGTTTTTCATGACTTCGTCCACAGCTAGCCGAACATTCTCCTGCACGGTTAACCAAGGCAGTAGCGAATAGTGTTGAAACACCATCATGCGATCGGCTCCAGGCTTCCGAATTTCTTTGCCCTCTAGCCTCATCATTCCGGAAGTTTGTTTTTCTAAACCAGCGACTATTTTGAGCAGCGTTGATTTTCCGCAGCCAGAGTGACCGATTACAGAGATATATTCATCTTCAGCAATGGTGAGATTAATCCCATCTAAAATGACCAGTTCGCCGCCCTCTGGATTGGGATAGGATTTGACAATATTTTCGATTTCAAGAAATTTTTCGCCATTGAGAATTCCAGAAGTGCCTTTATTGGAGAAAGGTGTGGATTTAGTCATGGTAGGCTCCTCAAAGGATTGAAAGGTTGGAAGTTGGAGGTTGGAGGGATTAACCAGCTAACGTGCTAATTTCCTAAGAAAGGTAGAAGCGTTTGGGGCTATTAGCATGGATTTCAAAGCTTTTGAGATAACCAACGGGATCGCTAGGGTCAAACGCTTTGTTATCGATAAAGGCTTCAGCCGGTTCAACTTTGTAATCCTCTTTTGGACATTCAATGCCCATTTCCGTCGCAATCTCTCGATACAGATCTGTTTTCCAGCCTTCTCGTGCCTTTGTTTCGGCATCTTTGGGAAATTCCTTAATTTGTCCCCAGCGAGCGGCTTGAGTCATTAACCAAATACTTTCGGATTGCCATAAAAATGTTGAGTGGTCTCCGGGAATCTTGGCAAGCTGGGGAGGTAAATCGAAGAAAATTGTCGTGTAAGGGTCTTCACTCAGGCGTTTTTGATTGTCAAAGCCGCCGTAGTTGTAGTCCCCAACAATGGCAGGTTTTGTGAACTTATCAATTGGGGCACCTTTTTTCTTCGGTTTAGCCCCGGTATAAGAGGGGCTTGTTATTAATTTGGCGACTTCCGGGCGGTTTTTGGGATCGCTGCAATATCGACAGGCTTCAATCATGGCTTTGACCAAGCTGCGATAGGTTTTGGGGTTTTCCTGGATGAAGGATTCCATGACCCCAAGCAATCTATCTGGGTGGCCCTGCCAAATTTCTTTCCCTTGAGCAAAGGTGAAGCCGACTCCCTCGTTACCCGTGATGGCTCGCGTGTTCCAGGGTTCTGCCACCATGTAGGCTTGCATTGCGCCAATCCGCACGTTATTCACCATCTGGGGGGGTGGAATGATGATGACTCGAAACTCATCACTCGGATTGACACCAGCGGCAGCCGATAAGTAGCGGACGAAGTATTCGTAGATAGCAGAACTTAAGACTACTGCCCAGATGCGCTCTTCTGGAGGTTGGCTGTCAAAGTAGCCTCGGAAATCTTTGCCAAATGCTTCGAGGTTGCCGTTGTATTCCCGCCACGGACGTACACCATAGTCCCACATTTTTTTGTTCATGGTCATGGCGTTGCCGTGTCGATGAATGGTCATCGCGGCACATAGGGGAGCGTGACGAGCACCTTCCGCACCAATTCTGGCGTTGGTGACTGCCCCAGAAACAACGGGTGAGGCATCGAGACGCCCAAAAATCACGCCGTCACGAGAGTTTGCCCAGCTTGCCTCGCGGCTAAGTTGGACGTTGAGTCCGTATTTGCGAAAGAAGCCTTTTTCCCAAGCGATCGCAAATGGCGCACAATCATTAACTGGCACGTATCCGACGGTAAGATTGGGTTTTTCTAAAGTGCTGGGGTCTACGACGGGTTCGACGGCTAAGGCAGTTTTGGAAAGTCGATCGGGTGCAGAAACACCTTTAATCGCACAGGAGGACAAGGTAGCTCCCGCTGCCGCTGCACCCATTTGTTGCAGAAATCTTCGTCGATTCAAAGAATTCATGGCAGTACTAGGGGATGGGGGATAAAAATCGGGAACTGGGGATTGAGTAGAAGTTATGAAGGATGAGCTGTGGAGTGGAAATTAGCTCAGTGTTTTCATTCAAAGCTTCCGAACCTTACCCAGTTTCGATTAGGTTAGTTGTCGGCAGTAATTCATTAGCTACAGGGATAGCTGAAGCCAAATCATAGTTAGTAGCTTGAAGATTTAGTTAGAAGCTTTAACTGGGCGGTGAGTTACGAAAGATTGAATTTGATTCAAAAGGTAGTCAAGGACTAACCCTGTTAAACCAATCACAACCACTGCCAAAAATACTGAACTCAGGTTGAGACGGTTCCATTGATCCCATACGAAGAAGCCAATACCCAGCCCGCCTGTCAGCATTTCTACAGCAACAATCACTAGCCACGCAATTCCCAAACTAATCCGCAACCCTGTGAAGATGTAAGGCAAACTCGCCGGCCAAATGATTTTTGTAACCCGTCGCCAGTGGGGCATTTCTAGCACTCGGGCTACATCTATATAGTCCTTGGAAACGCTAGATACACCGAGGGCTGTGTTAATAATCGTCGGCCACAACGAGGTGATAAAGATGACGAAAATTGCCGATGGCTCTGCCAGGTTGAAAATTGCTAGTGCGATCGGCAGCCAAGCTAGGGGTGAGACGGGTTTAAAAATTTGAATTAGGGGATTGAGCATCAACATCGCTGCTCTAGACATCCCAATCAGAAATCCCAAGGGAATTGCCACAGCAGCACCTAGCAAAAATCCCAGCAATACCCGTCGCAGGCTTGCCAGCAATAACCAACCCAGTCCTAAGTTACCCGGTCCTTTGCGAAAGAAGGGGTTTGCGTATTCCGCGCTATCGAGCAACGCCTGAAGTGGAGTCGGCATTAACTCTGTTAAGAAGGTTGCCGCAAACCACCAGAGTAAGATGACTCCCAAAAAACCGATAGCTGGTAGTAAGACCGCATCCCGAACAATGAGTGGTTTAGTGCGTTTCCAGGCAGCTTGTCCAGCGACTGCAAAAATTGCAGCCAAGTTAAGTTGATATACCATTTGCAATGCCTCTTGTCAATCGCAGGTACACAAACACAGAGCAGTACCAGCCAGGATACTGATGAGTTCAAGACATTGCTAAGAATGCTGACTCTTCAGTCTCCTCTCAATGCCGACGAAGTTAGCTGACGGGCTAGGACTGAGAGATGTCCCTTTCTACCCTCTACTCAAAAAAAAGAAGCAGAGTTTAGAAACACGCCCCGAAATTTGGTTCCTCCGCTCCAGCTATACCTTGCTTTTGGGCGATTCCCTAGGCACTAGCTGGATTAGGCTGACTTACTCTTATTATTTTTCGACAGTATATCACAAACTTTAAAATTGAAAATACTGTTTGTCCATGTTCCTTCAGGTAGATACTCTGTCTCTTGCTGCTGTTTTCTAGCCGATCGAACAGCTTATTTAGAGTAAGAAACCTGTCTGGGCAAGAATTTCAACGTTTATTCTTTCTGGAGAGTCATTTAAATCGGTAGTGAAGAGGCGGAACTTGCCTCGATGTTCATGCCTGTTTTTCGCGATCGCGTTATCGACGCTTCCGGTTTCGGGTCATTCCCTGCTTGGCCCTAGCTTCTTCCGTAACAAACTCAGCATGATCGTCGGGTTCAATTTTTGAACCGTATCGGCTAGCGTAAACTTGAGTGAATTCTGCTCCGAAAAACAAGATTTGAGCCGAATAGTAAACCCACGCCAAGATAATCACCAGAGAACCAGCAGCACCGTAAGTCGAACTAAAACTGCTTTGACCCAAATATTGCCCTAGGACAGTCTTACCAATGGTGAACAACAGGGCAGTGATAATCGATCCAGTCAAAACATCATTCCAGGTAATTTTGGCATCTGGCAGAAACTTGTAAATTAGTGCAAACAGTAGTGTGATTACACCAAAGGAGATAACAAAGTTGACAATTCCCCACAGGAAGTCTAAACCCGGCAATAAATGACTCATGTAAGCGCTTAGACCTGATAAGACAGCACTTAAAATCAGAGATACCATCAGTAAAAAGCCAATCACCAGTACCATCGAGAACGTCAAAAATCGCTGTCTTAGAAAACCCATGATGCCACCACGGATGCCACGAGTGGGCTTTGGCTGTACTTCCCAAATCGTATTGAGGGCATCTTGGAGTTGAGCGAAGACGCCAGAAGCACCAAACAGCAGAATACCAATACCAATTAGGGAAGCAAGACCACCATTGGAACCGGGTTTGTTGGCATTATTAATCGCCGTCTCGATGAATTCCGCGCCCGGTTTGCCAACCAATCCTTGAATTTGACCAACTATCTCGCCTCTTGCCGCTTCCTCCCCAAACACGGTTCCCGCGATCGCGATCGCGATAATCAGCAGCGGTGCAATGGAGAAAATGGTGTAATAGGCCAAGGCCGCCGCTAACCGTGAGGCTTTATCTTCCTGCCATTCCTGAAAGGTTTCCTTGAGAAGTCTTACAATAACTTTGAGATTCATCAGCTCACAACTCCGCCTGAAAGCGCCGCACTAGCTACTTTTAAGTGTTGAGTTTTGAATTGTGAGTTACAAGAGTCTAAAGTTATAACTTGACCCCTAAAGAGTACGCCCTTGGGAGAACTAAAGTTTCTCTCCAACGCGGTTAGCCTCTAACCCTTTGAATCGCGACGCCCAAAACCATGCCTGCGCCTACTATCACACCTTCGATCTCTGCCTTTCCCCTCACCGCCGTGGTGGGGCAAGAAGCGATTAAACTTGCCCTGCTACTGGCAGCCGTTGACCCTGGACTGGGAGGAGTTGCGATCGCGGGGCGTCGCGGTACCGCCAAATCAGTTATGGCACGCGCCCTGCACTCTCTGCTTCCTCCGATCGAAGTGGTCAAAGACTCTTTTTGTAACTGCGATCCCCGTTACCCTAGCGAGTGGGACGACGAGTTGCTAGCGAAGTATCTATCTGAGAAAGATGGGATTTCCACGATTGCCGAATTCCCCACTGAAATTATCCCCGCTCCCTTCGTCCAAATTCCGCTTGGGGTAACAGAAGACCGACTCTTAGGTTCAGTGGATGTCGAGCAGTCGGTGAAACGAGGGGAACCTGTTTTTCAACCAGGGTTGTTAGCACAGGCGCATCGTGGAGTTTTGTACGTTGATGAAATCAACCTGCTCGACGAGCAAATTGCCAATCAACTGCTGACTGTCATCTCCGAAGGGCGCAACTTAATCGAGCGGGAAGGCATCAGTTTTCAGCATCCCTGCAAACCGCTGTTAATTGCCACCTACAACCCTGAGGAAGGACCGCTACGAGAGCATTTGCTCGATCGCATTGCAATTACCCTCTCGGCGGATGGTGTCTTGGCATTGGATCAGCGAGTGCAGGCAGTAGACCAAGCGATCGCGTTTACCCGTTCTCCTCAAGAGTTTCTCGGGCAGTACAACGAAGACTTAGACGCCCTCAAAACTGAAATTGTTCTAGCACGAGAGTGGCTCAAAGAAGTCCGAATCACCCATGAACAAATAGCTTATCTTGTTGATGAAGCGATTCGCGGTGGTGTTCAAGGGCATCGGGCGGAACTGTTTGCCATGCGAGTTGCCAAAGCGGTAGCCGCTTTGGATGGACGGCAGACGGTAACGGCTGAGGATTTGCGGCGAGCTGTAGAATTAGCGATCGTGCCGCGATCGACTATCGTTCAGACACCACCGGAAGAACCACCGCCACCACCTCCTCCCCCACCACCTCAGGATGAATCTCCGCCAGAACAGGAGGAACAAGAGGAAGAGAAGGACGAAGAGGAAGACGAGGAACAGGAGCAGGAACCGCCCAACATTCCAGAAGAATTCGTCTTCGATCCGGAGGGCGTTATCCTCGACCCCAGCGTTCTTTTCTTCGCTCAGAGAGCGCAACGGCAAGGTAAGTCTGGAAGTCGCAGTATCATCTTCTCGGAAGATCGAGGGCGCTACGTCAAGCCCATGCTGCC
>DATNPT010000502.1:0-5466 GCA_036703075.1 Chroococcales cyanobacterium
AACCTGAATCGTTTAGAGCAAGAGCAAGGCAGACTAATTGCTCCTCACCTTGCTATACCCCCACGGGTTGAGCAGAGGCTGGAATCATGGATGGATCGATTTGAATCCCTAACCCTTGTGCAATCCGCATGCTTCCATCGGCGGTTGTCAACGTTTCAAGTATTCAGTTAGACGATCTGCTGTCGATAACTTGAACCGTTAGATAGCGATAGTTTCACTTACATCATTCCGTAATGAGCAACATACCATGTCCATCAGGGTCTTGAACCAAGCAACCTTGATGATAAGGACATGAGCTATTTGTAAACTTCACAACCCCTGACGACACAAACTCAACCCCATTGTCCCGCAGCGTATCTACTACCTGCTCAATGTCGTTGATGACTAGCTCGACTTGCATGTGTGCAATATCGCAACTTTTCCAATCACTCGGTATGGGACGACCCTTGGGAGGCACAAGATAGTCTAGCAGTTCAATACCTAGACCGCCTAATCGCGGTCGCAGTGCTGTAATTCGGACTTCGGCTTCTGGTAAATCATCCATGCGAGCTTGCGTTTCACGCCAATTGAGACTGCTTCCCTCAACTTGCATTCCCAAAAGGTCGCGGTAGAATTGTATGCTTTGCTCTGTGTTGCTAATGGCGGTCGCACTATGGTCAATTCCCAAAAACAAGCGATCGCCTTTGGCGCTGCGCTCCGCGCAATCGCTCTTTTGATGCCACTTATCTTGTCCTTTGTCGGGAGGAAACCAGATTAGCTCTAAATCGTGGCGATCGGGGTCTTTAAACTTGAAGGCTCGGACACCAGCAGATGCTTTATTACTCGGTGGTATCGTCTGCGGTTCAACCGAAATGGGTTCAATTGGAAACGATTGCAGATGAGCATAGGCGCGAGCCATGTCGCTCACTGCGATCGCCATATGTTGAAACCACAAGTCATTGCTTCGCGAATCTTTTGGGATGGCTTTTCCCTCAACATTAAGATACTCCATCAGCTCGATAAGTTCATCTCCGAGCTGCAAAGTGACAATGCGAATTTTTGCTCCAGGGACGCCTTCAATGTCGCTGTAATCCCGTCCTTCAACCATGATGTCTGAAATGGCTTCAAACCCCAGTGCTTGGGTGTAGAAATCCTTGGAGCGATCGGCATCTGTCACCGTTAATCCAATGGCTCGAATTCTTTGCACCTGTATATTCGTGCGATCGGGTTTATTCATAACGACAGTTCCTCAACTGGAGGTGTCAAATCTTGGTCAATCAGTTGTGCAACGTATATTCAGCAACGAACGATGCGTTGCTAGCTTCTGTTATTGAGCGCTTTATCGAGGTTCCAGGCTGCACTAATCAATGCCAGATGGGTAAAAGCTTGGGGGAAATTTCCTAACGCCTCGCCACTCGAACCCGTTTGCTCGGCATAAAGCCCCAGATGATTGGCATAGCCTAGTATTTCTTCAAATACAAGTCGGGCTTTATCAAGTCGAGCGCTATCTCTATTAGCGACTCCAGCACGGGTTAATGCCTCAACTAACCAAAATGTGCAGAGATTGAAAGTCCCCTCGCTGCCTCCCAGACCATCCGGCGTTTCTTCCACGTTGTATCGATACACTAGGCTATCCGACACTAACCCTCCTGACTTGGGAGACTGATTGATGGCATCCAACGTAGCCAGCATTCGAGGGTCTGCTGGAGAGAGGAAGAATACCAGGGGCATCATCAGGCTTCCAGCATCCAGGGAATCGCTGCCGTAATATTGCACGAAAGACTGACGAGAGGCATTCCATCCTTTTTCCATCAGTTGCTCATAGATTTGGTCTCGCACCGCAAGCCACCGTTCTCGATCTGCCGGAAGCGATCGCTTCTCAGCCAGCCGTAAGCCGCGATCTAGTGCAACCCAGCACATCAGCTTTGAATACACGAACTGTTGCTGTCCGCTACGCACTTCCCAAATGCCAGAGTCCGATCGCTGCCAGTTGTCACAAACCCAGTTGAGCAGATCGCGTAAAGCAGTCCACAACGCATACGAGATTGGTACTCCATATTTGTTGAACAGATAGACCGAATCCATCAACTCGCCATAAACGTCTAGTTGTAACTGGTTATAGGCACCATTACCGACTCGTACCGGGCTCGAACCTTTGTAACCCTCCAAATGGTCTAAGATTTCCTCGCTCAAGTCCTGGCGTCCGTCAATGCCGTACATGGTTTGCAACGATCCATCCGGGTTGCGATCGTGGCAACGGTTTTCTATCCATTGCATAAAGTCCGAAGCCTCGTTGGTGAATCCGATACGCATCAAGGCATAAAGCGTGAACGCGGCATCCCGAATCCAGGTGTAGCGGTAATCCCAGTTACGTTCGCCACCAATACTTTCCGGGAGACTGCAAGTCGGTGCTGCCACAATTGCTCCCGTTGGCTTGTAAGTCAGCAACTTCAATACCAGCGCCGAACGATGAACCATCTCGCGCCACCGCCCAGTATACGTGCATTGCTCCAGCCAGTGACTCCAGTAATCAACCGTTTGCTTGAAAAGCTCATCCGCTTGTGATGGGTTAAGGGGAAGTCCACAATCAACATCTGGTTCGGTTTTCCGCAGCACAAAAACCGCTGTCTCTGTTGCCTGAAGAGTGAACTTGGCTGCAACTCCACTACCTTCCTGCCGTAGCGGGATATCTGTTGAGAGTTCGAGGTTGAGCTTCTGTGAGTGAAACTCCGCACCCGCAGAACTGAGTGTTGTTTGATGTTCATCACGGGCATAGTTGAAAGCAGGACAGCATTCCATGCAGAAATCCATCGAACCACGAACCACCTTGACTCGCCGGACTAACCAGTGATGTCCGGGTTCTTGTGCCGCCATCCCCACAGGCATAAAGTCCGCGATTTCTCCAACGCCATCTGGTGTCAGAAAGCGGGTAATCAGAACGTTGGTTTCAGGCCAGTAGAACTGCTTATGAGTGACTTCGTCAGTTATGGGTGAAATCTTGAAACGTCCGCCTTTGCAATCGTCGAGCAGTGCTGCGAAGACGCTCTCGCTGTCATGATTTGGGAAACAAAACCAGTCGATCGACCCGTTCAGTCCTACCAAAGCTGTTGTGTTTGTGTTTCCAATAATTCCGTAGTTTTGGATTGGCTGATATGCCATTTTATCTAGTGAATTGTAATCTTTGATAACTGCAAGATTGACTCAATTGATGAGTGTTTTTTGACTGTTATGACTTCGCCCCGTAAACTTATAGTGGGATTTTAGCTTAGTAAGTTTTTAAGGAATACCTAATACTAGCAGTACGTTTTTCTCATATAAATACCGTTCAACCAGGCTTATGTCCTTAGAATATATAGCAACGAACATATCGGTTAGGACATTATATGTTGCGTAAAGGGAACAGAGAACGGAAACCAGTCAACAGAAAAATGTCCGAACAATTGGGGTGACTGCTATACAATCTGTAACTTGACAATTTTATCGCTATGTAAGTTCTTGGGAGAGCTACAAAACTTGATTGGTAGGCAATGATATTACTTTAGATATCTGGAACAGCTCTCTCGTCTTTCTAAGGGAGTAAAATTCTTTTATTCTGAAGAATTAGAAGATTTTCATGCTGATTTCATTTTTCTTTGGAAGCATTGGGATATTGCTAGCAGTTTTTGCGTAGTTGTTACGCTGTCTAATGGAGCTAAATTAATCCAATTATGTAAAACAACTGCACAATCAAATAGAGGTATCCATTCTCATGCACGATAACCCATCAGACAAAAGTACAGCATCTCAATCGATCGCTCCTGATGACAATTCCACACCACCAACCATTGATTACTGGCATGTCTGGACGGACTCTGACGGCGTAAGCCACCAGTCTCGTTGCCAAATTCAGGACTTCGTTCTGAAAAGCATATCACCGCCTGCCTCTCCCCAGTGGCTGGATCAGTTGCAGCAGGTTAGTGCCAAAGTCGTCTTTACAGTGCAACCCGTTGGATGGGTTGGAAGTTGGCATGAGAACCCGAAGCCACAGTGGATCATCCCGTTGTCGGGACGCTGGTTTGTGGAGACTATGGATGGGCAGCGAGTGGAGATGGGTACGGGTGAGATCTCCTTTGGAGAGGACCAAGGCACGAAAGAGGACGCACAAGGTCGTAAAGGTCACCTTTCTGGAACAGTAGGCGATGCGCCTGCTGTCCTGATGATAGTGCAATTGGAAGAGAACCCAACCGTGGGGCAGCCCTGCCGCTTTAAGTAAGTAAGATTGGTTAATTTTAGTTGAAACTTAGTTGAGAGTATTTTGGATTAATTAGCGTCGATCGCCAACGAAACGCGATCGCCTCCAATATCCCGCATCGTTCCTAATACCTTGATGACCTTTTGGTAGGGAAGCTGGCTATCTGCTTTCAAGACTACCGCTCCTTGAGGATTACTGTTTAAATACTGTACTATCTGCTGGGCTAATTGGTCTTGCGACACAACTTGAGAACTCAGCGATGTTTGCCCCTGTTGGTTCAATGCCACAACCAGTGGATCGGGATTCTTCTGTTCATTGGCACCCGCATCTGCACTGGGTAGTGTCACATCAATGACTGATTGCTGACTCGTCAATGTCATTGAGACGATGATGAAAAATGTCAAAATCGTCATCAATACATCCATCATCGGGACTAGATTGAGTTCTGGCATTTCCGAGTTGTGGGAGTCGGACTTAAATTTCATAGGTCAAGGAGGAGAGGTTAAAGGGTTTAATAACTGTCAGGTAGGCGGCTATCTCTTGACACCTCAGAGGTAGAAAGCGGTTGCACTGAATAAGTGAGCGTCGGTTCGTACCAAACCTGTCGGTAGATTAGCTCTAAGGCACTACCAACCCTGGAAAAATAGTTCACTTGTTGAGCTTGTAAGGTGACAAAAATCCGGAAGAACGCTAGAGCAATAATCGCTACAATCATGCCGCTTGCCGTTGCAATCAGCGCCTCACCGATACCTGCTGCCGCCTGAGATGCACTCGCGCTAGTACCACTTCCACCACCAATTTTGAGGTGACTAAAGGTTGTAATCAAACCAGTTACAGTCCCCAGTAGTCCTAGCAAGGGGGCCATACCAACTACGGTTTCTAATAACTTATTTCCCTTACGGATTTGGACAAATTCGTTATCTCCCACTGATTCCATCGCTAAACGAAACGTTTCAGGTGTGGGATGATTGAGTTGGAGGGGAGCCAGTAGAAATCGACCAATGGGCAAGTCCTGAACCTGTTGTGCGATCGCGGCTGCTCGATCTAGGTCATACTGAGCCGCTTCGAGTACATCATGCACAATTCGGTCTTCCTTACTCAATAACCGATACCAAAACCAGCCTCGTTCTAAAGCACAAGTGAGCGTAGCCGCTGATAATCCCACAAGTGGAATCATCACTGGGCCACCTTCAAGCAGCAAGTCGATTAATCTGGACATCGTTGTGACAAATCTGCGTTCCCGCGTTTAGTTTTAT
>DATNPT010000528.1:0-17636 GCA_036703075.1 Chroococcales cyanobacterium
TTCCAAGATTTCCCGTTGCCGTTGAGTTACGTCATAGGGAAACATCCCAGCAACGAGGGTGACAGCGTTCTGTAACTTTGGACGTGCAGGTTTAGGAGGTTCTAGATAACTTTCCACCCAGCCGCGCTTGAGTAAGTCCTGCACCCCTCGCTTCGCGCCTCTCACCTGACGTTGGAGATAGGCAAAGCTATAGTCGCCAGCCGGTTGCGCTTCAAGCAGGCCTAAGATTTGACGGGCGGCTATGCCAATAAAGGGATCGGGACTATTGGGCAGTTCTGATAGTTTGAGGCGAATCCGGCGTTGCGAGCGACCCAGCAATCCAGGTGGCAGCGCTCCTCGAATCACTGAGATGAGTGGCGTGCAGTAGTATTGAGCTACTCGTTCTAACAACTGCCAGTAAGAAGCTGGGAAGAATCCGGTACAGATTACATCCTCGATCTCTCGTATTTTATCCGGCGCTAAGTCAGGAGGCGGGGAGTCTAATAGCCGAATTGCGATCGCTCCCATCTGTTGCGCCCCGAACGGCACGCTTAAAACATCCCCTGGATTAACCGATAAGCCTGACGGTATCCGGTAAGTAAACAGCCCTTGCGTTCCCGGACAATCCACCAGAACTTCAACCCACTGATTCTGACCGTTACCGGATTTATAAGATGCCCGAGGCTCAGCCAGTATCAGACCTGAAGGGGGATTTGACATATCCTGAACTCTACTTACCCAAAATACCTCCACAGATCTTGGAGGTCGTGTACAGCGACCAGTCAATTTTAGCTGTTGGAGCAGCGTTAGGAGTTAATCAGCTCATCGTCATTCAAGAGTGTTCAGTAATAACCAGTGACTAGCGTTGCCCGCCTCACCCCTCTTCTATTGCGGCTGGTTGAAGCACAGTAATGGCATAGTGCTGTTCAGAAAGGTACTGCTGTGCCAAGTGCATCAAGTCTATGGAATTGAACCGCTGAATTTGAGAGGGATAGGTAACGGCTAGAGAGGCTGTGGCGATCGTATTGTAATAGCCATACAACCCTGCTAGTTGGCTGGGCGTTTCTGTCGAAAAAATATAATCGTTACACAATAGGCGCTGGCACCGATCCAGTTCTCGTTGCGATACCGGAGTATGCTGCAATTGCAAAAGGCGATCGCAAATCAGCTGTTCTACTTGTTCTACATACTGGGGTTCCAAGCAAGCGCTAATGGTAAACAGGCTGGAATCGCGCTGAAGCGAGAACGTACTACTAATGCCGTAAACTAATTGCTGCTCTTCCCGTAACTCCCTTACTAGACGAGACGAGCGTCCATCGGCTAACAGCACGGAGAGTAAATCCAAACCATAAGCATCCCGCAGTTGGTCTACTCCCGGACCAATCCAAGCCATCATCAAACGGGCTTGCTCCAGTCGAGGTAAGTATAGCTCCTGACGACGAATGGCTGTAATCGGTGGTTCTGCCTCTATCTCAAATTTAGGACACTCAGCAGGGTGAGGAAAGTCTACAAACGACCGACTGACGATGTTTAACGCCGATTCGCGATCGACTCCACCGACAATCACCACTGTCATATTCTCTGGTTGGTAGCGAGCGGCATGGAATTGGCGCATCTGTTGAGGCGAACTTGCCATGAGTAGCTCTTCTGTTCCTAAAACTGAGCGTCCGTAGGGATGGTACTGATAAACGCTTTCGCTCAGCGCTTGAAAGCCTAGCCAATCTGGACTGTCATAGCAGGAACGAATTTCCTCTAACACAACCTCCCGCTCCCGGACAAATTCATCGTCCGCAATAGCAGCGTGCAAGAGTAAGTCTGCCAAAAGGGGTAGGGTATCGTCTAAGTACTGAGCCGCTGTTGTCAGGAAAAAATGTGCATAATCATGGCTAGTCGCGGCATTCGAGATACCACCACAGCTTTCGATCGCCACGTCAAACTCACCCGTTGCTTGTGTAGCAGTCCCCTTAAAAATCATGTGCTCCAAGAAGTGAGCCATCCCAGACCAACGATCGGGTTCGCTCATCGCACCAGCACGCACCCATATATCCACTACGACTACCGGGGTTGCCGGTAGATGTTGATGAATCACGGTCAATCCGTTCGTCAGCCTGAAGACATCAGCGGGAAATTTGGAAATAGTCAGCGGCTCAGACAACAATTTTTCTAATCTCAAATTTTGAGTGAATTTAGATCAGTTTATAGCAATGTTTCAGCAACCAGAAGTTATATTGTCGTGATATGCAAACAATCTTATTCAGTTGTCGTGTGATACGATATGTCGATCAATTTCCTACAAAGACCTAAATAAAAACCCCCCAGTCCTTCGAGACAGGAGGATTCAATGATTACAAGCTCCCCGAAACGCCGTCTTACCTCAGTTTATGACCTGGGATAACCAGGTGGGTACCGTGAGATCTCGTTTAAAGTTTCCGGATACATGCCGGTCTACTGCCACGAGAATGCTTGGTTCCCTTTACATAGTGAGCATAGATCAAAAAACACTATTGGCAGTCACCAACGTTCAAGTAGAACCTGTAACTCTCCTTATTGTAGCTATTTCTCCCGAAATGACCACAAGCAGTGTTAACCGTACCAAATCGATTCAATTTGCTGGGCGAGTGCCATGCCTCTAGGATGTATATCTACAGGCGTTTCTGAGCCTTGTGGAGCATCGAACAAAACCGTAATATGACCTAGCTTTCGTCCGGGGCGAGATTCGGTTTTCCCATACCAATGGACGAAAGTCTGAGGAAGAGCAGCCAGCTTTTGCCGTTTGTCAAGGTAGTCATCCTGAGAATATTCGTAACCTAAGAGGTTGACCATGACAGCCGCTTGACAGCGCATTGCGGGACTTCCCAACGGTAAACCCGTAACGGCTCGTAACTGCTGTTCAAACTGAGAGGTTTCGCAAGCATCTAGGGTGAAGTGTCCGGAATTGTGGGTGCGCGGCGACACTTCATTCACCAAAACCTTGTCACTGGCGGTGAGGAATAATTCAATGCCAAAGACACCAACAACGTCTAGACTAGTCAGGAGCGTTTTTGCGATCGCGTCAATCTCTTCCACCACCGCAGAGCTAATATCAGCAGGCACGATAACTCGGCGACACACCTGTTCTTCCTGCTGAGTTTCCACCACTGGGTAAACCACCACATCACCAGTCAGAGAACGGGCAGCAATGACGGCTAATTCTCGCTCAAACGGAATAAATTCTTCCAGCAGCACAGGTGCGTACTCTAGCTTTTTCCAGATGTCTTGCAAGCTAGCGCTATCTTTGAGAATAAAGGTACCTTGACCGTCATAGCCGTGGCGTCGCGCCTTCAGCACGAGGGGAAACTCTAACTCGCTCAGGTTCATCGGTTGCCCGGACGATGAAAGAAGAACGGATTCCTCCTTCTCCTTAGCCATTTCCCCCTCAAGAGTCATAAATTTGGGCTGCGGGATGCCAATCTCCTCTAGATAGCAGCGCTGATCGTATTTATCTAGCAAAGGAGCTAAGGCAGCTAAGCGGGGACGAAAACAAACTCCCTGTTGTTCTAACGGTTTTAAGGCGTCAAGATGGATAAATTCGTTTTCAAACGTAATGACATCGCAGCGAGAGGCTAGCTGAGTCGTAGCCGCCGCGTCATCAATCGGAGCCAAAATGGTTTCAGAAGCAATACCGACTGCCGGATCGGTTGCATGAGGTGTCTGCACGATTAATTCGATCCTCAATGCCTCGACTGCACCTGCCATCATCCAGGCTAGTTGTCCCCCACCAATTACACCAACTCTTGCCATTAGCACCCCAAAGAATCACGAGTTGCAACGCCGGTTTTAGAATTAACACCTGTTGCTTTTTCACAAAGTTGTTTGACTTGAACACCATCTAGAATCGCATCGGTGAAGTCAGCACCGCTGATATTGACCTCATCAAAAATCGTCCGGAGTAAAAGAGTTTCCACAAGGACAGCATCGCTTAGATCTGCACCAGTTAGGTTGACTTGATCCAACATCCCGTAGGTTAAATCTGCCCCGTGGAGATTGGATTGAGTCATTACAGAGGCGCTAAAAATCGTTCCCCGCAAGTCGGCACCGGAAAAATTGGTCAGCTCTAAGTTCGCGTTGGAAAACTCCGCTGCCCGTAAGGTTTGACCGGAAAAATCTTTAGCTTTTAGCTCTGCATTGCTGTAAGACAGAGGGGGAGGATAATCCGCTGCCCATGCCGGTAAGGGACAGCCCAAAAGAGCGATCGCTAATAGAAAGGCAGCTAGTTTTCGCAAAACCATATCAAGTTAATAGTTCGCTGGGTAGTAATTTCATGGTAATAAGAGAATCGCACCCAAATCCACTTGCTAAGTTTCTCACTACAGCGTTAAATTACCAAACCTGTACTGAAGCTAAATGGGATACTGATATATAAGTTATTCAACAAAAGTCATGCCACGCTTCTTGTTAACTTGGTTACTCACGGCGGTAGCGTTAGTGATTACAGCCCACCTAGTCAAGGGATTTGTAGTCACCAGTTTTGTTGCTGCCCTAATAGCAGCTGTGATTTTAGGCTTAGTCAATGCGATTGTCCGACCAATCCTAGTCCTTCTGACGCTGCCCATTACCTTTGTTACCTTAGGCTTGTTCCTGTTGGTAATCAATGCCCTCACGATTTGGCTAGCCGGTGTGATTAGCCCTGGTTTTCACGTTCTGGGCTTTGTTCCCGCTTTGATCGGTTCAATCGTTCTAACGATTGTTGCTAGCGTGCTGAACTTCGTTGCCGAGCAGGTTCTCTAACCCGGTGAATTTAGTTCAGCCGATTGGGCATTAAAGCCTAGGTAACCCCGTGGGGTAATCATCCATTCCCCGTGGGTGCGAGTACTTTGGTTGCCAATCAAAATTGTGGTAAGCATATCAATGGGTGTTTCGGGGAGTTTTTCTAGAGTCGTCAGGGTAATCTGTTCGTCTTGCCGATAGGCGGAGCGAACCACAGCGACGGGAGTCACGGGGTTGCGGTACTTTAAAAAAATCGCTCTTGCCGTAGCAATCTGTTGAGTGCGAGTTTGCGATCGCGGATTATACAAAGCTGTAACAAAATCAGCTTGTGCTGCCGCTTCCAGACGCTTTTCGATAACCTCCCAAGGGGTGAGCAAGTCGCTGAGGCTAATCGCGCAGAAGTCATGCATTAACGGCGCACCCACACGCGATGCCGCCGATTGTAGCGCAGTAATCCCAGGAAACACCTGCACTCCTGGTGTCTTGCCATCCCATCCAATAGCCCGGAGTTCCTCCATCACTAATCCCGCCATACCGTAAATGCCGCAGTCGCCGGATGAAACAACGGCTACCGTTAAACCCCACTGTGCCAATTCAATGGCCCGTTGAGCGCGTTGGCGTTCTTGAGTAATAGGGAGTGCCTCGACAATTTGTCCCGGACGCAGCAGAGAAACAATTAAATCGATGTAGAGCGAGTATCCTATGACAACATCAGCTTGAGCGATCGCAATTTTAGCAGCAGGTGTTATCTGGTCTAATTGTCCCGGCCCCGTACCAACGAGCAATAGTTGTCCAGTACGTCCAGTGTATTCCTGTTGGGCTTGAGCGATCGCAACTGTCACTGCCCCCGGTTGACTCTCTAATTTAAAAATTTGTTTGGCTACCCGCAGGGGTACGACATGTCTTGCTCCTACACCCTTTGCTGCCACCAGTGCTGCGGCTTCTGCAACGCTAGGAGTTCCAACTTCTTTGTCTACAACGGCTGAGGGATTGGGGACGTTCACTGAGCGTAAAATATCAGCAGGGAAGGTACGTAAAGGCCAATTGCGATCGCAGCACAATTGAACTAATCCCTCTTCATCGGCTTTGATATCAATTGTGGCAATTCCCGCGATCGCGCTTTCTGCTAAGTGATTGCTCTGACATACCTGCCCAATTGCTGTCTCAATTAACTCCTTAGATGTTCCGCGTTCGCAACCAATTCCTACCCACAAGACTCGTGGATGCCACTGAACTTCTGGCAAATTGGATGCTAGTGAAACTTGTCGTTGAGTAGGGCTAATCCAAATTTTGGCTTTAGGTATCAAATCGGGATTTGGACTTTCTCGATCATCCAACGGTGAGGCGATAGCCGTATCTTCAGACAAGCCAAACTGAAATGGATGTCCATTGGGAAGATGGCTTTGCCATAACGTAGAACCAGTTTCTTGAATGACTTGAACGGGTTCCCCTCGCGCCACTACTGCACTCACACCTGTCCAATCTCCCTCGCTGCGTTGCCAACCGAAGGGAACGCCCAGGATATCTATACCTGGTAAGTCCAAGCCAGCAGAAGCACCTGTTAAAACGGGTGTTGCTCCGAGTTGGTGAGCGATAAGCCTTGCTAGTTGATCGGCCCTGCCTTGGTGTCCGCTACATAAACTGATGACAAACTGACCCTTTTCATCGACAACCACAACGGCTGGATCGCGAGATTTATCCTGTAGAAGGGGGGCTATCAGTCGGACGACGGCTCCAGTGGCGAGACAGAAGACAAAAGCGCGGTGCTGATGCCACAGGGATGCAACGTGGGCTTTGAGAGAACCTGTGTAGACTTGAACTTGTTCGAGGGTGTTCGGAGAGTCTGGTACCCAAAGCGTTGCACCACTGGTTTGACACAAGGGTTGCAAGCGTTGAGCAGCAGTTGGAGTAGTCGCGATCGCTACTAATGGCTGAAAATCGTTGAAAAGTAATTGATTCAAATTCTGGTTTTAGATACAACTGGGTATTTTATCGGAGTCGCTGGGAAGTCTTCCTACCAAAATATTTTATCTATAGCGGTTCTCCTGAAGGATGAAGTACAAGCTTCGTTCCATATCTAATGAATCAGGGCACGAAAAACTCGTGTCCCCTCAATCTATCAATGTTCAGCTCTTAGAGAAAGGCAAACTCAAAGCTGATAAATATGATTGCATTTAGAAGCTCTAATGGCGACGATACTATTCTCTATTTAATCTTTCGGGATTGAGTTATAAGAAGTCAACAATCTAAAGCAAAATGCTGTCTTGTAGAACTTGTATCGATGCATTTTAATAAGTATTTTGTCTTTGCGAATACAGTGTAATGTTACAGGAGTTCCTGCTTTAGATAGAGCGATCGGTCGGCTATTCAGTATTTCCTAGAAAGAGGACAAGATAGTTCCACCGTCTTGAATTTCAATGTTAAGAACCTGCTAGATTTTACGAGCTTAAGAGGGAACACAGCTATGAAGATTTCTGCTTTATCCAAAACTATTTGGGCTAGTGCTTTTGCAGTAAGCGTCGCCATTCTACCGTTAGCATTGTCTGCTTGTACCCAGGGTGGCACTGGCAATGGTGGTGGTACTGGTTCAGATACTACTACTACTCCAAGTGGCACGACGGGTGGTACCGATACTACCGGGGGTACAACAGGTGGCACTGCCACTACTGGGGGTACTGGCACTACCGGAGGTACAACAGGTGGTACTAGCACCCCAGGTGGTACTGGCGCTACCGGAGGTACAACAGGTGGCACTGGCACTACTGGGGGCACTGGCACTACCGGGGGTACGACAGGGGGCGCTGGTACTACCGGAGGTACAACAGGTGGCACTGGCACTACCGGAGGTACAACAGGCGGAACTAGCACTCCAGGGGGTACTGGCACTACTGGGGGTACAACAGGTGGTACTAGCAGTCCTTAACGGGTAGGGTCGAAGTACTTGCCCGAATGGATTGAACCCCTTTCTTTTTCAAACTATCTATATAGCCTGAATCCACTCTTTTACCTCGTACTCCGTCCAGATCCCATTTTGCCAGTAGGGGTCTGTTTCAACGAGTTGCCGCACTGTGGCTTCGTCTTCGGCTTCATAGATGCCAAAAACTTTTGTCAGGTCTTGAGTTGGACCGATGGTAATCAAAACACCTTGCTCTTTTTGAGCAGCAAGACCATCCAGATGGGCTTGTCGGTGAGGAGCGCGTTTTTCTAACACATCCTTACAGTAGCTGCCCCACATCACATATTTAGGCATAGTTTTTGACTGGTTATTTTATTAGTTGTTGGTTATTTGTTATTGTGCTTGGCAAACTTCAAGCAACAAATAGCAAATAACCAATAACAATGATTTAACTTCTCAGACTAACGCCGAATTTTTCCACTAGGGCTCCTCGAACGTTTTGATGTGCCGACTCGACTTCTCCATCAGTGAGGGTGCGATCGCTAGCTCGATAGATTAGCCTAAATGCTAAACTGCGCTGTCCCGGCGGCACCGATTCCCCCCGATATTCATCGAATACTTGCACCGACTCCAATAACGCACCGGCAGCTTGCTGAGTCACTCGTTGAATTTCCGACACCGAAACCTTTACGGGGGCAAAGAATGCGATATCCCGGTCAGACGCCGGATAGGTGGAATACGATTTAAACCGAGGAACTAGGCGTTCGTCTTGAGCCATTGCATCCAGCAGAACGTCTAAGTCGAGTTCAAAGGCATAGATGGCATCTGGCAAATCCCGTTCGGCACGCAACTGGGGATGTAATTGCCCAAATGTGCCTAAGCTTTCTCCTTGTAACCACAAAGATGCCGTGCGTCCTGGGTGAAAGCGAGCATCTTGCCGATTGGGTTGGTACTCGACACTTAAGCCTAGGCGCTGAAAGACACTTTCTAGCAAACCTTTGGCTTCGTACCAAGTCATCGGTGAAGGACGTCCTCCCCTTACCCAACTGCCTTGAGTAGGGTCACCGCCTAAAATTCCAGCAACGGCATCAGCTTCTTCCAAACCTTCTTCTTCTCGCCAGAACACTCGACCAACTTCAAAGCCATTGAGAACACCGTTACCTTGCTCCAGATTGTATTGACAAGCATCGATCAGCCCAGAGAGGATATCGGTGCGTAGTGCCGAGTATTCAGCGAACAGGGGATTGGCGAGGTGAATTTGTCGCTCGTCCTCTTGCTTCACTAGAGAGTATTGAACTAATTCTGTCAGTCCTCCTGCCCGGAACGCTTCTCGTAGTTGTCGCGTTAGCTGTTCTTCGATGGAAAGATAACCGGGGGCGGCTTGTTCGGGTAATTCATCGCAGAAATTGTCATACCCGTAGAGTCGGGCGATTTCTTCAATTAAGTCAATTTCGCGCTCTAAGTCCCGATAGCGGTAAGGAGGTACCGTTACCGTCCACTGAATTTCAGCCTGCGATTCGCCGCGCTTGAGCTGGCATCCTAAAGCTGTAAGGATGCGTTCGACATCTTCAGGCAGAATTTCGCCGGTTTCCTCTTCTAAATCCACCGGTCCTAAAATCTGATTGATGCGATCGAGACGCAGTTCGATCGATCGCGCCCAACTGGCAGGATCGGGTCGCGTATCGGCAATCGCTTGTGAGGTGGCGGTTCCACCCGCTAATTGAGTAATTAACGCGATCGCTCTGGCACAGGCAATACTCAACTCAGCTTGGTTCACGCCGCGTTCGTAACGGGTAGACGCCTCTGTCCGCAAGCCTTGAGTGCGGGCCGAACGACGAATCGCTACGGATTCAAATAGTGCTGCTTCCAACACTATATTCTGAGTTCCGTCGTGAACTTCTGTTTCTTCACCACCCATCACCCCAGCTAAAGCCACTGGCTTATCGTTGGCGGTAATTAACAGGGTTTGTGGTTGAAGGGTTCGGGTTTGACCATCTAGAGTTTTGAGAGACTCCCCACTATTGGCGAGACGCACGCCAATCGTCAGAGCTTCGCTACCCGTAACGGTTTGCAGTCGATCGCGATCGAAGGCATGGAGCGGTTGACCCCATTCCAGCAAAATATAGTTGGTAACATCCACTACATTACTAATGGGTCGGACTCCAGCCGCTTGTAAACGCCGCTGTAACCAATCTGGAGAAGAACCAATCTTAACTCCTTCAATCGCCGTACCAATGTAGGCAGGACACTTTTGAGGTTCAGATATCTTGACAGCCAAGCTACCCGATTCTGATGGAATAGACAGTTGTGGCGCTGCTGGCAGACGCAAGGATGCTCCTGTCAGTGCCGCTACTTCTCTTGCCACCCCCACCATACTCAGGGCGTCTGCTCGGTTCGCTGTAGCTGTCAGATCGAGAATCACATCTTCCAAATCGAGAATGGGACGAACATCGCTGCCGAGTGGCAGATTTTCTTCCTCGAAAATGTGAATGCCATCTGATTCTTTTTCTACGCCGAGTTCTGCCAGGGAACAAATCATTCCTTCAGAACGCACACCGCGCAATTTGGAGGCACGAATTTTTAAATCCTTTACCGGCAGGTAAGTTCCAGCAGTTGCCACCGGAACATATACACCTGCTCGGACATTCGCCGCACCACAAACAATGTTTAATGGTTCGCTGGCTTTCCCAACATCAACTTGACAGACCCTGAGCTTATCTGCATTCGGGTGAGGCTGCACGTCCAGAACTTTTCCGACTACAACGCCATCTGCTAACAACCGCCGATCTTCGATATCTTCGACCTCAAATCCGGCCATTGTTAGAGTTTCGGCTAGCTCTTCTGGAGCCATTGTCACGTCAACCAGTTCTCGCAGCCAAGTTAAAGAGATGCGCATTGACTCCTAGCTTTTACCTACTTTAGTCTGATTATTGTAACGCCCCTTAGTCAGAGGAGCTTCTACCGAATTGTTTTACACACAGTTAAAGGGTCGCATCTTAGGGAACAGTTGTTACACATTCGCTCAAGTTTGTCAACATATAGCTCAGAATTGAGCTGACTTCATCAACTCTTTACAATAATTCGAGTGAATTTAGCTCGCTATCGCCCCGTCAGCGGTCAGGGAGAGATGAAAAGTAAGATATCCTGGTCTTAAATCCGATATCTTCCAAGGCTTGCCAAAACGAGGGTGCATTCGGCCGTGCGTTCCCAACCAGAGCCAGTGTATTAAGCCGGGTGCTTCGATCGAAAGCTTTAGTCCCAGACGGACGACGCCCCATTGGTGACGCTGAATGAGCTACTGCCCAAATCCTGCCTGTCCTCAGCCCAAAAATCCCGCTCACGTCGATATTTGCCAGACGTGTGGTTCAAAAATGCTGTTACGCGATCGCTATCGAGTTCTCAGAGCCCTCGGTCAAGGCGGGTTTGGTGCTACATTTTTAGCCCAAGATGAATCCCTGCCTGGAGACCCTTCTTGCGTGATCAAACAACTCCGGCCGGCGGCGGCGGGAGCTCACATTATGCCGATGGCGCGAGAGTTGTTTGAGCGAGAAGCAACAACACTAGGAAGGATTGGTAATCATCCCCAAGTGCCACGGCTATTGGATTTCTTTGAAGAAAGCCAGCAGTTTTATTTAGTTCAGGAGTACATCAGTGGCTCGACTCTACAGCAAGAAGTCAAACGCTCTGGACCATTGAGCGAAGCTGGAGTCAAGCAATTCTTGAGTGAAATCCTACCCCTGCTGCAATATATCCACAGCAATCAGGTCATTCACCGCGACATTAAACCCGCTAACTTAATTCGCCGCGAGCAGGACCGCAAACTCGTGCTAATTGACTTCGGTGCCGTCAAAACCCAAGTCAAACCGCCCTCTGCCCTGAATAGCTCCGATCAAACTGCATTGACCAATTTTGCGATCGGCACTCCAGGCTATGCACCTCCCGAACAAATGGCATTGCGGCCGGTTTATGCCAGTGACATCTATGCCTTAGGTGTGACTTGTATTTATTTATTGACGGGTAAGTCACCCAAAGACCTAGACTACAATCCCTCAACGGGAGAAATGGTCTGGCAAAAATACGTTCAAGTCAGCAAGCCGTTTGCTGATGTCTTGAAAAAAATGCTGGAAGCTTCGGTTCGCCATCGCTACCAGTCTGCTACAGACATCTTGAGAGCGCTTGACCTAGAGCCTTATCTCGATAGTTTAGCGCAGGGCTTAGCGACTCAACCCAACCCAAGTTCGCTCAATATCAACAGTCAAGTCTTCTACTCGGGAGACTTAGGCTCGCCCAGTACTCCTTCATCTCCCTCTTCAGCCACGTCGAAGCTAGCAGAGGCAATTCGAGCACGACGCGCCCGTAAGGAACAGAGTGGATTTCAAACAGGAGGCATGCCACGCAGTCAAGGTCTTTCCGGTCAAGCACGAGCAGCGATGACTTCGGTGCGTAATGATGGGTTGACCACAGGTAAGCCGAAAACTCCGCTTAAGCTAGATACGAACGGTCTTTTATCGGCTTATATGAAGGGTCGTAGGGACTTTGCCTCTCAGGATTTGAGTGGACTCGATCTTCACAAAACTGAACTATCCGGGGGAATTTTCCACCAAGCTAAGTTGGCAAAAACAAATTTTCAAGGAGCTAATTTGTCACAGACTGATTTCGGTCGGGCAAATCTTAATCGAGCCAACTTGCGAGATGCAAATTTGGCTCGAGCCTACTTGAGTTATGCCGACTTAGAAGGAGCTGACTTGCGAGGTGCAGACCTCAGCTTTGCCTATCTCAATAACGCCAATTTGAGAGGAGCAAATCTATGTGGTGCTAATCTCTCTAATGCCAAAATCAACTCTGAACAGTTGGCGATGGCAAAGACGAATTGGGCAACAGTGCTACCGAGTGGCAAGAGAGGCTTTTGGTAAGCCACTGGCACATTTAACTTGCACAACTGACATTTAAATTTTTTGTCAGTGGTCAGTCGTCCGTTGCCACTGACTGCTGACAAAACCCTGAAGTGTAAGTTATGCAGATTACAGTAATTTGTTTTTTTGGTGAAACAAACCCTGCGTCAGGGTGTACAGCCGTGCGTCCCTACAAGCTGTACTCTACTGCTGTAGACATCCGCCATACATACACAGCCGCCTAACCGGCTACCCCGCAGAACCAACTTGTAAGACTCGCACGGGTTCGCCGCTAGGAATCAAGGTTTGACCCACTGGCACGATCGCGAGTCCAGTCGTTTGAGCTAGATTTATCAGGTTAGCGGAATTTTGGCTACCGCTAGCGAGATTAAATTCATAGGTACCAACAGCGTTTAAACACAGTTGACCCCAGAGGTAAGTTTCGCGGCGTCCATCAGAACGGAGTTCATCGCACGCTCGCGCCTGCACAAACCTCGGTTCCCAGACTGCTTGAGGCAAGCCCGAAAGCTTCTTCAGTGCTGGTTGTACAAACCGCCAACAGCAAATCAGGGCTGAAACTGGATTTCCTGGCAAACCAAAATATAAAATTGGACGCCCCGCCCCCCCCTGGCCAGGTTTAGCTGGTGGAAACGTAGCAACGGTTAAAGGTTTACCGGGTTTGATCGCAACAGCACGGATATGAATTTCGCCACCTAACTCAGCTAAGAGTTGCTCCACATAGTCATAATCCCCTACCGAGACGCCACCTGTAGAAAGCACGATGTCGGCTGAACTGATGGCGTTGACCATAGCCTCTTTTAATAACTCTGGCTCATCGGGAACGATACCTAGTGATACTGGCACTCCACCCAACTGAGCGACAAAAGCCGCAAGGGCGTATTGATTGGAATCAATAATTTGACCGGGTTGCAAAGAACCATCGGGTGTAATCAGTTCATCTCCGGTCGAGAAAATTGCTACACGCGGTCGTCGATACACGCGCAGTTGGTTACATTGAGCGGCGGCTAATACCGCAATTTCTGGTGCACCGATCGCGATCCCAGGCTGGATCAAGGGCATTCCCGCCTGATAGAAAGAGGCTCGGTGACGGACAAAAGCCTGCGGTTTCGGTGCCTCCAAGATGAAAACGCGATCGCCCTCCCGTCGAGTCCTCTCCTGCATCACAACGGTGTCAGCGCCTTGTGGCATCACAGCACCCGTTAGAATCCGGGCGGCTTGACCGGATTGGATCGAGCATTGAGGTTGCTTTCCCGCAGGAATTTCTTCAACAATATCCAAAACCACAGGCTGTTCGGCACTACAAGATTGAACATCTATGTAGCGCACCGCATACCCATCCATCGCAGAATTATCCCAATGCGGAAAATCCCATTGACTCGTCACAGAGGAAGCGAGAGTACGACCCCTGGCAGTCGATAAGTCTACAACCTCGCTATCAAGCTCCCCGTCTAACGGTTGCACCAAACCGAGAATTATTGACTCTGCGTCTTGCACTGGCAGCATTGCCATTAACCCAGATTTCACTACTCTAGTTAGTTTGACCCAAGAAGGGAACTTCTTAATAGGAAATAGGGAACAGCGAGGAAAGGAGCAGCTCCCTATACTTGCCGAAATTCCCCTTGAACTGGGTAAAAGCCCCCACTAAGAAAGTGGTCGGCGCATTAGTAGCGGGTTTAAATCCCCCACCATACGCCTTGACTGTTGCCCGTTCCCCGTTCCCTGTTGCCTTTAAACTCCTGGGCATTCAGCTCGCTTGCAATTGAAGGAAAAAAATCTCCATTCCCAGTGTTCAGTCCCCAGTCTCGATTTTCGTCAGGGATAATATGTAAATAGGCTGCCCGCACTCTAGGTTTTTCATGAATAGAGAACCCGTTTACAGACGCTTTCCCAAGGTGCCGTTTGAGCGACGGGCGGCAGCGTTCGCCATCGATTTTTTCGGGGTTTGGCTGGTCAGCTTGATTGCTGGAGGAAATTTTCTCCTACAATCATTTGTTTTTCTCCTGCTCTGGATGGCGGTGAGAGTCTTGGTGGTATCCAATAATCAGGGTCAGAGTCTGGGACGGTGGGCGCTCGATATCAAAGTTTTGGATGCCAACTCCGGCAAAACTCCTGGGCAGCTAACATTAGCAAAACGGGAAGGGATTGTTGGATTTTGCGCCCTCTTAGCCGCGATTGGTCTGGGCATTGGCTTAGCTAATGGCATCTCCTTATTGGTCTTAACTGCTCCCTTGGCAGCAGATTGTGGCATGGCCTATGCCGATTCGGAGGTTCAGCAAGCGTTTCACGATCGCATTGCCCAAACCGTTGTCATCCAGACTCGTCGGGGTTACTCTCTCGATCTGCGTCTGAAAAAATGGTTTGCTCAAGTGAGACGACGCGTGCAAAAATAGAAATTTGTGTGTAATTTCGACTAACCGTTTGATTTCATAGAAGAAGTACTATGGCAGCTAAGAAAGGTGTTCGCATTATTATCACCTTGGAGTGTACTGAGTGTCGCACTAACCCCGACAAGCGCTCGAATGGTGTATCTCGTTACACGACCATGAAGAACCGTCGGAATACGACGGCTCGTTTAGAACTCAAGAAGTTCTGTACTCACTGCAACAAACATACCGTACACAAAGAGATTAAGTAGCTTTTGTCATTAGTCATCGCTTCTGGAGCTAGCCAAGACTAAACCCATGGCTCATGACCGACAAAACTGCCACTGCAAACCGTAACTGAACGAACAACCAACCACTAAACAACGTCTCATGGCCTACTTTCGCAAACGCCTTTCTCCGATCAAACCTGAAGACCCCATCGACTACAAAGATATCGACCTGCTACGCAAGTTCATTACCGAGCGGGGCAAGATTCTACCGCGCCGCATCACGGGCTTGACAGCTAAGCAACAACGAGACTTGACTAAAGCGATTAAGCGCGCTCGCCTTGTGGCTTTGTTACCTTTCATTAACAAGGAAGGCTAAGCATTAAGGCTGTAGCAACGAGCCGCAACCCAGCAAGAGCGGCGGTGTCACCGAGGTCACGAATTTCCGGTCATTCGTACTTCGATATCCGTCCGCTGGCTTTGCCATTGCCGCAGCAGTCGATAGACTGGGAGTAGTTAGGTTGTTTAAGTAAACGCTACCGGGGTTAGCGAAACTGGTGGAAAAGGGAACACTAATCGAATTTCGCGTCCAAGGCGAACGCCGCCTCGCAACAGCAGATCGCCCAGAAGGTAAAAAGCACTGGGTTGTCATAGACGAGCGCGGTCAAGCTCATGTATTGCATCCCCGGCAAGTCACCTATGAAGTGACGGGTTGCACCTTTAAGCCATCAGAAATCCCCAGCTTTCTCAAAGAAGTACAGCCTTATCTCGACCCTTCCAGTCTGGAGGTGGCTTGGGAAATACTGGTCGAAGACGGGGAAGCTGTAACCTGCGCCCAAATGGCACAGCTTCTGTTTTCCGATCGCAGCCCAGCCTTATGCTATGCCGCTCACTGCCTACTGTCAGAGGATAAAATTTATTTCAAGCAAAAGGGAGACGGTTACGAACCTCGTCCCGCTACTGTAGTTGCTGAAATTAAACATCAACGGCTAGCAGAAGAATCAAAGCTGCGTGAACAACAAGAATTTTTAACCCGCGTACAGCAGGGCATCGCTGGGGAGGCGGTAGAGTGGCAGGATAGCGATCGCTCTCGCATTGATACTCTAGAACGGCTCGTCCTCTATCCAGAGAACTCCTCTCGTCCTGCTCAGGACCTTCTCGCGACGTTAGGACGCCCTCAAACTCCGCAAGCTGCCTTCGAGCTATTGGTAGAACTGGGGTTGTGGAGTCTGCATGAAAATCTGTTTTTACGACGCAGTCAAATTCCTATTCATTTTCGCCGGGAGGTTCTCGAAGTGGCACAGCATTGCCTGGTTTCTCCGCCTCCCGATCCAAACCCCAACCGTTTGGATTTAACTCATTTGAAGGTCTATACCATTGACGACGAAAGTACTCAAGAGATTGACGATGGGTTGAGCTTAGAAGTCCTGGACGATGGCAGGGAGCGCCTCTGGATTCACATTGCCGACCCAACGCGATTGGTAAGGCCAGGGGATGAGTTGGATATGGAAGCACGGCGGCGCAGCACGACGTTATATCTGCCGACTGGGATGATTCCCATGTTCCCCTCAGCACTGGCAACAGGTCCGATGAGTTTGGTCGAGGGGAAAGTCTGTCCGGCTCTGAGTTTTGGTGTGATTTTGGATGAGACAGGTAACGTCCAAGACTATCAAATTCACGCCAGTCTGATTAAACCGACCTACCGCCTGACCTACGAAGATGTCGATGAGATGTTGCAGTTGGGGATACGGGCGGAACCGGAAATAGATGCGATCGCAACTTGGGCGCTACGACGGGAAGAGTGGCGTCGGTCTCAAGGTGCCATCAGCATCCACATGCCAGAGTCAGTGATCAAAGTCAGCAATGACGACGAAATTGCGATCGAGGTCTTAGACGACTCGCGCGCGCGGCAGTTGGTCGCAGAAATGATGATTCTGGCTGGGGAAGTGGCAGGGCAATACGGTCAAACCCATCAGATTCCCTTACCATTTCGCGGACAGCCTCAGCCGGAACTTCCCTCCGAGGAAGAACTGATGCTACTCCCCGCAGGCCCCGTCCGCTTCTGTGCTATGCGTCGGTGCATGCCTCGCAGTGAAATGGGTATTACCCCCATGCGGCATGCCGGTTTAGGACTGGAAACCTATACTCAGGTGACATCCCCTATCCGACGCTACACCGACTTATTAACTCATTTTCAGATCAAAGCGCATTTACGGGGCGAACAACTGCCTTTTTCCACGGCACAACTGCAAGAGGTGATGCTGAGCGTTACCACATCCGCTCAAGAGGCAACTCTTGTAGAACGTCAGACTAATCGGTACTGGGGTTTGGAATATTTGCGGCGAAATGCCGATAGTGTGTGGCAAGCCTTAGTTCTGCGCTGGCTGCGAGAAAACGAAAATCTTGCGCTGATTCTCTTGGAGGATTTAGGTTTGGAGTTGGCAATGCGTTTTAGGCGATCGGTAAGATTAGGCGATCGCTTAGATGTTCAAGTCAGCCACGCCGACCCTCG
>DATNPT010000533.1:0-10647 GCA_036703075.1 Chroococcales cyanobacterium
TGCGTCCCCAAATTTTTTCATAAGCAGGACTGACGTAGAGAATCTGAGGGACGCGAAAATCGGTAATCCAGAAAACATCCTGGATGGTTTCTGCCATCTGGCGAAATCGTTCTTCACTCTCACGCAGAGCCGCTTCTGTCCGTTTGCGCTCGCTCACATCCAAAAATGCTCCAATTACTCCCCGCACCTCCCCTAAGTTGTCGCGCAACGGTACAGCCCGACCATAAAGCGATCGCACTTCGCCGTTTTCAAAAACAAAATCAAATTCTGCCTCAACATCCTGCCCCGTTCGACCCGCCTGCTGCATCGGTAATTCATGCAGTGGAATGTCTTTCCCGTCTCGTTGAATCTTAAACACGAACGGGTACATCCCATCTGCTGGAGTGGCAGTGGCAACGGAACCCGACGGGAGTTGTACCAATTCATAAGCAGTCCGGTTAGCGGTGACTTGATGGCACTGCGGGTCGCGAGCAATCCAGACTGCGAGCGGAACCGCCTCCATAAAGACTTCCAATTCTTTTGCACGAGCTTTGGCCAGGGCTTCGCTGTCTCGTAATGCTGCCTCAGCCTGCTTGAGTTCAGTGATGTCCATCAACACGCCAGTGAGCTTGACCGCCTTGTCAGTTCGATCGCAAATGACGCTACCCCGCTCTTCCATCCAAACCACTGCGCCATCAATCGGTCGAATCAGGCGAAATTGAGCAACGTAGCTGCCGCTACTTGCGATCGCGTTATTGACAATCTGTCGATGATAAGCTGTATCGTCAGGATGGATGAGGGCGATCGCTTGTTCGCTTGACTCAAGTTTGGCACCGGGTGGTAAGCCAAAAACCTTAGCAGCGGTGGCTGAGTAAACGAGCGCATCTTCGAGAAGATTCCACTCCCAGGCAACCATACGGGCAGCGTCTAGAGCCAGACGCAGCCGCTGTTCGCTCTGGTATAGTGCTTCTTGAGCCAGCTTTCGAGCGCTAATATCAGTCGTGCTACCAATGGCACGCACTGGCTTGCCCTGAGCATCCCGTGCAACAACCAGTCCTTGGTCTAGGACGTGAATGTAGTGATTGTTTTTGTGGAGAATTCGATACTCGCCTGTGTAGAAATCTCCTTTTGCCAGTGCCGTTGCAGCCTCAGCGGACACCCGCTGAAAATCCTCTGGATGCACGCGAGCGCGCCACCACTTGCCAGTGGGTTCAGCTTCGGTTAATGAATAGCCTAAAATCCGGGTGAGTCCGTCGGTTCGTTCAACGGTATCGCTCTCGATATCCCAGTCATAAATTAGAGCGCTAACTGCCGTTGCCGCCCACTGAAACCGTTCATTCGCCAATCGCCGATGTTCCTCGCTCTGGCACAGCGCGGCTTCAGTTTGGTGTAGGGTTGTTTCTACATTCTGTCGAGTTGCCTGTTCCTGCGCGAGTTGTTGACGTAGCGCCTGCGTTTGCTCCCTACAGTGCGCTTCCCGTTCTTCGAGTTCGCGAACTCGCTGTTGCAATGCCACAATGCGATCGAGAAGGTTTTGGGTTGTTTGTTCTTCATTGTTCATGGTCGAGATTCCTTCTGACCCAAGTTGTGATTACCGTGACGCGGAAAGCTGATGCAACGAGACTATAGGGGACAGTAAACAGTGACCAGTTAGTTGCTGTCTGAGAACTGCTATAGATAATCGCAGAATAAATAACATGATGGTGCGTTATGCGATCGCATGACTCACATCCATCTTGCCACTACTGTTCCAAAGACCTCTTACATAAATCCTGGAACCCCCCTCCAACAATGAAGGGGGATGCGAGGGGGCTTATCAACCTCAAACGTGAAGAGAAGACTTGTATGTACACCGTAGCTTGAAAAGGGGGATCTGCCCAGATACAACGTTCTCGGATGAGTTTGAAGACACGCCCTAGGGGGCGAAAATCGACTGCGAGCAAGAGACACGTCAAGCTTACAATCTCTGCATCAGTCAGATTTTGGACTAATGTAAAATCCTTGCATCTAAAATCCAAAATCGTTATGAGTGCTTTTCGTGTCGGAATTGCTGGCCCTGTCGGTTCGGGGAAAACGGCTCTGCTGGATGCCTTGTGTAAGGCAATGCGGACATCGCATCAAATCGCTGTAGTCACAAATGATATTTACACCCAAGAAGATGCTCAGTTCTTGGTGCGTTCTCAAGCACTGGAAAGCGATCGCATCTTGGGTGTTGAAACGGGGGGTTGTCCCCACACGGCGATTCGTGAGGATGCCTCGATAAACCTAGCCGCGATCGAACAACTCGAACATCGATTTACTGATCTAGACTTAGTATTCCTAGAAAGTGGCGGTGATAACCTAGCGGCAACCTTTAGTCCAGAACTGGTCGATTTAACCATTTACGTGATTGATGTAGCGGCTGGCGACAAAATCCCCCGGAAAGGAGGCCCAGGAATTACCAAGTCTGACCTCTTGGTAATCAATAAAATTGACCTTGCTCCCCTGGTTGGTGCTGACTTGAGTGTCATGGAACGCGATGCTAAAAAGATGCGAGGTGACAAACCGTTTATTTTTACCAACTTGAAAACTCAAGCGGGGTTCAGTGCAGCGATCGATTTTATTAAATTCCACATGGGTTGAGCGGAGAGATGTCAGAAAAAAGACTTTTTAGCGCCCTAAATCCTCCAATTTTGGGAGACTTTGAATTCCGGTCTCTCTCAGAATTGGGGGACTAAATGTAGACCTACGAGGTACCCACACTGGCAAGGTGATAATAAACTCAGTTCCCTGTCCAGGTGTCGATCGCACCTCAATTCTGCCCTGATGCTGAGCGATAATTTGGTAGCTAATTGCTAGACCTAAACCCGTTCCCTTCCCCGCCTCTTTGGTGGTAAAAAATGGGTCGAAGATTCGGTCTTGAATCGCGGCTGGTATACCGCTCCCGTTGTCTGCGATCGCGATCGCGACCCACTCTGGGTCGAGTACTTCGGTGCGAATCCGCACGAGTGGAACAGGGGACTGGTGCCTGTCTCTCTCTGTTCGCGCTTCCACTGCATCCAGTGCGTTGCAAAGGAGATTCATGAATACTTGATTGATCTGCGCTGGCGCACACTCGACTAACGGCAACTCACCATACTGTTTGATCGTCTCAATCCCTGCCTTGAGGCGACTGCTGAGAATGAGCAGCGTGTTGTCCAGCCCTTCGTGGAGGTTGACTGGTTTCATTCCAGATTCGTCTAGACGCGAGAAGTTCCTGAGCGAAAGAACGATTTCACGAATCCGGTCAGCCCCTCCTTTCATTGAGGTGAGGATTTTGGGCAAATCTTCACTCAGAAAGTCGAAATCAATGTCCTCAAGCTGCTCTTGAATCGGTAGCTTTGGGTCGGGATAATGTTGCTGATATAAGCGCACCAACGACAGTAAATCTTTGACGTAGCTACGGGTGTAGTCCAAGTTGCCGTAGATGAAGTTCACAGGATTGTTGATTTCATGGGCAAGACCCGCTACCATCGCGCCTAAACTGGACATTTTTTCGGTCTGAATCAGCTGGACTTCAGCTTGTTGGAGTTCCTGAGTATAGGTCGCGATGCGTTGAATGAGTTCATTGAGTGCAGTTGCTAAGATGCCCACTTCATCTTGCGTCGTGACGGGTGCGCTTAATGTGAAATTGGATTCCTCGGTCACTCGTTTTGCGACGTTGGTAACGCTGCGAATCGGTTGGACGATCGCAATACTGGTATAGGTCGCTAATACCGTTGCGATCGCAACTGATAGCAGCATGCTGGCAACAATAATCCTCACCCGCAAGACACCTGCACGCTCTAAGGCAGTGTTAGCCCGAATGTGTTGAGCCTGAATAGACTGAATTTGCTGGGTTAATTGTAAAGAAAGCCGATCTAATGCGATCGCGACTTCACCACTACTATTTCTTAACAAGTGCTGTTGGGTTGGCGCAATTTGCTCTGGTTTTAAGTTGGTAAGGTCGATTTGCTCAAACACAGATGTGGTGAGTCTCTCGTAGGCATCTATAGTTAGGCTGTAAGTCTTGATTAACTCTTGCAACTGGGCAGTATTGGCGAGGGTTCGGTTGCGCGGTTCGGCGAGAAAGTATTTTGTTTGGTCTAGCAGTTGTTTGACCTGATGAATGCTGTTGTGAAATCCCTCGTTTTCGTAGCGCAGCCAAACTGAATCTCCCAGGACAACAGCGAAGCGGGAATCATGCGATCGCGCCTGCAACGTTGCCATTTGTAACCCGGTCAGCAGATATTCTTGTTGCCGGATGCGATTGAGTTGAGCGATCGCTTGTTGTTGATGGTGTTCTCCGATCGCTAACCCTGCCGTCGTTCCTAAGATAGCGATTCCTACAGCCAGGGCATACCCAGCACCGATTTTTCGGCGAATACTTCCATTTAAGAGCGTGAGGCTAACCTTATGCAAAAAGCCTTGCTGAAACCAGTTCTGCTCTACTCCCCGTAGTCTAGCTCGATCGCCTTGTTCATCCTGTGCTGACCCAGCTCGATCGGCTTGACGCTTCGCGGGCGGCAGCAAGTTAAATATAGAGGACTTGTGCCTGCGTAAATCCATTAGTGTTCTGCGCCGATGCACGAGCAATATCGCAGCCTACACCCTTTGTATAAGTTTAATTTATAACAGTAATAAATGGTTTTAATCTAATAATTGGGTGAAGCTTTCAATAAGTTTTCGATAACTTCTCTCCCAAGAAAGTAAAAATCTCCAATGCAAATCGGTTATTTCTGACTCCAAGGATTGCTATTGCGTTTATTTTGGCATCAATGGCAGCGACAGCGATCGAATCCGGGATTTTTGTATCATTCGTAACAATTGGTGGGGAAGCCTCGCTCTAATATCACAGCTTAACTGTGTATTTCCATATACCGACAGGCTGAGTTATCAGGAGGGAAGGATTAGAGCATGGTAAGGCGATTCGGGCGACGAAAATTTTTGATTTATGGGTCTGCAACGTTTGGCGCAAGTTTGCTGCTGAAGGCTTGCGGCAGTCCATCCACGACAACTACGGCAGAAAGTCCGGCTACGTCTTCCTCCCCGGTAGCAGCGGCGGGTGGTAGTAGCGGTGACACGATTAAGGTGGGAATTCTCCACTCCCTGAGTGGGACGATGGCGATTAGTGAAAAGAGTGTCGTTGATGCCGAACAACTCGCAATTGAGGAAATCAATGCCGCGGGTGGAGTTCTTGGTAAGAAGATAGAAGCGATCGTAGAAGATGGCGCGTCTGACTGGCCGACGTTTGCGGAGAAAGCGAAAAAACTAATCGATCAGGATAAAGTTCCTGTAGTCTTTGGCTGCTGGACTTCGGCTAGCCGTAAGGCTGTATTGCCAGTTTTTGAAGAAAAGAAACACATGCTCTGGTACCCGGTGCAGTATGAGGGTCAAGAGTGTTCTAACAATATTTTCTATACGGGCGCTGCGCCTAATCAACAGATCGAGCCATCCGTGGATTGGTTGCTCCAAAATAAGGGCAAAGAGTTCTTCTTAGTGGGTTCGGACTATGTTTTCCCACGGACGGCAAACACGATTATTAAGGCACAATTAGCCGCTAAAGGTGGCAAAACCGTTGGAGAAGATTACCTACCGCTAGGCAATACAGAAGTAACACCAATTATCACAAAAATCAAGGCGGCATTGCCTAATGGTGGTGTAATCTACAACACCCTGAATGGGGACAGTAACGTTGCCTTCTTCAAACAGATGCAAGGGGCTGGTTTAACTCCAGATAAGTATCCGGTGATGTCAGTGAGTATTGCCGAAGAAGAAGTCAAAGCGATCGGACCAGAGTATCTCAAAGGTCAGTATGCAGCTTGGAACTACTTCCAAACGGTAGACACACCTGCTAATAGCAAGTTTGTTAAAGCATTTAAGGCAAAGTACGGCGAGGATCGGGTAACGAACGATCCCATGGAAGCGGCTTATATTGCCGTTTATCTGTGGAAACAGGCTGTAGAAAAAGCTGGAAAAGCTGATGACTTAGAGGCAGTTCGTAAGGCGGCCTACGGCCAGAGTTTTGATGCGCCAGAAGGCACCGTGAAGATGAACCCCAACCATCACATCTCGAAAGTGGTGCGGATTGGTGAAGTTCAGGATGACGGTCTATTTAAAGTTGTTTATGCCACCAATAAGGCAGTCGATCCAGTGCCGTGGAATCAATTCGTCGCAGACACGAAGGGATTTGCCTGCGATTGGTCTGACCCCAGCAAGGGTGGTAAGTACAAGGCAACCAAAACATAAGCCGTTTTAGACATTAGCAATTAGCTTTTAGTTAGGAACGATACGGGTTAATAATCCAGCACTTACTTCTTTATAAAGATTTAAAAGGCTAAGCCACTAACAGCTAATTGCTAGGCATTTTATTGAGAGGGGAAACGTGCTAGCAGGACTGTTAGATGGTCTATTTAGTGGTATTAGTATTGGCTCAGTTTTATTAATTTCAGCGCTGGGTTTAGCGATTGTGTTTGGGCTAATGGGCGTGATCAACTTAGCTCACGGTGAGTTGATGATGCTAGGAGCCTATACCACATTTGTGGTGCAAAATGGCTTTAAGCTGCTTGGCAAACCTTGGTTTGAAGTTTATATCTTATTTGCCGTACCGATCGCATTTTTGGTGGCGGCACTGGTGGGGTTAGCTTTGGAACGAGGGGTGATTCGTTATCTCTACGGACGCCCCTTAGAAACATTACTCGCCACTTGGGGAGTCAGCCTGATTTTGCAGCAGTTCGTTCGCAGCGTTAATTGGGTGCTAGTCAGTGGCATTATCCTATTCTGCCTGCTATTTTTTGGGGCGTTGTCGGTGCTGTCTCGTCGTCCAAATTTTGAACGGATACGCAACTGGGCAGTGACGGTGATGTTACTCCTATCCTTGGGGATTTCCTTTGTGACGGGGAAAGTCTTGAGCGAGACGTTCAAACTAGCCGTAACGAAGCCTTGGTTTGGGACTCAGGGAGTCGATGTCACGGCACCGAGTTGGTTGCGGGGGGGCTGGAAGATCGAGTTAGCAGGAGGAAGCTTTCAACTACCCTACGTCCGGTTGTTCATCATCGCACTCACGATTGTTTGCGTGATTGGCGTTTACCTATTTTTGCAGCGTTCGGCGTGGGGCTTGCGAATTCGCTCCGTCACCCAAAATCGCAGCATGAGCGCTTGCTTGGGGATTCCCACTCAAAAGGTCGATGCTTTAACGTTTGCAATTGGTTCGGGTTTGGCAGGCGTTGCGGGTTGTGCCGTGAGTTTGCTCGGTTCTGTTAGCTCGAATACAGGACAAAACTATGTAGTTGATACATTTATGGTGGTGGTCGTCGGTGGCGTCGGTAAGCTGGTGGGTTCGATTGTGGCAGCGATCGCAATTGGCACGGTGAACTACATGATTGGTTCGGGAACACTTGCTCTCCTCTTGGTACCAGTAAAACCTTTGGCAGATTTATTCACGTTTTTTGCCACTACTAGCATGGCAAAGGTCATGGTTTTTGCCCTGATTATTGCTTTTTTACAGGTGCGACCGGGTGGGATTTTCCCCCAAAAAGGACGCTCGGTTGATGCTTAGAAAATTATGAATTGTGAATTATGAAAACTCACAATTCACAATTCATCATTCATCATTTCAATTGCCTTAGTTCCCAGTTCCTAACTTTACAGCTGCCATGACATCTGATTCATTGGTTGGAATTCCAGGTATTGAGCGACGACATCGGCGTCGTCGGTTACTGCTGATTGAGGTGGGTCTCGTTGCTCTAGTTGCCCTCGTACTCATCTTCTTGATGCCAGTGGTAATCTCTGGCTTTCGTCTCTCGCTGTTGGGACGATTTTTAGCCTTAGCGATCGCAGCCCTCGGCATCGATCTAATCTGGGGTTATACGGGGATGCTGAGTTTAGGTCATGGCGTCTTCTTTGCGCTGGGGGGTTATGCCATAGCCATGCACTTGCAATTAGCGCCAGTGGATGCAGGGAAGCTGCCGGAATTCATGAATCTTTATGGCGTGACTGAACTTCCTTGGTTTTGGAAACCGTTTGATTCGTTCGGGTTTGCTGTAATAGCTGTAATCATTATTCCCGCACTACTGGGCGCAATATTGGGCTATTTAGTATTTCGCAATCGCATCCGAGGCGTTTACTTTTCCATCCTCACCCAAGCGGCAACCATCGTCTTTTTCAACTTCTTCAATGGTCAGCAAAAACTCTTCAATGGGACGAACGGTTTAACGAATTACAAAACTCTGTTAGGGGCGGATGTAAATACCGCGCCGACGCAGTTTGTCTTCTATACATTGACCGTGCTATTTCTCGTAGCTGCCTATGCCCTTTGTCGCTGGTTGACGGGAGGTCGCTTTGGTAAGTTGTTGATTGCCATTCGTGATGATGAAAGCCGCGTGCGCTTTACAGGTTACGACCCTACGGGATTTAAGGTTTTAGTATTTGGGCTTTCTGCGGCACTAGCAGGATTAGCTGGGGCAATGTTCACGCTGCAAACCGGAATTGTATCGCCCAAGGCGATGGATATTGCCTTTTCTATTGAAATGGTGATTTGGGTAGCTGTGGGAGGTCGCGCCACATTAGTGGGAGCGATTCTTGGGGCGCTAGTGGTGAATTTTGCGAAGAGTTTGCTGAGTGAAAAGTTTCCAGAAATCTGGCTATTTTTCCAAGGCGCACTGTTTTTAATCGTGGTCACTGTGTTGCCGGATGGGATTGTGGGGTGGTTGAGAACTCAAGGGATTGAACAAATGCGATCGCTTTTCGGACTGCGCCAACCAATGATTACTTATCCCAGCTTAGAAGAAGACCCAGAAGTGCAACGAGAACGGGAAAATCTTGGGGCTAGAGACTAGTGGTGCAGCCGAGCAATTTCGATCGGAAGGTCGTAGGGACGTAGAGCAGGGAAATAGCCAATCTAAGGGGGTAGCGTGAACGGAAAAATTTTGGAGACTGAGAATGTAACGGTTAGTTTTGACGGTTTTAAAGCCATTAATAACCTGAACTTCAGTATGGATGCTGGGGAGTTGCGGGTAGTAATTGGCCCCAATGGAGCTGGCAAAACTACGTTTTTGGATGTGATTACTGGCAAAGTTCAGCCGACACAGGGACGGGTGTTATTTCAGGGACGAAATTTACGGCGCTTATCAGAAAATAAAATTGCTCTTTTGGGGATTGGTCGTAAGTTCCAGACGCCTCGCGTCTACCTCAATCTGACCGTTCGCGAAAATCTGGATATTGCCTGTAATCGTCAGAAAAATGTTTTCGCGATGCTGTTTGGGCGTAGCTCGATATACGAACGGAAGACGGTTGTAGGATTGTTGGAAACGATTGGCTTGACAGCTAAAGCCGAGTTACCAGCAGCATTGCTCTCTCATGGGGAAAAGCAACGGTTAGAGATTGGGATGTTGGTCGCTCAATCACCAGATTTGTTGCTGGTGGATGAACCTGTGGCGGGATTGACGGATGAGGAGACCGAAAATATCGGGGAGTTACTAATAGCTTTAGCCGAGAGTCACTCGATTTTGGTAATCGAGCATGACATGGAATTCGTGCGCCAGATTGCTCGGAAGGTGACGGTGTTACACGAGGGGTCTGTTTTGTGCGAAGGCAGTATTGAAGAAGTTCAGAATGACCCGCGTGTTATTGAAGTATATCTGGGACGACCGCTGGAAGACAGTGAGGAAGTTACTTTAAAACAGGGACAAGCAGAATTGTTAGAGGTGGCGGGAGATAGCTATGAATCAAATTGATCGTTCGGTCTTGCCACCTTTAGATAAAACTGGATCGCCGTTGATGCTGCAAGTCTCTAACATCAATGTCTACTACAGCGAAAGTCACATTTTGCGCGATGTGGATTTGAGCGTACCAGCAGGACAGATGGTTTGCCTGATTGGACGCAATGGTGTGGGCAAGACAACACTACTGAAAACTATTATGGGGTTGCTCAAACCCCGCACGGGAACGATCGCATTAGCTGGAGAACCCATTACTGGGAAGTCGCCCGACAAGCGGGCAAAATTAGGAATTGGCTACGTTCCCCAAGGACGGGAGATTATTCCTCGGTTGACGGTGAAGGAAAATTTGCTGCTGGGCTTAGAAGCGCGTCAGGGCGGGAGAAGCGGTAAGCAGGATATTCCGGAAGAAATTTTTACCCTGTTTCCCGTGTTAAAAACCATGCTGTCTCGCATGGGAGGTGACTTGAGCGGCGGACAACAGCAACAACTTGCGATCGCGCGTGCTTTGATGGGAAAACCTCGGTTACTGGTTTTAGACGAACCCACTGAAGGCATTCAACCCTCAATCATCTTGGAAATTGAAGCGGCTGTTCGCCAGATTGTCCAGTCTACGGGAATTTCCGTCCTGCTAGTCGAGCAACATTTGCACTTTGTCCGGCAAGCGGATAAATACTATGCGATGCAAAAAGGCGGCATTGTTGCTTCTGGCCCAACCAGCGAACTCAGTAATGAAGTGATTCAACGATTTTTGGCGGTATAGAGTCAGCAGTTGCCCCGATCCGAATCGTAGTCAGATAAGTAAGCCCAGAGCGATCGCGATTATCATTATTCCCGCACTCCCGTCTTAAAAACCATGCAAAAAGGAGGCATGTTGAGTACCTCCTTTCTTCTTGAGGGTTCTATGTAGCGATGCCCAAATTTTGCGATTATAGGCGAGTACTATAGCCCCTCA
>DATNPT010000539.1:0-6375 GCA_036703075.1 Chroococcales cyanobacterium
ACGAGCGTTTTTAACAAAGGCAACCTCAATTGACATCAGTAACTCGCCAACTGAGCTTAAGATTGACCCAAAAGTTCCAAAGCGTAACAGCGGCGATCGCAATCAAGTTCGCGACGTAGCGATTTATGCCAAAGACATTAAAGAACAAGTTCAACAGTAAAACATTAAGGACTAACCCAGCAAGACAAATCGCGTTGAACTTCAAAAACCGCTTCAACAGTTGACGCTTCCCAGGTTGCTGGCTGGAAATGTCGCGAAACGTCCACAGGTCGTTCCACAAGAAGTTATTGAGAATCGCCAATTCTGAGGAGATGATTTTACTACGAGTCAGTGGCAAAGCTAGGGTTGAGGGGTCGCTCAACAAGTAAAGCACGACCATATCCACAAACACTCCTGTCAGACCCACAATGCCAAAGCGGAGCAATCGACCAATCGGTCCGAGGGAAAGTCGCAAACGCAGCAAGTGGCGCAGATAGTCCGCATACTGTTTGGCGCTGACCTTACTCTCTCCCTCTTGGCGTTCTTGGAAGACGTAACCTACCTCACCAATCCAAGATACTCGTCCTCTAGCTAGTACCTCAACGAGAATTTTGTAACCCAACGGACTCATCGTCTGACCAGCGATGCAGTAGCGGCGTACCATAAAGTAGCCACTCATTGGATCTGAGACGCGACCGATTACTTCAGGAAGAATAATTAGACCTAGTGTCTGGGCTCCACGGGATAGGAACCGCCTAATGGCACTCCAATCACTCACGCCGCCACCGTCTACGTGACGACTTGCAACCGCCAAGTCGCCACCTCGTTTGATTTCTCTCCACAGCTTTAACAACAACTCTGGGGGATGTTGAAGATCGGCATCAATCACACCCAAAACCTCTCCGCGTGCCACCTGCCAACCTCGAATGACGGCTGTAGACAGTCCTCGCTCCTCCGTTCGTCGCATGACCCGCAGTTGAGGATACATTGATGTTAGCTGCTGAGCGATTTCCCAGGTGCGATCGGGACTATCATCATCCACGACAATCAGTTCGTAAGCTCCTGGCATTGCTTGGTCTAATTGCTGGCTGAGTAGGCTAACAATTTTCTCAATATTTTGAGCTTCTTTGTAAGTCGGTATCACTAGAGAAAGAAGAATTGGGCGATCGTGAGTTGGAAAGTCAAGAGAATAGCTTGTTGGGTCATAGGCAGTATTACTAGCAGGAATCTGCAATGCTCCTGTGGGAAGTGGCAGAAGTGCATCAGATTGGTGGATACTCATCGGCAAAATTACAACTGTTGAAAGAGAGTGAATTTGACCTTTTCATTAACAATAACCGCGTTTGAGGAATCCATCTCAGCGTGGTAGCTCCCTGCTTCCTCACGTTCTTCTTTGTAGACTTCTTCAGAAAAATATTTTGGAGTGGCGTTGAGGATGCATAAGAGATTCTTTAATAGTCTTTGAGCATTACTCAAAAGGAGGATTTTTTTTCTTGTAAACTTGTAATTAAGTTTTTGTTAAGAGATTCATCGATTCATATGGATTTTGCTGGGTTGAGAGGGATTAACAAAACTAGAAGGCTAAATAACGAACGAGGAGAGAGTTTACCATAAACTGTAAATTCGTACAAAATGAAAGACTAATAGGGCAAATCGCCTGACGGCTACTTCAACATCATCAACAGAAGTCTTCCTTAATCTATCAATCTCCGCATTGTGGAAGTACTTCTGCTTATGCAGACCGGGAGGGAGAGAGCCAGCCTATTATAAAAGAAGCTCGTGCCATATGTTACAGGAATCAGCATCTAACAAACGTTCCAAGGCAACTCTTAAGGAGTGGCATTGGGAAGCATTAGCGATCGCAAATACTATCCAACAGAGGTGAAACATGACCAAGAGAACCTGGATCTACAAACGCGCCCCTAATGGTTGGGAAGTATGGGTAGACGGTAAAAGTAAAGGTATAGTTGTCAAGCATGGTTCTGACGATTATCCTTGGAGATGGAAAGCGCAGGGTAAGAGTGGAGAACTTTATCAAACCAGGAACGAAGCAGCAGCAGCGCTTTTGCAGGCGTACCAACAAAAACTGATTCCTTGAAACCTGAGGCTTCTGGTATCCAGCAAAAACCAGATAATTAAGTAGCGCACGCACTTGTAAGTCAAAGCTAGCTATACCTAGGCATATTCCTGCTAATAGCCATTTCTGTTCTTTCCTAAAGAACTAGGCTCCCATGATTGCAGCAAGAACCATCAAGGAAGTCTGACCCAAGCCAACAACATGGGTAGTGAAAGGATTACCAATAATAGATGCAATTCGTCAACTACTGACTTTGTCTTCATTTTTCTCCGGATGTCGGTTGAGCAACGCAACTATTATCGCAACCATAGCTGTAATTGACACCAAGTTGAAAGATAGCCAAGCAATCTTTGCACGAGAGAAACTGATAGGACTGACACAACTCTCATTTTTTAAAGAATTGATGAGCCAGACTTCTCTTGAGAACGTCGAGGACGCGGGAGTGTTATATTGAACTTTAAACGCAGCATTTTTCTTTTCACTGTATTTTGTATTTTAGTTACAGGGCTAGCTGTGTATTTACTGGGTGGCATTGACGCTGCACGACTTCAGATATGGCTGAAGCAGGCAGGAGTGTGGTCTCCAATTATCTACATGATTCTGTATACATCAGCAACAGTGTTGATATTGCCCTCAACGCCTCTTAATCTGACAGGTGGTGCGATTTTTGGGCCCTGGTGGGGTACGCTCTGGACGAGTATTGCAGCGCTAATAGCAGCGGTTGTGGCTTTTACCTTCACGCGTACAGTGGGAAGAAAAACCATCTCTCAGAAGTTGGCAGGGCGTTGGCAAGCTATGGAGGCTGAAATTGATCGGGGTGCATTGTTTTACATGTTCGCCATCCGGTTACTGCCAATCATTCCTTATGGCTTGGTAAATTTTGCTGCTGGTTTGACATCAATTCGTTTTCGAGACTACCTGATTGGCACAATGCTAGGCACTGTTCCGGGAGTGTTGCCGTTTGTGATGATCGGAAGTTCTGGTTTAAATGCCGCGAAAACTGGCAATGTTTTACCCCTGGCAATGGCGTCAGGATTAGCAGGATCGTTAGTTGGCGTTGCTACTTGGTATCGTCGTCGTCGCCAACCTCCTCAAGCCGCAATAAAGGAAAAAGGGGAGCAGCTCGATCGTAGAGATACTGATTGATACTCTCAGCGCTGAAAGTAGGTATTTTTTTGTGTTTTTTAATAGTAATCATTTGTGAAAATGCACTTTACTCGTCCCTGGATAATGAACGTCAGATCTAAATTCATTATTATTGGTCTAATTTCGTTCTTAATTGTAACTTTACCTGTTTTAACTACTAAATTTTGGCAAGGAGCAACTGAAAGTATTGTAGCTAAACCGGGAAACCTTGAGACTATTGCTACTAATAAAGGAGAAACTAAGACTTTTACCAATAATGCTGCTGTCACTATCGGGGGGCAGTTAGGAGGATTAAATTACTATGGAAAGGAAATACCTTTTATCGACCAATTTAAACTCAACTCTGGCTGGAGCGGCCTATGCACAGGTGCTGGAGATGGTGTGCCTGACGATCCGGGCTGTAATAAGACAATGAGTGACGAGGACATCAAAAAACAGCTCTTCCAACAGGATGACAACGGTTGGATCAAATCCTTACCTAAACGCGGAAGTAACTCGAAACAATATAACAGTGTTAGTACTATTATCCTTCGAGCCGGTGGCTACCAACCTGGTAGGTATATCCTTACTTATGAAGGAGAAGGCATAATTAGTGCTAGCTTTGATGCCAAAAAAAATGAAGCTCTCTCAAAATCTGGACGACAAGTCTACGATATTGATAAGCCTCAGGCTGGTTCTGGAGTGGAAATCAGGATTACCCAGACCGATCCTAACCAGAACGGAAACTATATCAAAAATATTAAGTTTTTTCGAGAAGAGCAAGAAAATTTACTGAAAGCGGGAGAGATATTCAATCCCGACTTTATTAATTTAGTCAAGCCATTCAAATTTTTTAGAGCCATGTCATGGATGGCAACCAATGATAACAACGAACAAAAAGATTGGGATGACTTAGTCAAAATTACAGATTATAACTGGGCAGGACAAGAATTTATTAGTCCCCGCCGTAAGAAAGGTGGTGCTCCAATTGAAGTGTTAACCGCTATAGCTAATAAAACTTCATCCGATCTCTGGTTGAACATACCGCATCAAGCAACCGATGAATACGTTACTAAATTTGCTCAAAAAGTCAAAGAGACTTTAGACTCTAAACTGAATGTATATATAGAGTACTCCAACGAAGTTTGGAACTGGAGTCCTGCGTTCCCGCAATCTCAGTGGGCTGTTCAACAAGCTAAAGCTAGATGGAAAGAAGATATTCCAGATGGAGATGCTGACTTCAATGGTTTCTACGGGATGAGAGCCAGTCAAATTATTAATATCTGGAAATCAGTCTTTGGCAGTCAAGCTAATCGAGTCAAGGGCATCATGGCAACTCAAACAGCATGGCAGGGATTAGAACAGGCGCGGCTTAGGTGTAATGCTTACCAGAAAGAAGGTAATCCACCCTGTTATAAAAATTTCGATCTATACGCTATTACAGGCTATTTTGGAGCGGCTATGACGATGAAGGAGAATGCAGATACTATCAAGGGCTGGATGCGAGAGTCTGATGGTGGGTATGCCAAAGCTCTACAGTGGCTGAGAACAGGTGAGGGACTACCGCATGAATCTAAATTTGGCTCTTTGCCAAATGTTTCAGCCGATCGCGCTTATCACAAAACAGTTGCAGATAAGTATGGACTAAAACTCGTGACGTATGAAGGAGGACCCGATCTAGTTACTCAAGATCCAGAAGTTCAAGCGTTTCTGGGTAGGTTACGTAAAAGACCAGAGATGAAAGATATCTATCTTGAATCCTTGAATGACTGGAAAAACCAAGGGGGTACCCTCTACAGCCATCATGTGATTATGGATGGAGGTGAGTACGGTGCTTTAGCCGGAACTTACGTAGAAGACCCAAAAACGGCTCCAGTGTATCAAGCTCTCATCCAATTCAAATAAAGCACTGGCAGGTTGAGGATGAAACGACCCAGCGCTAACCTCATTAACTACTGAGGAACTTGTCTGGCAATTTCCAAAAACCTCTGAACCGTCGCAGACAAATCTTCCTGTCGCCAAATTGACGCGATCGCTACTTTAGGTGTTGGTTCCCGTACAGCTTTGTAAACGACTCCAGTTCGTTGCAAGTTTTGTAATGAGGCTGGCACGATCGCAATACCCATCTCAGCAGCCACGAGACTAACAATCGTTTGCATTTGAATCGCTTCTTGCGCCACAGTTGGGCTAAAGTCTGCTTGCTGACAAAGGCTGATGATCTGGTCGTAAAGTCCAGGAGCGAGAGAACGAGGAAATAGGATCAAAGGTTGATGAGATAGCGATCGCAAAGATACCTGTGCTGCTTGGGCAAGTGGATGAGTCTCCGGCAAGGCAACCATTAAGGGTTCTTGAAAGACGATCTCGGAGCTGAATGCTTCATCTTCAACGGGAGGACGGACAAATCCAACATCAATCCGTCTTTCCCTCAACCATTGCAACTGCCGATCGCTTGTCAATTCATGCAATTCCAGTACTACCTCTGGAAAACAAGTACGGAACGCACGCAAAATTCCAGGCAGGACGTTATAAGCCGCAGAACTGACAAAACCGATCGCCAGTTGTCCCATCTCTCCACGGCTGATTTGCCGTCCGATTTCAATTGCCTGTTCGAGTTGCTGGAGAATTCGCCGCGATTGAGTCAGAAAAGCTTCTCCTGCTTCTGTTAACTGCACGGTGCGTTTCGTCCGGTACAGCAGTTGAAAACCCAGTTCTGTCTCTAGCTGTCGAATCTGCTGGCTCAAGGGAGGTTGAGCTATGTGCAATCGCTCAGCTGCCCGCCGAAAGTGCAATTCCTCCGCTAGCGTCACAAAGTACCGCAAGTGTCGTAGTTCCATTTCTTCGCATTACTGATATCTTTTAAATATTAGTTGAGCGCTAAAAATATATTGGACATTTATAGTGCCATTTCGTACTGTGAGAATAAGGTCATCATTCTTAAGTAGAATGGCATTGACTTAAGGGAAAAGTAGTCGTTCTTGAGAAAAACCAAGATTGGGGGGATTCCCCCCAAACCCCTTGTTGGGGGACGGGTGCCTACCAAGAGACCTCCTGTACAAGGGTGGATTGGTGAGGTATGAGAGTTCTTAAGTCAGTCCCATTCTCCTTAGGTGTCATCGCCCTCACAGAGGTGATGAAAGCTTAGAAAAAAGGAGAATTTTCAATGTTGAAGAATCGGTGGGACGCCACCCTTTATC
>DATNPT010000554.1:0-4752 GCA_036703075.1 Chroococcales cyanobacterium
TGGGACTGTAGTGCTGCTACGATCGCTTTAGTTCCCGCTAGTGTCCCTGCCTCAAATTTGCCTTGCTTAAACTGAGGCACGATTAACGAACGAATAATGTGGCTAATGCGATCGTTCGGCAACAGCAAGATTGTCCTGACACCTGTCTTAATTTCTATACGGCGATCGCGTTGGGAAATCAGGAGCAAGACTCCAGGTTTTTCTGCTGAGCGATCGATGTTCCAGCGATCGAATAAGTCAGAGGCAAACTGTTGAGGTGTCTCGCTCGGCGAGGTGTCTGGTACCGTTACAATCGCAACCTCAGTACCATTTTTTTCGTTTAACGCTGAAACTATTTGATTGAGCGTTGCTTCTGTCGTATCGCTGAGCAAGTCAGCCACATCGCTCACCCAAACTCCGTTAACCAAGGAATTCGGCACTGCCTCTACAGGTAAGGCTAAACTGGCAGGGGCAAAAAATAGAGTTGCCAGAATCACCACACCAGCCCAAAAAACTTGTCTAAGGGACTTCCAACTAAACAAATACCCAACTACCTCTTGTGGGGTGGGCATCCTGCCCGCCCCTGATAATAGCTGCTCGTGTCGCCCGCTCCACAAGATTCGGTAACTTATTTTTTGGAAATCCCTAAGCATATGTCTTCCTGCTCAGTCTTAGTGTTTCCCAACAACGATCGCTTTTCGCTTAAGTCAGTGCCATTCAACTTAACTCTGAGGTGTCGTCGGTTCTGAAACTAACGATTCTCGACCAATCTGCTCAAGTCCAGCCGCGCTCAGTAGTTTCTGCCACATCGCCACAACAGTTGAATTGCCTGGATTATCGCGGCGTAGCTGCACTAGAGTAGCTAAAGCATCCTGCCAGATTTCTGCCTCAGCATAAAGGTCAACCTGCCTTACGAGGGATGCTTGGGCAAGCTGAGATTGAAGCGAAGGCTTGAGTTCTACACGTCTAGTCCACCCTTCTACGGAAACATCCTTTGACCGCTCATCAGGTTGGCAAACGATCGAAAACGTCCACTTATAGTCTTGACCCACCTTTAAAGGCGGCAGTCCTACTTGGCTAGGAAGGGCCAGCGTTAATATTCCCGCCTTACCACGAGTCTCAAATTTAGCTTTATAAATGTTATTGCCGTCTGCATCCTCTAATGTAAACTCTACGGGGAGTGACGAGTTCTCAGCAGACAGGTCAGGCATGTATGCAAAAAACGTGGGATAGGGCGATACTGTTACCCCAAACTTGCTGCTAGGGACTAGAGCCGTTAGCGCTTTACCTGTCGTTAAACAGCTATGGCTGGGACTCCGAGTTCCTCCTCTCTCTAAATGGCCAGGCGTACCGATCCCACGCGGCGGTTGATATTGCCGAGATTCCCAACGCTGTGGTATTTCCTGAGCCAGTAGAGCCTGGGAAATCTGTCCTAGCACGAAGCAACCCGTAATCAGAGCTAGTATTAGGGCAAGTCTTGAAGAAAATTTGCCAAAACGGAACCGTGTCTGTGCCATGAAAGTTGAGGATTGTTAGTTGGCCTATCCACTTTATCTGGGACAGGGGTCATGCATGCGATCGCTCAAAATTATCAACCCATTCCCCATTTCCCCTCACACCGGTGTCTACTTTAATTGCTAATGTTGCTCGCACTTTGAAACACTGGTTCTTTAGAAATGGTTCCCAGTCCTACTACATTGAGAAGTCTGTCCCATGCCTCGGCTAAGCTTAGATCGTTGGGGCGATCGCGTCTTAACTCGATCAGAGTATTGAGGGTTTCATACCAAAGTTTCTGGTCTGCATACATCGCTAGTCGCTCTTGAGGCGTTGCCTGTGCGACAAGACGTGCAAAATTTGGATCGGCGGCAACACGCTTGAATGCACCCTCGACAAAAAGATTGTCTGAGTTCTGTGGATCTCTGGCGTTACACATAAACTTTAATGTCCAGCGATATTCCTGACCGATCTCTAGAGGGTAGAGATTTGTAACCGCTAGCCTCATAATACCGGGATTACCGACGATCCCATCACCATTCTTCGCCAATGGATACCGGGCTGAGTAAATCTGCCGATCGCTGCTATCCGTCAGCACAAATTCAACCATTGGTGCGGCAGCCTCTTTCGCTGAAATTTTTGGCAAGTACCAGGCAATGGTTGGATGCTCCACCATCGTTTCTCCCACACCCTTCGTTGGAACTAAGGCAACAAATGGCTTATTTCCCTCCGCTATACAAGGACTTTGCGCTGCTGTGGCTTGGGTCTCATCAGTCCCATTTTCTGGTCCGCGCGTTCCTCCAGGTTCCGTATTGACGGGACTACCGGGGCCCGGAGTACTCGGCGGACGAAACGCATTTTCTAGCCGGTTAGCCAGCGAGGGACTTTGCTGAGCTTTCACCAAGGTTGGGACATTGACAATTAGTCCTAAGGTCAAAGCTAGAGCTAAAAGGGCAGAGCGTGATGAGCGTGTGAACCATGCCATGACGATATATCTTCTGGTAGAGCGGGATTTGTTTATAAAGATGGCACAACGGAAGCCTAGGTTCCAACACACTAGTAGCAAATCTATGATAATCAGGTTCGCAAGTGTCCGTTTGCCTGAGGTGAAATTTGTATAACTTGAGACATTAAAGGCATCGGCAACCCTAGTTTCCACTCCATGTATTAATCTTCACTGGATTCGATCATGATTCCTGATTTAGCGTCCTCGGTTCTACCAAAACAGAACATCTTCAAAACCATCAGACCCATCAGTGCATCTGCCTTACATGGCCTAGCCTTTGCGGAGGAAACGCTCTTTGCGATCGATGCCGTGAGCGGTTATTTGCTGAAAATAGATCCTCTTAGCGGTAACACATCTATCGTAAATTCGTCTCGCGAGTCAGATTTTACTGGCGCTACAGGTTTAGCGGTTTCAGGAGAAACTCTCTGGTTGACTCTAGACGAGAGCGTTTACTTTTGTCAGCTCAATAGCGAGTTAACGCTCCAGCATTTCGTTACCCTTCCTTACAGGGCTGATGGAATTGCTGTTAAAGAATCGACGATATACGTCACTTGTAAAAAAGCTGGCTATATTTTCATTTACAGTCGCGATACAGCGCGTGAAATTACTCGATTTCCAGCACCAGGTGTTGGGAGCGAGCATATTACAGTACGCGATGAGGAGCTTTGGGTTTCCGACATTGAGGAACAAAGCGTTTACTGCCTCGATCGCGCAACGGGCGAAATTCAATTTAGCGTACTTACGCCCTTTGAAGGACCTACAGGTTTAGCCTTTTACACAGACTCGGAGACAGGGAAGGATATCCTCTACGTTGCCTATGCCAATGAGGAACCTTATATCCGGGATAATCCCAATGCTGTACCCAACCACGAACTACAGTATCGCGATCGCACATTCATTCATCCTTTGTACTTTAGCTACAATGCCGAGCGTCGCTGTGCTATCTCGAACGGGTACTTAATTGAGATGTCTTATGTCGAGGAAATTTCCCCCCTCGAAGATGTCGAGTTACAAAACTTAGAATGGCGCATCGCTCTTCCGTCAGAAACCGATCGGCAAAAGGTCAGAACCATTGAACCCGTCGGTTTACCGTTTACAGAAGAAGTTCAAGATGGTCAACGAGTTGCCGTCTTCAAGTTTGACACTCTTCATCCTGGAGAACGCCATATTTTCGGTTGGAAAGCCCTCTTGGAAGTCTGGAGCATTAAATACCGCTTGACTCCCCGCGATGTCGAAAGACTACCTGCATTGCCGCCAGAGTTTGAAGCTCGCTATTTGGTGGATAATGACCAGTTATCCATGGACACAGAGATTGTTCGTAGCGCTGCTCGCGAAGCGATCGGTCGAGAAACGAATTTCCTACGAAAAGTTTACAGCATTCGCAACTATGTCTATGACAAACTCTCCTACGGCATTAAACCGCACATCGACACTCCAGACGTGGTGTTAGAGCGAGGGGTTGGTTCTTGCGGTGAATACCTCGGTCTACTGTTAGCCTTATGCCGCCTCAATGGCATTGCTTGTCGAACTGTCGGTCGATACAAATGTCCTCTGCAAGGTGACAAATTTGGTATTCCTTTATATCCAGACTTTAATCATGTTTGGATGGAATTTTATGTGCCAGGATTTGGCTGGCTACCAATGGAATCAAATCCCGACGATACGGTTGAAGGAGGTCCCTACCCAACTCGGTTTTTCATGGGTCTTGCCTGGTATCACATGGAGCTTGGTAAAGGTATTTCATTTGAAAACCTGAGAAGTGAGGGCGCTCCCGTGAATAAGGAAAATGTTTCGATTGGTGAGTTAGCGATTAATCATGTGAGGTTCACGATTTTGGATGAATTAATTCCAGAGGCATGAGCTAAGGTTCGAGGTAATAGGTATTCGGTAAGGCACCAATTCACGAAAACATTGTTCAGCTATTCCATTACCTATTACCCAAAACTAAATATTTTACGCTTTCTAATCCCGATGGGAGATGGTATAAACGTTAGGTTTGTTTCTTCTTGTTAAGCTAGTTATATTTCGCTCAGGAAATTCGCGATGGATGTTATCCCAGCAATCGATCTACTTGAAGGTCGCTGCGTGCGGCTGTACCAAGGAGACTACGCGCGATCGCAAGTCTTTAACGATAACCCTGTTGATGTGGCTAAACAGTGGTTTGAGCAAGGAGCCTCGCGACTGCACGTCGTCGATTTAGATGGCGCAAAAGCCGGTAAGCCAGTCAATACAAGGGCAATTGAAGCGATCGTACAAGCTGTCCCCGTGCCAGT
>DATNPT010000555.1:0-10921 GCA_036703075.1 Chroococcales cyanobacterium
CTGGCGTCGTAAGGTACTCCCGCGAGGTAGTTGGGTAGCCCTCAGTGTTGTCATTGCTGGTGTGATAGTCAGCTATCTGCCTTGGCTACCTGTAGTTTTGGGAGATGTCGGGCGTCCCGAAACGGGTTGGCTACCAAAGCCAGAAAACATTGCCCCTATTTACCAAACTCTGGTGAGTTGGATGCTCATGGCGATCGCGTTCCCTGTGGAAGAACAGCCTCTGTGGATTGTGATACCAGTAGCCGTGTCGATGCTTGGATTGAGTAGTTGGATCGGTTGGCAGGCTTGGAGGGAACTCAAGCTACTGTGGCGGCATTCATCAACTCATTTGGTAACGTTCACGCTCTCCTGTTTCATCCTTGGCGTACTGCTGCAATTTTTTGCGATCGTTTATCTCCTGGGCAAGGACATCTCCGTCGCGCCTCGGTATAACTTTGTCTATTACCCAGCCATCATTGCTCTATTGGGAGCCTGTTTCGCCTCTAAAGTAAAGGTTGAACGTTCGTCAGACAGCCTTAAAGCGTCTAATCTTCAACTTTCACCGCCTGTAACATCTTTAACTCTGATTCTTGTCCTTGCTTTATTAAGCTGTGTTTTTGTCGTTTCTAACTTAGTATTTCTCAAGCCATTCCATCCCCAGCAGGTGGCGCGAGACATAACCCAAGAACCGACTGTTCCGTTAATGGTTGTGATGGGATACCACAACTTTCAGGATGTCGCTTTAGGACTGAGTTATGGGCTAGCGATCGAGAATTTAAATCCAGATAGTTCTAAGAAGACTACTCCTGCCTCCTTAGCTTTTTTCAAAGCACAACCATCCTATGATTCAGTTTGGCAAGCGATCGCTAAACTGCCAGTATTACCTGAGACTCGATTGAATCTTTGGGTGGTTGCTCCTGGATTAAGACGCCGAGACTTTCCGCCGCAGCTTATGGCTAATCAAACAACTTGCACTCTTGATGCTGCTGAATACCACCGTAGGGGTGTTCCGTATCAGCTATATCGGTGTGATTAATGAGGCTTCAGCATCAACTCTACCTTTGGAAGTGGTGTCTACTTCTAGGTACCACTCTTTGGATTGGATTAGAAGTTATGCCTAATGTTATAAAAAATTACGTTCCATGCTGAAAAATTTCGTGAGTTAGGCTTAGCTGTAACTCACCCTAGTGGAGCTTATACTCCATGCAATCTTTAAATCACAATAAAATCGATCTGAATTTTGCAGCTACCTTGAAGTAAAAAACTACAATTTTTCGGCAAAAGAATTCTAAAGATAGCCGTGTTCAGCTAAAAAGGCAGGAGAAATGTCTTCATAAGGTTCAACTATTGGCGATCGATGGCCCAACAACTTCTCGACATACTTGCCTAAAATATCGCTCTCTAAATTGACCCAACTGCCCAGCTCTAAATGGCTAAGATTAGTATAGGCATATGTGTGGGGAATTACGGCGGCTTTAAACCAGCTTCCGTATGGATCGCAATCTGCTATCGTCAGGCTGACTCCGTTAACAGCAATGCTACCTTTAGGAACCAAGTAACGGGCAATTTGGCGCTGCCATAGCTCGGGAAAGACAGTAGGGGCTGTAAAAGACATCTCCCAAGAGTTCGGCGTTTGTACTACTTCCTGCAAGGAACCGATCGCGTCAATATGACCTGTGACAAAGTGTCCTCCTAGCTTGCCACCAACGCGCATAGACGTTTCTATGTTGACATAGCCAGCAGAACGGTGTCGCTGTCCTAAGGTTGTACGGCGCAACGTTTCATCAGAAGCTGTTGCGACAAAGCCTTGAGGCAAAATCTCTTCAACGGTTAGACAAATTCCATCCACGGCGACGCTGTCACCAATCGCTAGATCCTGTAAGATAACCTCCAAGGCATCAGTAGGGCAGGACACATTGAAGCGATCGCTTGAGAGCGGTTGTAGGGTTCCCAGGGCTTGAATTAATCCTGTAAACACTGTATTTGTTCAACTCCTGAGATTGGGTGCGAAGTTACTTTTGGTAGCTCAGCTATACAGCTAAGTGAGTATATTTTTTTCGTGAAGTCCCCAAGCAAACATCCTGAGACTGGGGCATACTTGGAGAATACAACGTACATCGATCCCCACGAAATTAGGCGCTCAAGGGTTGTTTCTACAGTTGAGCGGTGAAGTGATTGGCGCAGATACAATAGTATCTCCAGACCTAATCCGTCTAGTATAGTTTACCGTTTCGCTTTAATGCCCCCGATGCCGACTGTATTCTAGAGGCTAAGCTGATGATTGAAATGAGAGTTGCTGGAATTGCACTAGACGCCGTCACGAAAAGTCCGATAGTACTGCTAAAGGATTCATCCGATCGGCGTGCTTTGCCAATTTACATCGGGCAAGATCAGGCAAAGGCAATTATCAGTGCTTTGGAGAAACAGACGCCCCCCCGACCCTTGACTCATGACCTCTTCGTCAACCTGATGGAAGAATGGGGACTGAATCTGGAGCGGATTATTATTCACGCGCTTCAAGATAATACATTCTATGCCCTTTTATGTGTTCGTCAGGGTGAGGCAAAAAAAGAGATTGATGCTCGGCCCAGCGATGCGATCGCGATCGCATTACGCACTGGTAGCCCAATTTGGGTGATGGAAGAAGTGGTTGCCGACGCATCTATCCCAGTCGATCGAGATGCTGATGAAGAAGAACGACGCGCTTTCCGGGAGTTCGTCTCCAATATTCGACCTGAAGATTTTATTCAGCATCGAGGTCATAAAACCGGCGGAGAAGCATAGTTGTTAGTTATTAGTTATTCGTTGTTTGTCCCTCAAGAGTCACCTCGGGGGAACTCGATGTACAAATAACCAATAACCACTAACCAATAACAAAAAATGCTTTATAGACGGTTTGGGAAAACAAATCTGCTGCTCTCGGTGTTTTCCCTGGGAACTATGCGCTGTTTGGCTTCCGAGCTAGAAGCCTGCAAGACCGTACAGCAAGCGATCGCTAGAGGAATTAACCACCTGGAAACCGCTAGAGGTTATGGTAAGAGCGAGCAGTATCTTGGCAGCATCCTAAAGACCGAACTTCCGGTACCGCGAGAGCAGCTCTATATCACGACTAAGCTACCACCGACTCCCGATGCAGACTTGATGCGTCAGTGGCTAAACGAGTCGTTAGAGCGCCTACAACTGGAGTATTTGGATTGTTTGGCGATTCATGGCATTAACACCTGGGAGCATCTAGCTTGGATTGAATCTCCCACAGGCTGTATGCAAGCTTTGCAAGAAGCGCTAGCCGACGGTCGAGTCCGACATATTGGGTTCTCTACGCACGCCCAACTCGATGTTATTTTAGCGGCGATTAATCTGGATATCTTTGAATTTATTAATCTTCATTATTATTACTTTTTCCAGCGCAACGCAGCAGCGATTGAGCTAGCTCACAACAAGGAAATGGGCGTCTTTATCATCTCTCCCGCCGATAAAGGCGGACGCCTCTACACCCCACCTCAAAAGCTGGAACACTTGTGCGATCCTATCTCGCCCCTAGAACTAAATTATCGATTTTTATTAAGCGATCGCCGAATTACCACGCTCAGCGTTGGTCCTGCTACCCCAGCAGAACTCTTATCACCTCTGAGCGTTGCTGACCGAGGCGAACCCCTGACTCCTATGGAACTTGAGATTCTGGAGCGTCTGGAAACGCAGTCTGAAGAGGCTTTAGGAAGCGATCGCTGTAGTCAATGTTATGCTTGCTTACCTTGCCCAGAAAATATTCACATTCCAGAAGTTTTGCGCTTGCGAAATTTGGCGGTGGCTTACGACATGACCGATTTCAGTCAATACCGCTATCAAATGTTTGAAAATGCCGGTCACTGGTTCGCAGGAGTCAAGGGCAATCGTTGTACGAGTTGTGGTGACTGCCTGCCCCGTTGCCCAGAAACGCTCGATATCCCTGCCCTACTCTCTGACGCCCACCAACGTCTGAACGGCCCCCCTCGGCGTCGCCTCTGGGAATAAGCTTCTCAGCTAAGGTACGTTTACGTGTGCCCACCCTACACGCACGGTTTGAACATAACTGCTGACTGTTTGAATATAACCACATCCTCCTTCAGCCCCTAGCTCCTTCACTCTTTGTTATAGTGAGGGCAATCGCCGGAAGACACCATACCTAATATCGTCAGATCGAGCCTGGTTGGTTGCTCACCGCTAGAGGGTGTTGGGGGAATAAGGAATTTATGCTGAGCAACGCATATCCAATTCTTCAATTAATTGAAAAGCTATTAAGGTTAGCACAGCCGCACGTTAGCGTCACCTAGTGCAGCAAGAGTTAGACGCAAACGCGATCGAGACTATTTCATGGTCTGGTAATTTCACGGGATAGTAAGCTGCTTTAAGTACACGATCGCTACTAGTCATCAGAGGAAGTCACATGGGTGAAATTACTAGAGAAGAAATTCGCGACCGGATGGGAAATATTGACCTTATCCGTGATATAATATTTGGTCCCAAATTGCAAGAATATGATAGTCGGCTGGATAAGTTAGAAGCTCACCTATCTTCACTAGAAAAAGAAATACGCGAGCGCACCGATCGCGCCAAGGCAGATTGCTTGGCAGAGTTACGAGTATCCGTTGATTCTTTAGATGAAAAAATTAAGTCTCTAGGACTGACAACCCAGAAAGATAGCGTTGATACTCGGCAGTTGATCGAGCGAACCTACAGCAATTTTACCAGCAGCCTTGAATCGCTCGATAAAACCGTTATTAGCCAAACGAGTTCGATTCGCCGAGAACTGTCGGAAACGCGAGACAAGCTTCAAGAAGATACCGAAAACCTTAAGTCTGAAATTTTTGGGGAACTGGAAAAGCGGTTCTCAATGCTTAAAGATGCCAAGGTTTCCAGAAATGATATGGCCGATGTTCTGTTTGAGTTGGGCTTGAGGTTAAAAAAGGCTGAATTTACTCCAGGATTGAAGGAAGCCCCTCACGCCAATGGAACAGATGATGCCCTATTGGTCGAGGCGACTAAGGTTTCAGAGTAAACTGAACCCACAAGCCTTATTAGCCACAACATTCACAGAGATTCCTGGCTCGGATAAGGTTTTCCTGAAAGCAACATCTACCTCAAGTCAAGTTTAAAATCGGGCGGATTTAGGGTATGGCTTTATCAAAAGACAATCCATCTAATGGCTCTCAGCTCAATGGTTTGATGGATTTGCTCGTTGATTTACAAATACTTAACTCGCCTCAGGAATCTAGCGAGCCATCTTCTCGTGTGAATGGAAATGGGGCTAGTCAAGACAAGCAGGAGGCAGAAGAGACAGGGGAGGTAAGGGATGCAGGGGGCGAGTTTTCTTCTCAGATGCTGGTAGAAACATCTCTCCCTGAAGCAGAGAAAAGTAGCGATTCTCCCAAAGAGGCAGCGCCAAGCGATCGCATTTTTGATGCTCCGTTGGTCGAAGAGTACCAAGATTTACAGCTCAAGACTTCACCTAGGCTCGAAGCTGAGTCCAACCTGACATCTCCGCCTCACCTGGAAAAGGCACGAAACGAGGAGAGTGAAAACCAACCGATTCGCTCTCCCCAAAAGCCCCAGCAGGCAGAAAACTTAGAGGGTTCTTCTGAACAACTATTGAATAGGCTGATTAAGTCTCAGTGGCCAAACGCGCAAGCCAAAGAGCTAAAGCATCAAGCTAGCTCATCGATTGATGATAAAAGCATAGAAAATTCCCTCGAACTCTACGAGCGCTGGCAACGTCTGCTTCTGACTCAAGAGGTGATGGGTTCTCGCGAACTACTGGCTAATTTAAAACAGAAGCTAGAAAGCCTCGAACATCAGGTTTACGAACCCGATCGATTAATTAATTTACTTCTGCCTTTAACCGCTGAGCTTTTGAGCCTCAAGGTGGCCCAGTCTGGGGAAGACATGGCCCAAGCAATCGCGCCTCTTACCGATAAGCTGATTCAGCGCCGGACTCAGCAGGACAAACAGGCGATGAGTTCTGCTTTAGCACCCCTATTACCGGAAGCAATTACTAGGGGAGTGAGCCATGCTCCAGGAGAATTTGCTAAGGCACTTGGGCCAGAAATCGGCCCGGCGATTAAAGAACAGATTAACTTAGAGCGGGATGCGATGGTGGATGCTCTGTATCCCGTCATCGGCAGTACGATTTCCAAGTACATGGCGGAAGTCATTCATTCGATCAATCAAAAAGTCGAAAATGCGTTCAGCTTGGAGGGAGTGACTCGCAAAATCCGCGCCAAGATGCAGGGCGTTTCTGAGGCGGAACTGATTTTCAAGGAGGCGATGCCGTTTACCGTCCAAGCGGTGTTTTTAATTCACAAAGGCTCTGGATTGGTGATTTCTGAAGTGCAACCTTCGGATCGACAGCGTCTGGAGTCGGAAATGGTGGCAGGGATGCTCACGGCAATCCGTAGCTTTGTGAATGATTGCATAGCACAGTCTGGGGATGTTTCGGAGATCGATCTGATTGAGTATGGCAAGTCTAAGATCATCCTGGAAGTGGCGGGTTACTGTTACCTGGCCGTCGTGATTCAAGGCGAACCTCCCAAGGCATTTCCACGGGAGAGGCGACGTGCCTTGAGTCAAATCGTGCAACATCATGGTAAAGCGATCGAGTTGTTTGATGGCGACCCGAGCAATGTTCCCGAACCAATAGTCTCGATTCTCCAAGGCTTAACAACACTGAGCGAAGACCCTACCGAGCAGGAAAAAGGTCAACCTCCGGTTGCTCTGATCGCGATCGCGTCGATCTTAATCGGTGCCATCGTCATACCCCTAGGAATATATCAACAGGTGAGTACGATCGATCGCCGTCGCGAGGAGGAAGTTAATTTAGCCTTGGCATCCGATCCACAGTTAGCGATATATCGTCTCGAAGTAGATTCCCGTTTAGGTACGCTAAAGCTGAGCGGACGGTTGCCCAATCAATATCTGCGAGCGAGAGCCGAGCAAATTGCCAAGAAAGTCGAACCGAAGATTAAAGTCTACAATGCGATCGTCCCTGTCGAGCTGCCTCCCGATCCCGTGTTAGCTACGGCTGAGGTGAAGCGAGTCACGAACATCTTGAACAAAATCGAGGGGGCGATAATTCAGGCGGAGTACAGCGAGGGTAACGTTACCGTGCAGGGAACGGTACTTGAGGAATCCGATGCGAAAAAAGTAACGCAGGCATTTGAGCAAATTCCGGGAGTCAAGTCTGTGACTAGTACAGTACAGTTACAGCCTTTAGCGATCGCATCTCGCGTTTACTTTGATAAGGGTTCGGCTGAGTTAAAAGCTGAGGAACGTTCCAAAATTGCCGCGATGGTGGAATTTCTCAAGCAGTACCCGAACAAAAATCTTAAGCTTTTAGGTCATACTGACCCAACAGGGTCGAATGTAGAGAACGAACCCTTAGCCGTGGAACGGGCGACAGCGGTAAAAAATGCGGTGATTGCTCAAGGGATCGAGTCTAAGCGATTGGTCGTCGCAGGGACAACTGAGCCTCCTTTGGGTGTAGATGGTGAACAACTGCCCTTGTTAAGTCGATGTGTGCAATTTGAAATCATTGCCCCGTAAAAGGTAAGCTGTTAGTTTTTATATAGCGATTAATCGCGATCGGGTCTTGAGGAGATGGGTCGGCGGAAACGCAACCCATAAGGAGTTTGCTGCCAATTATGGCTCTAACGCTTATGAGTACCACTTCAAGTTATGACTAATTATCCCCAACAGCTTTTTTGTCGCGATCGCGAACCCTACTATATCCGCAAGCATCGAGCAACCAACCACTAGTTTATAGTGTTTTAGAATCATTCAAAACTTTCTTTAAAATCTTCCCAATCTTCCTTTCAAAAGACAGCTTTTCTGATGTCTTGATTACTGGATATTCTGGCAAGATGATGAGCAAGCAACGAATGATTAGTAGTCATTATTACCTATTTTCATGTCAACTATCTCTAAAAAAATTTGTCTAGTTGGTGACTTTGGTGTCGGCAAAACCAGCCTAATTCGTAGATTTGTAGAAGGGCAATTCAGCGATCAATATCTTTCTACTGTAGGTGTAAAAATTTCTAGAAAAACTATCGGATTAGAAGAACTAGAGTTAGAGAAAAAGCAGAGTTTACAGATGCTAATTTGGGATTTAGAAGGACATACTAAATTTAAGGCGATTGCTCCTACTTACTTACAGGGAAGTAGTGCCGCGATCGTGGTAGCTGATGTCAGCCGGATCGAAACGATTGAACGAATTCCCGAACACATTCAACTGTTTACTTCCGTCAATCCCAAAAGCTCAGCGATCGTTGCTTTAAATAAATCAGACTTAATTGATGAAGAAAAATTACAAAAACTCGTTAAACTCATTCAAAATCAAGAGTTAAAGCAGGTAATAGGACTTTACACAACTTCAGCTAAGACAGGATTATTCGTTGACGAAATTTTTCAAAAACTCGCCTATAAAATCTTAGAACCTGTATGACCTCACTTCTCAATAAACTCTTAGCTCCCCACCACGAGTACCTAACCCTAGATCGGGATTTGATCGTTCTAGAAACATCTTGTAGAGCTAAACGGTTTGCTGATTGTCCGGAGCAGTTGATTTTAGGAAACGATGTCCGCGCTTCCTTTCCCGAATTAATCGGAATTGAGGATATTCTGCTTGATATTCTTCTAGGCCAACGCACTAGTTTTGAATTAAAAGGCATTGCACGCTCAAGGCAAGAAGAGAGTTTACTTCATTCAGCTAGTCTGAGCGATCGGGCAGAAGAATTCAACGCTTGGTCGGACGATCGGAGACCTTCTAATACTGAGCTATCAACTCTTAATCCTCCTCTTTTATATTTTGACTTATATATCAGTCAATATCAAGAAGATTCTGAAAATAGATTAATAATTCTATTGGAAGATGTAACCGAAACAATGGTTTTACAGCAAATCTTGTCTCAGCGAATTAATGAAGCTAATCTTTTATTGAGTTCATTAACCGCCTCAAAGAATTATATCAATCGAGTCGTTACGTCCATGGCAGATGCGTTGTTGGTGACAACAGCATCAGGGGTAGTGAAAACCATTAATCAAAGCGCTCAACAGCTATTTGGCTATAGCCAAGATGAATTAATCCAGAAACCCATTTCACTCATCTTGCCAAATCAGGACTTTTTGCAGGAAATTAACAATCTTGCAGAATCGAATTCGGGCGAATTGTTAAAAGATCGAGAGGTAATCTGTCAAACAAAAACAGGAGATAAAATCTTTGTTGCCTTTTCCTGCTCAGTGATTCAGACAGAAATAGATGGATTACAAAACTTAGTGTATATTGGTCGAGATATTAGCGAACGCAAACGCGTAGAAGCCGAAATGTTGACGGCACTCGAACGAGAACGAGAACTCCGAGAACTCAAATCTAACTTTATTTCCATGGCAAGCCACGAGTTCCGGACTCCCCTAACAGCCATTTTTTCGTCGAGTGAATTACTCCAATACTACGGTAGTAATTGGTCGGAGGATAAAAAGCTCAAGTACTATCAACGTATTGAAGGCGCTGTCAAGCGGATGGCTAAACTCTTAGATGATGTGTTGTTATACAGCAAAGTAGAAGCAGGAAAGCTAGAGTTCAATCCAAAACCTATAGTCCTGGAAAAATTTTGCCAAGATTTAATAGAAGAAATACAACTGGGTATCGATGAAAAACCTACAATTACTTTTATCTACTCAGGTCCGTGTGACAAGGTCTGCCTAGATGAAAAACTCTTACAGCACATTTTGAATAATTTACTGACCAACGCGATCAAGTATTCCCCCCAAGATACACCGATCTGCTTTAGCTGCTCCTGCGAGAATGGAGAGATAATATTTGAAATTCAGGATGAAGGAATTGGCATTCCTTTAGAAGATCAGAGGCGGCTGTTCGAGTCATTCCACCGAGCTAAAAATGTGGGTAGTATTCCTGGCACAGGTCTGGGTTTAGCTATAGTGCAAAAGGCGGTAGAACTACACGGTGGCACAGTTACGTTTACCAGTGAAGTTGGAATAGGTACAACGTTTAGAGTTGCCCTACCCTTAAATTAATAATGAATGACAGATTCTGAGTCTTTACCTTATTAACCAAGAAACGCTATAACTAATTTCATAATTCATAATTTAAAACTCATAATTTATTCTTCATTCTTCAACCCTATCAAGGTGTTGGGCAATTATGACTGTTAGCATCCAAGCCCTACCACAGGAGGTAGTAAATTTAATTGCCGCGGGTGAGGTGATTGACTCGCTAGCCGCAGTTGTACGAGAGCTAGTTGAAAATGCTCTCGATGCTGGTGCAATGCGGATCGTTGTGTCAGTATGGTCTGACCAGTGGCGGGTACGAGTGGCAGATAATGGTACCGGCATGGACTGGGAAAACTTGCACAAAGCTGCATCTGCTCATAGCACCAGTAAAATCCGTAATCGCGATGACTTATGGAAGATTACGAGTTTAGGATTTCGCGGGGAAGCCTTGCATAGCTTGGCAGCACTAGCCAAGCTGGAAATTTGGAGCCGACTGAGAGGGGCAGTTGAGGGTTGGCGAGTAGCGTACAATTCCCAAGGCGAACCAGTGGAGAGCTTAGCGGTTGCGATCGCACCCGGTACAGTAGTCAGTGTGTCCGATCTATTTGGTAACTGGCCCGTGCGCCGCAAAGGATTACCGCCAGTTGCCCAACAGCTCAAAGCCATACAAGCGATCGTCCATCAAATCGCCCTGTGCCATCCCCACATTACCTGGCAAGTGCAGCAAAACGATCGCCCTTGGTTTACCATCAGTCCTGGCAACACGGCACAGCAGATTCTCCCCCAAATCTTAAAGCAAGTGCGGCAGACGGATTTGCAGTATTTGGCAGTGGAAGTGCCGACTCCTTCTGGCGAAGAAGAGGCGGAGAGAAGAGGACACGGGGATATCTCAACAACACTCTCC
>DATNPT010000559.1:0-4273 GCA_036703075.1 Chroococcales cyanobacterium
CTAGCTAAACCCATCTAGACCACCGCTAGTAATTAGCTGAGAGGGATTCACGCGCCACAACAGTTCTAACCCAGAGGCTGGCATTGTGAGATACAGAACATCACCAGCACTCAGGCACGTCTCCAGAACATCCCAGCCATGAAGAGTTTGGCAGTTGGTTTCGATATACAACGGGACAAAGTCTGCATCCATGGCTATCTCTTTAACGCGGCGTCCGCAGAAAGGATGTCCTGGCGTAATCATCGTGGCTAAAGCCACCCAAAGCGTGTCGCCAGTCATCCCATTGCCCAAGACTCGCCCTCCTAAGGCAGCCGCCGCAAAGGAAGGAGTGGCGATTTCCGCCGGACATAACACGGCTTCAAATTCAAATACCTGATGCACCATTCGAGAAAACTGTGGGTCTTGATTACGCACCACCACAGGTAGTTTCGGTGCAAGGCTTTTGGCGCTCAGGGCAACCTCTAAGTTGATAGTATCATCGCTAGTAACGACTAAGAGTGCTTCTGCTCGTTGGATGTTAGCCTGCGTCAGCGTAGTCGATAAACTGGCATCCCCAATAATCACTGGGATACCTAGAGAACGGGCAATATTGAGGAAGCGATTATTGATATCGCGCTCGATCGCGACAACTTCGTGTCCGTGGCAGTGAAGTTGGTTGATGATTTGAACGCCCATACCGCCTAGTCCGCAGACAATGTAGTGATGTCGTGCGGGTACTCTGGCTGCGTCCCAAAACTCTTTGAAGCGGGTGCCTAAAACAAAATCATTGAGCAGGGCGTAGCATATCCCAATCACACCTGCTCCTACCAACATCATTACTACTGTAAAAATCTTAATGCTGTCGGGCGATCGCTCGGCTACCTGTTCTTGACCGCCAGCCCCAGTAATTAAACCGACTGAGAAATAAAGTGCATCAATAATATTGATATTGCGATCGCCAAAAATATAGGTCAGCGTGGCTAGGAAAATCATCACCAACAGGGCAAGCGTCACCGCTAAGACGGGTTGAGCATGCCGTTGAAACTGTCGTAGATTGGTGAGGACTTTGAGCAGTTTTCGCAGCCACGAGTGGCGGCGACTGCGAAAGTTAGGCTGAGTGCCAATAATTAGGCGATCGCCCAATTCTAGCAACTGACCATTGACCACGGCAGATACCAGATCGACTTGACCCTTCACTGGCAGATAGTAAATTAGCATGCGAGAGCGATCGTCCCACAGTTCGCTCAATCGGCGTCCGAGCCAAGGGTGATTTGCATGGATCGCTTCTTCGTAAATCGGCCAGGTTTGATTAAACAGCCGCAATTGCCCGATCGCTCGATTTCCCAGCGCCGCAAAGGCAAACACGGGGGCGGCTAAAGCCGAAACGCTCAGACTAACGTGGTCGAGCAGCGTCTGATCTAAGCGATCGCCTAAGCTGGTGTTGAACAGGCGATTAATAATGCGAATTCGAGGATTGAGAACTCGTGCCTGGGTCAGAATAGCGAGATTCAACGCATCATCATTACTGGAGAGAACCAAGGTGTGAGCCTCCTGAATTCCCGCCTCCAAAAGCGTCGAGGCTGCCCGTAAATCTCCAACAATGATATCTGCTCCTTCATCAAGGAGCAGTTTGTAATGGATGCCAACAACAGCCGCTCCCTGCTGCCTCAGTAGGCTGAATATTTTATAACCAGTGCGACCCAGTCCACAGACAATGATACGGGGTTTCATCAAACAGTATTTGTTAACAGACAGATTTCTGTCCTGTAAGAGTTAAACCCTTATTTTGAATCAGGGGGAGGAGGAGGACTGTAGCTGAGAACACCACTGCTTGAAGCAGTTAACAGTGACCGAGTTGCATCCTGGGGATTGAAGCCCACCTGAGTTCAAATTTTTCCACCAAATCATACGGATCGGGTGAGAAAACATTGAAACTTAGATAAACCAAACATCTATCTGAAAAATCTCTCAAAGAGCGGCGGCGATATTCCCCAACACTCGCAGGGATTTGCTGATGTGACAGCTACTGTTGTGTACTTCTCATCTGTCCATTTCAGGGAGTGAGTCGGTACGATCGCTCTCAAGGATAAATGCTGACATTCAACAAGGACTGTACTGTGATGGATGTCGATCGACTACTAAGGCGATATAGATTGGGGAAAAAAAATTTTGCATCGGTAGACCTGAGTGAGGCAAACCTCACGGGCGCTCGGCTAATTGGCATCAGGCTATCTAGAGCTAATTTAACTAAAGCGAGCTTAGCAATGGCAGACTTGAGTCAGGCAAATCTGAGCAAGGCTATCTTATGTGGAGCGAACCTGCGGGACGCGAAGCTGATTGGCTCGAAACTCTACAAAGCCAACTTAAGTAGAGCGCAGTTGGATGGCATCGACTTCACTGGAGCAGACTTAAGAGGCGTCAATCTGGATGGAGCTCGTTTGGATAGGGCAATTATGCCGGATGGCACGCCCTACGAGCAGTGGTTAGTATTGCAACACTCTGAAGCAAAAGTCCGTATGAACGAAACAACGGCTAATGACCAACCCCTCTCTACGCCAGACAGCGTTAACGAGCAAAGCCTTGCCGTTGCCACAGCACCTGAGATGGATGAACTCTCAGAACCGTTAGTTTCTCGGAGATTTTCCCGAATTCGATTGGCAGCTCAGGACTTTTTCAACACCGTACCTTGGCAACCCTTGTGCTTACTTTGGCTAGGGTATTTTCTCTTTGGGCTACTACTAGCTACTCATAACGCTCCGTTGTTAGCGTGGATCTTAGCTTGGACGGGTTCGCTGATTTGGGTGGTTGATGAATCGATGACTTGGTACATCCCAATTGCGGGCGCAATTGCAGTGATGGGTTCAGTCCCTCGATCGATCGCGTCTCTCGTGGTTTCCGCCGTCATCACGCTGGGATTAATTGGCATCATGATTTTTTTAGATTTTGGTCTTAAGAAAGCGTTAAGAGAAGGGCTTTGGGTCGGGATGCTAGCGTCGGCGGCTATGTTAGTAACGAGCTGGCTCTTGAATGGTGGCGAAAAGCTAATTAGTAGCGGTATTTTGACTAGTAATTTTCTAATGGCATTTGCCCTGTTTTTTGCGATTGTGGCAGCGATGTTCGGAACAATTACTTGGATGTCAATGGAATTTATGAAGCAAACAATGGGGCGAAGTGTCCCACTGTTTGCTGCCATCACTGGACTGGGATTGTTATGCGGTTGGGCTGTGGAACAACTGTTTTAAAGTAAGTGGCAATAAAATTGGGATAAGAAATCGCGATCGCTCAACTGTTTATCTTAAAAAACTTTGGTTTAAATTATTCACCTGGTATATGGAAATTCATGGGGTAACTGATTCACCCGATTTTATTCTCTTTGCCCAACACGGCTGGGCCGATGACAGTAATGCGATCGCAACATTATCTCGTTCGGTAGCAACCCCGAAAACTCTGGTTATTGCTCCAGATTTGGGCTACGTTGCAACCTGGTTTAGGATTCAGCCACTGATCGAGAAACTTGAACAAATTGCTATAAAAACCATCGCTCGATATCCGACTACACGCATCCGAATCATCGGTCATTCCATGGGTGGCTTAATATGGCTAGAACTCCTCAACCGCCACCCCGAATGGTGGCCGCTAGTAGAATCTCTGGTGCTGGTAGCCTCTCCGATTGGAGGAGCTGATTTAGGACGAATCATCGATCCCCTAGGGCTTGGGATTGGGATAGCACGGGATTTAGGTATCAATCGCAGACTAATAGCTCAATCTATTGCCCAAGTTATCCCAACGTTAATCGTAGCCGGTGATATTGATGGTGGCAGTGACGGTACGATTACTGTAGAGTCTACTAAATTTTGCCACGCTAAGTTTATAAGTTTACCTGGTCTGTCCCATTCAGTTCTCAAAAATCACCCGACTGTCGCTGCCGTAATTCGTGATTTTTGGCTGAACTCTACAATAACGAAAGCCATAGAATCCGATATCAGTACTCTACTAATTCAGCGGTTACAGTCAGTCATGGGAATGACTGATGCTCATCGACGAGATTTTTATCGAGCAAAAGCACTGATGACCTTTAAAGGTGGTGTCACCATTCTGACTTGGAAGCATCCTTTACAAATCAACCATGTTTTTGTGGGCGATTGTCAGAGTCAATGTATTTATGCCGGTTTTGTGGGTTTACTACACGCACAAGGCTTACATCAAACTCTTGAAGAAATACAGAGGGAATACTACGAACATCTTTTACCTTTATAGTGAGTCTAAATGATTCGTGAAATTCTCTCTTCCCTCT
>DATNPT010000564.1:0-3942 GCA_036703075.1 Chroococcales cyanobacterium
TTCAGGGGACAAGTGGCTATGATTTCTTGAACTATGTCAATGGGATTTTCTGTAGAACGGAGAGCGAGAAACACTTTACTGATATCTATACTCAGCTCAGTAGCTCTCAAACCGCTTACGATCAACTGTTTTTTGATAAAAAACAGCTAATTGTTGAGAAAAACTTGGCGGGAGACGTCGATAATCTGGCTCAAATCCTGAAGAAAATTGCCGGTCAATCCCGACTGGGAATTGACTTTACCATGAATGGTTTGAAACGAACCCTCTCGGAAGTACTGTGCCTTTTCCCTGTTTATCGCACCTACGTCAATGGGGATGGAATCAGTGAAGACGATCGCATCTACATCAAAGAAGCGATCGAACAGGCCAGAGGACGAATTCCCCTACTGTTGAACGAACTGAACTTTATTGAAAAATTGCTCTTGCTGGATTGGCATGAAGGGTTAACAGAAGAAGAAAGAGCATTGAGGCTTCACTTCATCATGAGATTCCAACAATTGAGTGGACCTCTGATGGCGAAAGGAATTGAGGACACGCTCTTTTATCTCTATAACCGACTGCTAGCCTTAAATGAAGTGGGGGGCAATCCTGGAAAATTCGGCATCACACTTAACGAATTCCATGCAGTCAATCAACAACAAAGTACGGCTTGGCCTCACAAGATGAATGCGACAGCAACTCATGATACGAAACGAGGTGAGGATGTTCGCGCAAGATTGAACGTGCTTTCAGAAATCCCAGAGGAATGGGAAAAACAGGTGAGAACTTGGATTCACCTCAATCACTCTAAGAAAAACGAGGTAAGGGGAAAAACTGTTCCCGTTCCCAATGACGAATACTTCTTTTATCAAACTTTAGTGGGTTCTTATCCATTTAATGAAAGTGAGAATGCTTCGTTTGTTGGACGGGTTAAAGACTATATGCTCAAGTCCGTCAGAGAAGCGAAGTTACATACAGCTTGGTTACGTCCTGATAGTGATTATGAAGAAGAATTCCTTGCCTTCGTGGAGCGCGTTTTAGAGCCTTCTGAATCGAATGAATTTATGAAGGAGTTTCTGCCGTTCCAGAAGTGGGTAGCTGGTTATGGAATCTTGAACTCGCTTTCACAAGTCTTGCTGAAGTATACAGCGCCGGGTGTACCCGACACTTATCAGGGAACGGAGTTATGGGATTTAAGTATGGTAGACCCAGATAACCGTCGTCCCGTAGATTATGAACAGCGAATGACGTTGTTGAAGGATATTAAGGAGAAAGCTCAACGCGATCGCTTAAAGCTGGTGGATGAGCTACTATCTACCAAAGAAGATGGTCGGATTAAGCTGTTTCTAACTCACCGAGTCCTTCAGGCGAGAAATGAGTTTTTGGAAGTATTCCTCAAAGGTGATTACCAGCCTTTAGAGGTTACAGGGAAGTTTCAGGAACATATTGTGGCGTTTGCGAGAAGCTTTGAGGATAAGATCGCAATCGCAATTGCTCCTCGCTTCTTCACGAAGCTGGTTCAACCCGGAGAGTATCCTATCGGCGAACAGGTGTGGGGCGATACTCAGCTACAGCTACCTCAAGGTTCGGCGTCTACTTGGCAAAATGCAATTACACAACAGACGATTTCAGGAAGTGGCAAAATAGCGATCGCTCAGATTCTGCAACACTTCCCCGTAGCACTGCTGGTTAACCAGCTTGGTGTGTAAAGCTCGCAGCAGAGGATGCTAAAGGAAGCTCACTGAAATTAAGGGATAGAGAATTTCCTTGACATACTCCCGCTTATATCCCCCCTTTTCCAAGCTACCGTCTACACACATCTCGCTTCTAACTCACAAATGCTGCATTTCGCCCCCCTAGCCCCCTAATTTTGGGGGGAACCGGAACTTCAAAGTCCCCCAGAATTGGGGGATTTAGGGGGCGAGCAAGACTTGTGTGTACACAGTAGCCTTTCCCAAGAGGGGCTTTACGTATCACATCTCGTAAATCGGTAGACCTGACTAACTGTAAAGGGTTAATCTGAGCGAAAGTGGAGCGGAAACCCCGCGATGGACTATTTTGTTGATTTATGTCCACCTACCGTTAATTGCTCAATATCATCATTCATAAATTTCAACTCATGGCTCCTCTGCCCGATTACCGTCCGAAACAACTCTCCCTCGGTCCTTTGGAAGCAGAAATATTAAATATTGTCTGGGAACTGGGCTGTGTCACCGTTAAGGATGTCCACGACCGGATTTTGACCGACCCAGACCGGGAATTAGCTTATACTTCTGTAACTACAGTGCTGCGTCGCCTCACCCAAAAAGGTTGGCTAACGTGCGATCGCGAAGGACGCGCTTTTTCCTGGAAGCCATTGGTGTCTCGCGAAGAAGCACAGGTACTCAAAGCTCACGATCGACTCAACCGCTTTCTCGCCGTTAGTAACCCAGACGTGGTTGCAGCGTTTGCCGATAGCCTGGATGCGGCCAGTTTAGAGCAGATTAATGCGATCGCACTTCGGCTGCAAGCTGCTCGTCAAGCGAGGGAGGAACAACAGTAATGCATCTAGTCATGATTTTGACGGCGTTGAGCTTAGCGTTGTTGTTGAGATGCCGTTGGTCTAAACCTACAGGTACTTGGACCGAACGCTGGCAGCGATCGCTATTATCATTCCTCTTGCCTCCCTTACTATTGCTGATGACGGCAATTGCCGTGCTATGTATGGGGCCCCAAGGACGAATGATTGGTCTGCATGCCGACTGGTTTAGCTATTGTCTGGTTCTGGGATGTGTGGGTTTTGCGATCGGTTTTGGCTTGAGGTTAGCAACTGAGGGATGGCAATCTTTGCGGCAAATTCGCAGCTATCCTCAAATCGACCTAGATTGTATACCAGCTCGTCTTCTCGATAGTTCTGTACCTTACAGCGCCCAGATTGGCTTTTGGCAACCCGAACTGGTTGTGAGTCAAGGACTGTTAAGGACTCTAAAACCAGAGCATCTGCAAGCTGTGTTAGTCCACGAGCAAGCTCATCACTATTATCGAGATACATTTTGGTTTTTCTGGCTGGGCTGGTTGCGCCGAATCACAGCTTGGTTGCCAAATACAGAAGCCTTATGGCAAGAACTCTTAGTGCTGCGAGAAATCCGGGCCGACCGTTGGGCGGCAAGTCGTGTGGATGCTTTGCTCGTGGCAGAATCGCTGCTACTCGTCGTCAGCGACCCCATGATGGCGTCGGAAAGTTTCAGTGCAGCCTTTAGCCGTGCTACTCCAATCAATCGCTTACAAGAAAGAATTGATGCGCTTTTAGCAGAACCAGAGTCTCCTTCTCCAGCGAGTTCTTGGGCTTGGAGTTGGGTTCTCATCGCGTTGCTACCTCTGGTTGCTGTACCGTTCCATAGTTAAAAGCAGATATGATAGCCCGCAGCTAAACACGCTCGGTGGATTTCGGCAAGCGTGGGAGAGGAAACGTCAGAAACCGTCTGCACCCTAAGGTACTGACGGTAGTTCATTGATTATGATGATAGATTGATGTAAGGTGTCGTGACACAAAGTTGGTTTTGTCTTACGCTATCTTGTACACAACTTGATCTGATTAGCCTTTGGGAAACTACCTAAGACTAAACAAGAGTCACTCGACTCCTAAACTTGAGCCGAGACAGCGTTTTCCTACAAGCAAGAGAGCTGGTCTCTACTCACTGTCAATGCTAGTACCCCAAAAACTTAAACATATTACGCTGACACCAAGTTATTTAATTCACAGCGATCGAGGAAACAATTGAGATGAGCTTGGGCGACCAAAGCAGAATCCCGGAAATTCTCAAAAAGTATGAAACAGACCTATTGCAGGACTGGCTCTCCGAGCAACTATCCACTGGTAGCCGCAAAAATCTCAGCAAAGAAACAGAACTACGCGAAGAGTGTAGAGAATTTCTTGAGTTATTGAGAAAGGCTGTACAAGGGAGTAACTTGACAAACATTCAA
>DATNPT010000576.1:0-5438 GCA_036703075.1 Chroococcales cyanobacterium
AGAGGCGGTAGAATGAACGACCATTGCAGCGTTCCTAGCTCACTGCTCTGAATTTGGGGATTAGAGCTAGTGAGACGGACTGCGATTTGCTCGTTGCGACTCACTGGTAGTTGCTCTGTGAGTTTGAGTTCGACCTGCTGTTCGCGTAAGTTAGTAATGAGGAGCCGGTACCCATAGATTGTTCTACATTGGTTGCCAATGGGCTTTTTATCTATCTGACGCTCCACCAAATCACGCTCAATTTTTACGCCTTCGTCAATGCCTAAGTTGAGTGTAAATTCTTGACCGGGGGCAATATTTGCTAGCTCGGTGGTGCCAACAAATGCGTTATCGCGGAAAATATTAGCTTTGCCGGGTAGTAGAGTCACGCCTGTCCGGGGATTTGCGATCGCATTTTGCAGATAAGCTGAGCTAACCAGACGCGGTATGGCAATATACTCAGAACGGCAAGGATAATCTTGATTGAAAATTAGCGTTTTATGAGGCGCACCATCGCTCTCGATTGTGCTAGCACTCCTCACCGCAAAGGTCACTATACTCCCTGGCTTTGAGGCTTGCGCTGTAGAAACTTGAGCTTTGTGGAGTAGTTCTAACTCTAACTCCCTTGCGGCGTCTGGTACAGGTGTCATACCCGGATAAGGCATCGTTGCAAACAAAGAACCAGAAGCTATACCAGGCGATTGAGACGTATTATTTTTCGTTAGCCCTAGATAGCTAGGGCGTTGTGCGTCTATGTACCAGGGGGTTAATTTGGGCGGCAGGGTACCGAGTCCGGGTTGACTCGTAGAAAGGGTAAGGGCGACACCGAGCCAATCCTCGCCGCTGTTTTGCTTGACTTCTGCTAAATAGCTGAGGTTGATAGGTTGGTTCGTTGCACCCAATCGCAAATCGTAAAGTGGTACCCAGCTTGCTTGTTTGACAATGTAGGATACCTCTAGCTCGAATTCACCGGCTGCTGATGGTTCTAGAGTGACGATAATGCTAACAGTTTCGCTGGAATGGGGTGTGGCAAGCTGTTGTAACTCCTGGATAAGTGCTTGTAATTGATTGTCGAGCTGTTTTTGCTCTTTATCAACAGAAGCGATCGCATTTGAAAATTCGCTATACTGTTGCCCGACAAATTCCAGTAACTCTCGAATTTGAGTGAGATTGATGGGTTCGGGATTCTGGAATTTCGTCAAGCGTTCCAGGTATTGATTGCTCAAACTTTTGACAAAATTGCGTTGGAGATTGAACAATGTTAGTGAATCTTGCCCCTGGCGTTTTCGTTCTTCCAGAAATTCAATCTCTTGTGTTAACCGAGCTATCTCTGAATTGCTCACCTGTGTGGTGTGCAATCGTTGGGCACGCACCCCCAACAAGCGCACGGGTACCGTACCCGTACTTCTAGCTCGAACTGATTCGCTCAAAAGGGTTGCTGGCAGTGGGGCGATAGTGACGTCTTGTTGCTCACCCGTCAGCTGCACGATACCCCGACGTGTCACCAGTGCCCGCTCAGCATACACTGTGACTTCACAAATCCGGGTGTCTACTGTCTTTTGCATCAGTTCTTCGCCCCCAGTTATAGCTTCTTGGTCATCAGTCTGTTGCTTGCTCTGCCTCTCGACCAATTCCCTATTGACTAATGACCAATCTATAGTTCGTTGTTACTTTTTCACCGCTTGAACTCCCGCCAGGTCTAAAATCTTGGGAATCAAGTCTTCTCGCTTGACTGCCATCATGTGTACGCCATGACAAAGTTCCCGCGCTAGCTGGACTTGCTCTGCTGCGATTTTCATGCCCTCATATAACGGGTCATCAGCAGCGGCCAAGCGATCGATAATCGATTGAGGTATGTCAACACCTGGCACGTACTTATTAATAAACTGGGCGTTCTTCGCTGATTTGAGCAGAAATATTCCCGCTAAAATCGGCTTATTCGTACCAGCCGCAATTTTGTCCATAAACATTGCCAGCCGATCGAAATCACTAATCAACTGGCTTTGGAAAAACTGGGCTCCCGCTTCCAGTTTGCGCTCAAACCGACGTTGTAAACCAGACCAACTTTTCAGTTGGGGGTCAACCGCAGCACCGGCAAACAAGTCGGTGACTCCATCCGTGAGAGGCTTATCATTAGCATCCAAACCCTGATTGAGTTTGCCAATCAGTTGCAGCAAGCGCACGGATTCCAGCTCAAAGACACTTTTTGCATCAGGATGATCGCCAGCTTTAAGGGGGTCACCTGTAAGCGCGAGGACGTTACGGATTCCTAAGGCATGAGCGCCCATCAAATCAGCTTGCAGGGCGAGGCGATTGCGATCGCGACAGGCCATCTGGCATACTGGCTCGATTCCGTGTTGCAACAAAATGACAGAAGCGGCTAAAGAACTCATCCGCAGGACGGCGCGACTTCCATCAGTAATATTAACCGCGTGGACTCGACCGTTGAGAGCTTGCGCCATTTTTATCATGTGGGAAGCGTCCCCTCCCTTGGGCGGGCAAACCTCAGCTGTGACCAAAAATTCACCCGACTCGACAGCGGTGCGAAAGGAATGTTGCCTAAGGGCGGTTCCGTTAGTGTTATTGGAGGTAGAGTGGTTCTGTCCAGCAACTAACTGGATGTCTGCCCCGATTTCTAGGTTTTCAATAAAATCGCCCATAAATTTCTGCCAAGTTTTTAGTATTGAATTTTGAGCTGAGCTGAGGTCTGTTTACAACCCTCTTGTCGGAAACTTCATAGAGGCAGTGAATATCCCAAAGCAGATTTCACGTTAGTTAGGGTTTCGTTTGCGATCGCTTCTGCTTTTTGACGCCCTTCTCGCAACACAGACTCTAAATAACCCTTATCATCCATTACAGCACGATACTTTTGTTGAATCGGCTTGAGTGCTTCTACTGCTGTTTCTGCCAATAATGGCTTGAACTGACCCCAGCCCATATCTCGGCATTCCTCTGCCACATCTTCTTTTTTCTTCCCAGACAGCAGCATGTAGAGAGTGAGCAAATTGTTACACTCCGGCCGTTCTGGGTCATCAAACGTTAAACCTTTAATTGGGTCAGTTTTACAACGCTTAATTTTCTTTTGAATCTCATCGGGCGAGTCGAGTAAATTAAGCCGACTCAAGTCTGAAGGGTCAGACTTAGACATCTTCTTCGTCCCATCTGTCAGGCTCATCACCCGCGCTCCTTCCTTGCGAATTAAGGGTTCTGGTACCTTTAAAATGGGTTCTTTGTCTTTAGCAAATTGGAAATTCATGCGATCGGCGATATCGCGCGTCAGTTCCAAATGTTGCTTTTGGTCTTCCCCAACCGGCACGACATCTGCTTGATAAAGTAGAATATCAGCCGCCATTAGCACCGGGTAGTCTAGCAAGCCCGTATTGACATTTTCCCCTTGCCTGACTGCCTTTTCCTTAAACTGAATCATGTCTGTGAGCCAGTTGACGGGCGTAAAGCAGTTAAACAACCACGTCAGTTCGCTGTGAGCGGCAACATGGGATTGGACAAAAATTGTGGAGTACTCCAAATCAATTCCGCAAGCTAAATACAGAGCGGCGATAGTGTAAGTATCCGATGCCAAGGTTGCAGGATTGTGAGGCGCGGTGATCGCATGCAAATCGACCACGCAAAAAAAATTTTCGTAACGGCTTTGCCCTTCTACCCAGTTGCGAATTGCTCCCAGATAGTTGCCTAAATGAAGATTGCCAGTTGGTTGGACTCCAGAAAACGCTCGCTGCTTACCCATCGATCTTGGTTTACTATTTGTGCAAGGACTGCTCGAAACTAGCGGAAATGTCCTTAGTGTGTATCAGTTCTATCAATTTTGCCACTACACCAGTCTGTTGTTTCAACAGAGTTCAGTGCCAGTGACCAGTTGGTCAGGAGTATATCCCTGACGAGAGTAGGATTTGATCGGTAAGTACTTGTTCCTAAGCACTACATCAGATGAGAATATAGTATGAGAACCTGCAAAAAAACTTAATTAAACGATCATGGCTAAAATTCAATTTTCTAGAGGGATTAATGAAGAAACGGTTCCCGATGTACGCTTGACCCGTTCTCGCGATGGAGGTCAAGGCACTGCAACATTTTATTTTGAAAATCCTAAAGCACTTGACACGGGTAGCACTGAAGACATTACTGGTATGTATTTGCTGGATGAAGAAGGTGAGATCGTGACGCGAGAGGTTAAAGGTAAGTTTGTCAACGGTCAACCTACTGCCTTGGAAGCAATCATCCTAATGAAATCTAAAGCAGAATGGGAGCGTTTCATGCGCTTTATGGAACGATATGCCCAAGAGAATGGTTTAGGCTTCACTAAATCTGAATAAGGCAATTTTGTCGTTTAGGTTTCTACACAACGCGATCGCATCGCTTAAGGGAATATGACTCACTCACCTCATCCTGACCAAAATTCGCTCAAGGTCAATTGTGCAGTCATTACTGTGAGCGATACGCGATCGCGCGAAACCGATCGCAGCGGCCAGTTGATTGAGCAATTGCTCCTTGAGGCGGGTCATCGGGTTAGCGTTTATCAGATTCTCAAAGATGAACCAGCACAGATTCAATCGCAACTCGCAGAACTGGGTCAACGCTTGGATGTTGATGCTGTTATCTTTAACGGCGGCACCGGGATTGCGCCGCGAGATACTACCTACGATGCCTTAGAGAGCCTGCTAGACAAAACCTTACCAGGATTTGGAGAAATTTTTCGTTTCTTGAGCTATCAGGAAATCGGCTCAAGAGCGATCGCTTCGCGGGCCGTTGCTGGTGTCTATCGCTCGAAGCTGGTTTTCTCCATTCCTGGTTCTACTGGTGCCGTCAAACTTGCCGTCCAACAACTGATTTTGCCAGAACTAGTTCATCTAGTCACTCAGTTGGGTAAAGGTAGTTGAAACAGCGAGCAGTTACTAATCGAGTTCTGCCTTCCTGCACTACTGAGTAATAATCTCATCCCCCCGTACTCAGGAGGATGCAATCGGAACTGGGAACTAGGAAGGTACAAATCCTCCATTACCACCTAAAGGGCTATCCTGATTGCCAGCTCTAAAACCGAATGTAATTTCCTTAATATCACCGTGAACGGTTAGTTTGGGTTTGCTGTAAGACTTTTTAGTTTTCATTGTTTTATCCCCTATTAATGGCTAGTTTGAGCTTGACAAATCGATGTTTTCGTGTTTATCCACAAAGCTAAAGTAACGGCTAACCAGACGAGAAGATCGTCATCTCCGAAACATTGAGAGGTATATCGTTGATACGCGGTATGCAGGCCTGGGACATCGACGAAAGCTTGGATTAGCTGGGGATTTTCCCGAATTAACTGCTCGATGCGATCGCGTTCAAACCTCAACAGTCCTTGTCGGAAGTTGGGAGCAAGATTGCCTTTGTCGCTGCGCCAGCGGATTTTTTCTGGAAGGTAATTCACGAGTGCGCGACGCACAATCGCACGGGAATAGCCC
>DATNPT010000578.1:0-5614 GCA_036703075.1 Chroococcales cyanobacterium
TAAGCCTGTAGAATTCCTTCAACCCGCGATCGCTTACCGAGTCGGTTCAAAGACTGACATTACGTCTCGCATCATTTCCTCGTAGTCATCCTCAAAACGCGACAATTCGTAACAACCGAGCGGATTTTCGATCACATTGAGCAGACATTTGTTGCAGTAAGTACAGGGTTTTGGTGCGAGGTCGTATCCTTGCTTAAATAAGTCTGCTAAATTGTTGTTGGCAATCAGGGGACGAGCAATCGTGACACCGTCACAAAGTCCTTCTTCGATCGCTTTCCGAATGTAAGAGGCCTGCTGAAATCCACCCGTACATAGCACGGGAATATTGACATGCTTTTTAATTTCGCGAGCTTCCCTTAGATTCACGCCTTGATAGGCATTGAGCAGTTTTGCGATCGCTTCATCGTTCACCGTATCTCCGCTAATCGGTTGAGGAGGCAAACTCTTTTTCGTTCGATTCCACAAAAAGGAAAAAATGGGTCTTAATAACCAGTAGCGAAACAATAGATAGTTTCGGAAGGTATGGACACCACTCGAAATCATGGCATCGTAGGTTTTCCGAATAATCTCAAAAGGAAAATCGCCAATCGGGTTGAGAGGATGTGGGAACAAACTTCCCGTTGATACGTGAACCGCATCTGCCCCAGCTTCCTCAGCCCACTGACAAATCTGAATCGACTCTTCCAGGACATTCCCTTTCTTTTCCCAGAAGGTGACAGCATTATTATGGTCGATCGCGCTAATTTTGAATTGCAGGTGGAAATCATTTCCCACCTCTTTGCGAATCGCCCGAATAATGTCTAGTAGGAAGCGGGCGCGATTTTCCAACGAACCGCCATATTCATCTTGGCGATCGTTAATTCCGGAACTTAAGAATTGGGTAATTAAATAACCATTGGCACTGTGCAGTTCTACCCCATCGAGTCCTGCCTCACGCGCTCGTCTGGCTCCATCGGCAAAGTCCTGTATGGTATCTTTAATCTCTTCTCTAGTCATTGCCTGACAGGCAAAGCCGTGAAGGGGTTCAGTACTACTGGTTGAACTGAGAGCTTTATGTTCTTGGTTTTCCACGCCGCCAATATCTTGCTGCCGCCCAGAATGGCTCAGTTGTAATATAAATTTGCAGTCATATTCATGTACCTTTTCACCAACTTTGCGCCAGAAAGGAATCCGCTCGTCGCAGGCTATCGTGGCGTAATTGGGCATAATTCGCCCTCGAACATTCACAGGAACAAATGACGAGATAATTGCCCCAGTTCCACCGCGAGCAAACTTTTCCTCCCAGTTAATCCGGGCTTGCGTGCCGGAACCATCGTAGTTGTCCCATCGTCCAGAGATACTGGAGCGAAAGATACGGTTCTTAACAGTTAAGTTCCGAAAGGTTAGCGGTTGAAAGATAATATCGTTTTCCATGTTTAATTCAACACCCGGTTGGCAAAGAAAAGTTTAAAAGCACAGACGATCGGGTATTCAAGTGGTATTGATGCTCCGATCGGTACTGGAACCTATGCCTTGACTAGAAGATGCTAAGGTAAAGCCGCCGTAACCTTCCAATTGTGGACGTTCCTGTCATAAGCAATGTCCTGTTCATCCAACAACTACAACAATACTTCGGGGAAGCTTTGGAGGTATCATCCCGAGCGGAAGCTACACTTCCAATTTTGGAAAGTTGGTGAGGCAAAGGTGAGGGAAAACGGCTGAAACTGGCAATTTGGTTCACCCAACCTACTGTCCTATTACTACAGGACGTAACTCCTAAGTAGGTAGCAATGCTTGATAAGTTTTGTGTAGATAACTGGATTTAAGATTTGCCGACTAGCGAACACCCCGATAGATTTCGAGGCTCCTGAATTGCGGTATACCTGTTGACACTTACCAGTCAGTCTGGTTAGTTTTTATGAGGAGTCGAAGACATTTTCTAACACAATGCTAATCCGATTGTCCATAAGTTTCAGTTAAATGTGGCATAGTTTGAGACTTGATACAATCTGAAGAATGCCCAAGTCTAGTACTCGGTAGAGTTTTGCACTCAAGCTATATCAGCGTCAGATAGGCTGCGAGCAAAGTCAGGTGTGTTGTCTTTCACTACAGCGTTGAGAAGTAATATTTTCTCGTCACACAATTAACGCCACTTAAGGTAGTTTGGATACGGCAACGTGTGAAAAACCATAAATTTAGATGGGGGATTATCTGCTCGAAAATAGACAGATGTACGAACTCAGCGATTTTGCTAGCTTAAACAGTTGATACAACTAAGACGGGAAGATTTCCGGATTAGACGGGAGGATTTCCGGATTAAAAGGTTTCGGCAGTGATTTAACATTTTGCGATCGCAATTTTCCCCTCCTTAGTTTTGTGGTTTTCTGTTTTGCTGCATTTGGGTGAGGGGCGATTGATATTTTCTACTTACTCTGTCTGACGACAGGAGAGTTTGATGAAGAAGTTACGTTTAGTTTTGACGTGCTGTCTCATGATGCTGACCTTGGTGCTGGTCATCGGCGGCATTTGCAGTACACCCCTAGCACTGGCGGGTGAATACGAACAAGCCTTAGTCACGGCGACTAGCGAAACTGGTGAAACACCAGTTGCTGCGCCGAGTGAATCGGAGGAAGCACCAACTCCTGCATCTAGCGAATCGAAAGAAACGCCAACTGTAGCCAATGACTATCAGTCAACACCAGCCACGGCCTCCAGCGACTACCAAGAAACCGCAGACTACACCGACAACTGTGATGGCATTGGCTATGTGCCACGGGACCCAACCTTCACGGATGCAGAGCATCGCGGTCGTTGTACCTGGTACTTTTGGACGGGTGGTAACGAGAAGTTCTATCGCACAATGGCGGTAAGAACGGACGGTGCAGTGGATTTATTGAACCTACTCGACTCGCGCCAACGCGATAATCGCTTTGCTAATCTCGGTGCCATCAATGACCCTGGATGCGAACAGGCGAAAAGCCCGGATGAATATGGGTTGTGGCTCGATAAGTGTAAAGACCCCCACTCAACGGGCGTCATGGGGATGCGGAAGTTCGAGAACCCGAACTTCGACCCAGCGAAATGGGATGCGAATAAGTATGTAGAAGACCCCAAAATTGAGCCTCCTTACCGAATTGGTCTATCCTGCGGTATCTGTCACATCGCGTTTAATCCACTCAAACCACCGAAAGACCCAGAACACCCACTCTGGGAAAACTTGGTCGGGGCATTGGGGAACCAGTACATCGAAGAAGGCAAATTATTCGGTTCTAACCTCAAACCCAATAACTTTGTCTGGCAGGTGATTAATGCCCAACCACCAGGTACCTCTGACACCTCTCGGATTGGGAACGATCAAATCAATAACCCGAATGTCATTAATGCCATTTTTAATTTAAGCGATCGCCCCACGCACGAAGAGGTGATGAACGACGGTTCGACCAAGGCCGTCAATCACATCCTCAAAGATGGTGCAGACTCGATTGGTGTGGCGGGTGCCAGCTTGCGCGTTTATGTCAACATCGGTACTTGCTCGGATTACTGGCTAACTCTACACGAACCATTGCTCGGTAGAACGCCACAACGACCGTTTGATATCGACAAGGCGCGTAAGGAATGCGAAGACTGGCGCAAAACCGAAGCGCGTATGGCCGATGCGGAATCCTTCCTGAAGACCATCAAACCCATGCATCTCAAAGATGCGGCAGGAGGCGAGGCATTGCTGGCGAAGGATGAATCGGTTCTAGAACGAGGCAAGGTTATCTTTGCCAATAGCTGCGCCACCTGTCATTCCAGCAAACAGCCGCCTCAAGAAATTGCCGCCGATCCCGATAAGGCGAAACAGTGGTTCCTAGAGTCGGTGAAGAGTCCTGACTTCCTTGACCACAACTTCTTGTCCGACGACAATCGCTATCCGATTACCTACATCGGCACCAATGCCAGCCGTGCGCTAGGAACGAATGCGATGGCAGGGCATATCTGGGATCAGTTCTCGTCTAAGACGTACAAAGAACTCCCCTCAGTCGGCAAGCTAGAGCTTTACAACCCCTTCAACGAGAAGAAACCCATCGAGTTTGAAGTGCCAGCAGGTGGTCGAGGCTATTACCGCACGCCTTCACTAATTAGCGTTTGGGCAACAGCCCCCTTACTGCACAATAATTCGGTAGGCATCTACAACAAGGACACTTCAGTTGAGGGACGCGTAGCGGCTTACGAGGATGCCATGGAAAAACTCCTGTGGCCTGAAAAGCGCGAGGGCAAAATATCGAGAACCACTCAGAAAAGTACCTTAGAGCTTCCCATCGGCATCAAACTTCCCATTCCCAACGGCACGCCGGTCAACTTGCTGGCCAACATCAATCTGAGAGAGGCAATTACGCGCTTAGACTTGATAACTGCCTTGAAGGGATTGAAAAACGTGGATTTCTCCGCCGGACCCAAGGCTAAAGTTGCCAGTGTCCTCCTCCAGGCGAATCAATCTCCCGATTTCGTCGAGGATAGAGGACATACGTTTGGTTCCCAACTGTCGGATGAAGACAAGAAAGCGCTCATTGAGTTCGTGAAGACGTTCTAAGTTGGTTTGAGTATCTTGCACTACCCCCCTAACCCCCCTTGAGTTCGGGGGGAACAGGAACTGAAACTGACTTTCCCCAAGAATAAAAGTTCTTCTTCATATTCCCCCCTTAACAAGCTACCGTGTACACACATCTTCTGAGCCACTTCTGCATACTGCATTTCGCCCCCTTAACCCCCCAATTTTGGGGGGAACAGGAACTTCAAAGTCCCCCAGAATTGGGGGATTTAGGGGGCAAGATCACCTCAGACACAAACCAGGGGACTTGTGTGTACACGGTAGCCTTAACAAGGGGGGCTAAGGGGGTAAACAGAAATTGAGGGCATCCAAGACAAGATGTCAGTTCAGGAACTTTGATTCAATCCGATCGCTCTTTACTGACAACTTCTCTCACTGCGATCGTTTTGAGGGTTATTTGCTCAGGACAAATACAATCTGGTACTAGTCGCCAGAAGCCAACAAAAGCTCGCTCAAGTAGCTGATGAATTAAGGTCAGAATTTAGCATTTCTGTCAAGGTCATTGCTAAAGATTTATCAAATTTTTCAGCCTCAGAGGAAATTTTTACGGAGCTGCAAAACGAAGGGATTAAAATTTCTGCTCTGGTGAATAATGCTGGATTTGCCACCTACGGACACTTTACTGAAACTGAGCTGACTGCTGAACTGAACATGATGCAGGTAAATATGGTGTGTCTGACCCATTTGACCAAGCTGTTTATCAAAGATATTGTGAAACAACGAGCAGGCAAAATCCTCAATGTGGCGTCAACAGCAGCGTTTCAACCGGGTCCATTGATGGCGGTTTTTATGCAACCAAGGCTTATGTTTTGTCCTTTTCAGAAGCGATCGCGAATGAATTAGAGGGAACAGGTGTCAGCGTTACGGCTGACCGATGCTCTTGGACCGGAATTCATTTGGGGCATAGGAACCGTGGTCGAAGACGACTAACCACTGACAAAAAGCTAGCCGATCAATATAGCAGTTTTCAAATGAGTGGAGTACACTCATCTATCTGCTGACTCCTGACTCCTGACTTCCTTTGGAGCGAGCGCATCTTAGGTG
>DATNPT010000582.1:0-2801 GCA_036703075.1 Chroococcales cyanobacterium
GGTTCGAGCAGGTCGATTGACACACTTTTGAGCGGTTGATGCTCGCGTAACCCGTGCAGAGCTCCCATTGCTGCGGCACAGGCAAACACCGGCAATGTATATCCAGAGCGAGGCGGCGAAATTGTCATGGTAGGGATTGTAGGCTAATTGAACGCTATGTTAGGTCGAATGTCACTGACTTAAGCATTAACCAACCCTTGCGCGGGGGTTTGGGGGAGACGCTTGTCCCCAATGGGGGTTTGGGGAAACCCCCAAGTCCGGGTTTTCTTTAATACCTACAACTTTCGCCTTAAGTCAGTGCCATTCATGTTAGGTCGAGTATAAGGACTGTGATAGTTTGCTATCGGAGCATTTTTTCAGCTACAGTGTCGGTTATTTTCCATGTCGCTTGCCGATCGCGATCGCGATGATGTTTTTTGACCCAGCACAGAGCATTTCTACTTTTCTGGCTCCCAATCTTGTTGAGTCTTCAGGCTCAACGAACGATTACGAGGCTGATGCGCCGATAGGTGAAGAGCTTCCCCATCGCTCTGACTCTTCTCAATCTCCCAGAAAAACGACATCCACTCAACAATCAGAATCTCATCAAACTTCGACTCGCTCAAACCCTTCGCTCATTATTGAGGGATGGGACAAAATCGTGTTCTGTATTGTATTCGCGACGATCGCAGGCATCTATATTGCATTGAGCACTCGTAGACAGTAACTCTTGGGAGAGAATAAACTAAGAGTCTCCAGCCCCTGTTTTTTCTTTTGTGCTCTGTTGATCTACAGCTTTGGCTATAATGGGGTGCGTATATTGGGGCTGTAGCTCAGATGGATAGAGCGAGCGCCTCCTGAACAATCGGGCACCATGGAAGAAACTCCATGCGTGAATGTGGTCAAATTCGGTGAACCCTAAAGAGCGATCGATCTACTCAATCCTCTATGGCAATACCGAGCCAAGCCCTCTCCAAAGTGCGAACCATTAATCGTAGATATTTGGATCGGGAAGGTCGAGAGACTAGACGGCCACCACCTAAAGGCAACAAGCCCAAGGTGAAGGTATAGTCCGGAGAGTGGGGAAACTCACACAAATCTGAAGCGCTAGGTCGCCGGTTCGAATCCGGCCTGTCCCGTTCTCTTTGCTACCTTAAGTAGGATGCTATGGGATAACTCACTCCCTAAGGTTGAGTTGTAGGTAAAAGCTGATGCTTTGAGTTCCGCGTGCGATCGCATAAGGACTAAGTTTTAAAATCTGTACGGATCGTCGGTGCTTTGATAAGGAAACTCTTGAGGAGGTACCTTCAGCTTTTCCTTAGATGCATTGTGAGGCAGTTGGCAGTACCCTTAAACTGGTGAGTCGATCGATTGAGGAAATTCTCCGTCTTTCCCGAAAAGAACGCTCGTTATAAAAGTACTATTGATTGATGCTGCATACTGCTAACCCGGCAAGAATCTAGGAAAAAGCGTGTGTAGTGCATGAGTCTAAAAATGGCATCCAGTCAACCCGATTCATTTATTTATTCATGCTTTTAAGAATTACTTCACGTAAGCGGCGCGAGTTATTCGCTAAACCTCAGTACTCTAAAGCTAAACAATTGACCTGGCTCATGCCAGCGCTGCTGGTTTTGTCGATCTGGGGCTACAAGCAAATTGAAAGTTATTTTGTACAACCCGATGCCATTTTTATCTTGGGGGGAGATAAGGGAGAGCGAGTACGGTTCGCCGCTAAGTTAGCGAAGCAGCACCCACAACTACCAATCTGGATGTCGTCAGGTGTCCCAAAAGCCTATGCTTACAAGGTGTTTGCGAAGGCGGGAATTGAGGCAAATCGCATTCACTTGGACTACCAAGCTGTAGATACAGTCACTAACTTCACAACCTTAGCCGATCGCTTCAAAGCCGAGGGGATTAATAGTGTCTACTTGATTACCTCAGAGGATCACATGCGCCGCGCTCGCGTGATCGGTGAAATTGTTTTTGGGAGTCGAGGAATCTCCTTGAAACCTCTATCTGTCCCTTCAGGACGCGATCCCGAACCCGTTGAGAAAGCTGTTCGAGATGGTGCAAGATCTATCCTCTGGGTGACTACAGGTCACACGGGAGCTAGCCTCCGCGATACATCAGACTCGTTTCGGTAAACAGGGGAAGTGCATGAAATTATAAATTTTGAAACTGTGCTCTACTTGATTCAAGTTGGAAGTTCTTGTACCAAAACGTAGGGTTGTACGATGAGAGCTTGAAAGCGTCTCGTCTGGTCGCCGTTCCAATCTGACAGTTGTTCTGGCGACGGCTTGCGAATCAGTTGTTCGCTAATCCAATGCTGTACAGATAGAACATCATCACCAGCGATCGCAACTCCCACATCCAGCAAATCTAATGCGCGATCGACCACTACAACTGCATCCCGTTGGACATGAGGTTTCAACCAGTTCCATTCCGCTTCATCCAGACTTTCTGCTAACTCCGATCTCAAGTCTTGCATTTTACAAAATTATTTTTTGATTACTAACTATTTTACTGTTAGGAACTTCAAGAACACAGTTTTCTAGCCAAAAATTATTGATTTTAATAGTAGAAAGTGTGGAATGAAAGTATGATTCTAAAAAAAATTTAAATTTTATCCTTCTCCTTTCATTTCGTCAATCTCTAATAAGTCTACAAGCACTCCTGCAATTGGGATCGCAATAAAAATTCCTAGGATTCCAGCCACTCTAGCACCTACGAGTAAGGCAAAAAATATCACGACAGGGTTAACATTCACTGAATTTTGCATCACCCTAGGTGAAATTAAATTGTCCTGGATTTGCTGAAGGATA
>DATNPT010000605.1:0-3921 GCA_036703075.1 Chroococcales cyanobacterium
CAATTGCGATCGCTTCTGGACTGCTAACGCTAATTTTCCTAGTCTGGGCTTTGCCGATTCTGTGCCGCAGCCTCAAACTTCAGCAATCCCAAGCGGACAGTCGTTTGAGCGTGCAGGTTTTGGGTCAGTTCATCGTTGGGGCAATTGTGTTATTCTTTGGCATTACTTATACTTTGGGTGCCGATCTCACCCTCGCCCCTCGGTATCAGTTCGTCTATTTTCCAGCTTTTATTGCTTTATTAGGAGCAGCACTAGCCACTTGTTGGGATACTCGTGACTCAGTAGAAATAGAATCAAAACGTGTTAAAGGTCGAGCATCTGTTTTTCGTTTCATCCCGAAAGGCGGCAAAACAGCCGTTATCCTAATTTGGCTCATGGGACTGTTGGGAGGGATAACAGTTGCGTGGAATCTCGGTTATCTGCAAACTCTTCGTTCGGATCTACTCGTTAAAGTCATCCAACACGCATCAAATTCCCCTGTTCTGATTGCGACTACCTATCAACACCACGGACAAACGGGTCGGATGATGGGACTAGCTTGGGAATTCAAACACATTAACGATGCTCAGTCTTCCACGGGTTTGGAGACAGCTTCCCCCCTATTTCTCCTAGCACGCGAACCTCAGGTTTCCAAACTGGCTAAAAATCCCACCGCTACCCTTCAAGAAACAGTTGCTAAACTACCTCGACCTCTCGATGTATGGCTCGTAAATTTCCATGCAGGTGTGGAGTTGGAGCAACAAGACTGTTTTAAGGCTCCCCAAAAATTGCCGAAGTTAGATAGCTATTGGTACCGACTGTATCGCTGTCCGGTACCTAAGTGACCAAGAATTATGAAGTATGAGTTATGAATTATGAATTAGAGACGGATAAACTAAACACTTTCTTCGCGTTATATTGCTCAATTCATAATCTCAGCCTTCATAATTCATAATTTAGAAGTTATTCACTTTATGATTGGTTGCAAATGTGTTGCAAGGTAGTAACGAAATCAGGATAAGAGATGGCGGCTGCTTCAGCACGGTCAATGGTCGTCGTACCAGTGGCATTGAGTGCAGCAACGGCAAGACTCATCGCAATTCGGTGATCGGTATAACTATCAACTTCAGTACCCAATAAAGGAGTGCCTCCCGTGATTTCCAGACCATCGGGTAATTCTGTGACTTTGGCTCCCATTCGGTTCAATTGAGATGCCATAACCGCAATGCGATCGCTTTCCTTAACTCGCAATTCCGTTGCATCCCGAATCACGGTTGTTCCTTCCGCAAAAACTGCTGCTACTGCCAGAATCGGAATCTCATCAATCAAGCGGGGAATCAAATCGCCAGCAATTTGGCATCCTTTAAGGCGTCCGTAGCGTACCCGTAAGTCTGCCACTGGTTCCCCGGCAACTACTCGCTGATTTTCCAACTGAATATCAGCGCCCATCATTTCTAGGGCTTCTAAAACACCAGTGCGGGTAGGATTGACACCGACATTTTCAATCAGCAGTTCTGAACCTGGCACAATTGCACCCGCAACTAACCAAAAGGCAGCCGAGCTAATATCACCGGGAACAATAACCGTTTGTCCTTGCAGTTGAGCTGGCCCTGTTACTGTCACGCTATTGGTTTCTGGGTCGATGTTGAGTTTGGCTCCAAACGCTTGCAGCATTCGTTCGCTATGGTCGCGAGAGAGGGCTGGTTCAGTCACAGTCGTTTGCCCTTCTACCATTAAACCAGCCAAGAGAATGCAGGATTTCACTTGAGCGGAAGCAATTGGAGAATGGTAGTGAATGGGTTTGAGCAGTTGTCCTTGAATAGCGAGAGGTGCGAGTGAGGAACCCTGACGCCCCCAGATTTGCGCCCTCATTTGTTGCAAGGGTTTGACAACGCGGGACATGGGACGCGATCGCAGCGAACTGTCACCTGTCACTGTAAAAAAGCAATCGGGGTGAGAGGCAAGAAGTCCCAGCATTAGCCGTAAAGTAGTTCCAGAGTTGCCAGCATTCAATACATCTGCTGGTTCTTGTAACTGCCCTAATCCAATACCGTTGACTGTAACCAACTCTGTATTCAGCTCTGAAATCTGAGCGCCCATAGCCCGAAAACAGCTAGCCGTGCTACGAGGGTCTTCTCCCAACAGAAGTCCCTGAATCTTGGTTTCTCCTTGAGCGATCGCTCCTAACATTAAGGCACGGTGAGAAATGGATTTGTCACCCGGAACCTTGAGACTTCCTTTTAGAGATAGTCCTGATGCAGGGCGTTGAATAAGCAGATGGTGCTGATGTTGAGTACCATTGAGTGTGACAACAGCAGTTGACATTGAAATAAGCTGGCATGAAACGGCAAAGAGAATCCTACCAAGCTTTGGTTGAGTTTACTGAAAGCCGAGACCTTTCTTTTGGTTCTTTTTACCCTTGCTCTTTGACGTAGATTTATTGACTTCTGCTAAGGCTTCTTGAAAGAGATTATGTAAGTGCAGGGGAACACTGGCAATTTCTGGTAACTCTGGCTCTAAGGGTTTCTTGTACTCCTGTAAGAGAGCATCTAAATCGCGATCGATCTTAAATTCAGGACGCTCAAGGAAAGTTTGCAAAACCTGTTCTAGCTGGCTGGGATACAACTGAACCAATTTCTGCCAAATGAAGGCGTTAATGGATGGGTCTTCCAGGTATTTGCGAACTAACTTATCGGTTGTAGCATCGCTCTGCCTTTCTTCGGATTCTAAGATGGTTTTAAACTGAGTATAGGTGGGCAGGAACATCTGACCCCAGCGAGGATGACTAAAGACTGTTACTTGTTCTGCTTTCTTCAGTTCCGCAGGTAACTCGACTTTAGGAGTTACCATTTTTGTCTTTCCCTGGCTGCTGTCAAATAATTGAGAAATTGCCTCTGAGTCAGCACCGGCTTCTTGGGCAGCAGCTTTTAATTCTTCTTGTGTAACCCCAGCTTCTTGGGCAATCTCTGAAAGAGATTTGGATTCATCAATACCTGCTGCTGCCAGTTGACGCTTAGTCATGAGTTCCTGCAATTCAGAAACCTTCTTGTTTAACTGATACCCAGGAAGTGTGACTTCGTCACTACCAAAAAATTCAACAAACTGATGGTGATACTCGGCTACTGATTTCCAGGCTTCTTCTAATAAATCGGGAGCATCATTGTAAAGAGCCTCTTTGTGATTCTCTTTAAAGTTACCGATTGCCACTGCTAGCTTTGGTTTTCCCAATGGTCCCATAGGCATACAAGGTCCAGAAAACATCCAGTAGGTATCGGTTACTGGCGCGATGCGAGTGAGTAAAACTTCTCCCTCTTTAAACCGTGCCATATCCTTGAGAGTAACTGGATCGTTTGGCTTTACTATGTAATGCTTAGCTGTTAACCAGTTCATTAATTCAAAACCATCTGGCAGAATTTTGGTAACAGCAAACAGTCCGAGAAAGCTACGTTGCCAGCTTTTCAATAAAGTGCGATCGCTGTGTGAGAGTTCAGAATGACTGTCTAAGAACAAGTCCAGAACAGTTTTCTCTCTAACCTGTCCCTCACTCAAAAAAGCATCAATAACCAGATTCTGGTCGTAGCTTGCATTATGACGATTCCCCTGAGGACGAGACTTGACAGCAACAAACGATTCTAATCCTTCTGCTAAATCTCCTTCAGCTTCGAGGATAAACTCAACTAATGCTTGCTTTAGCTCGCGTGCTCTATCCAATATTGCATCCACAGCAGAATTTCTAAACTCAACAACCTTAGCTTATCTACTTTTAAGATAAAAGATAGACAAAAGCCTCTTTCTTGAACGAGAAAGAGGCTTTGTTGATGTGAAAGAAAAAGACCTGGCACCGAGCTATTTTCCCGTGGGGCTACCCCCAAAGTATCTTGGCCGCAGCAACGTTTCACGCTCCGAGTTCGGGATGGAGTCGGTGTGGGACCATCGCGCCAA
>DATNPT010000612.1:0-30962 GCA_036703075.1 Chroococcales cyanobacterium
AAAGAAGGTAAAGACTCTCCCCTCGACCTCCGAGAGTTCGTGTCCAAGGATATCAACCCAGTTGGGGGAGACATAAGAAAAGACACCATCGACTGTCAGTTGGTAAATAATGGCGTTGGCACTTTCTACTAGGCTGCGAAATTTAGCTTCGCTCTGTTGCAGGGCAAGCTTTGCTCGATGACGTTCGGTGATGTCCAACGCAACGCCAGTAATACCGAGCATCTCGCCCGTTTCGTCTCGGATAATCGAATAACGATTGTCAAAGACAATTCCCGCAAACTTTACAATCGTGGTTTCTAATTCTTCACCAGCGAGGATGCGCTTGAAACACTCGATAAACTCTAGGAGATCGGGATAGGAGTCATAAATCGATGAACCAACCAGTTGTCCGGGTTGGAGTCCTACTGCCTCTAGACCTTTCCCTTCTAACAGCGTAAAGACGCCTTGAGCATTAATCGAAAATAAAATTAGGGGGGCAGATGTCATCACTGTCTGTAAGCGCTCCCGACTCTGACGCAGGGCGACTTCAGTCTGTTTGCGCTCGGTGATATCTTCAGTAATCCCCAATAAATACTGAGGGTTTCCAGCTTCGTCAAAAATTGGAATTTTTGTCGTGTGGAGTAGCCTTCGACCTCGTTCGGGAATTTGGATGTATTCTTCAGGAATATCTACAGGTTGGTTGCTTTCCAGAACTTCTCGATCTTTAGCAACGAAGAAATCGGCGATTGCTGTAGGAAAAAGCTCATAACTGTTTTTGCCTAGGACTTCTTCGGCTGAGTAGCCGATGAGCTGGGTACTCATTTTGTTCCAAAAGATGAAGTTTAATTGTTCGGCATCTTTCGCGAACACGGCTACAGGAAGGTTTTCCAGTAAGGAGTTGAGAAATCGCTGAGTGCGATCGCGTTCTTGCTGTGCTCGTTTACGAGGGCTAATATCGCGCACAAAAACACAGTTATACTCCTGTCCGTTGAATTCTAAATAATTAATGCTGAGTTCGATCGGGAAAATCCGACCATCCTTCGCTCGGTTCGTTGATTCTGACGTAAAGGAACCTTGAGATTTGATTTGTCTCCACTGGTCTAACCAAGATTGAGCGGGAAAATTTGGATCGATATCATGGACGCTCATGGAGAGAAGTTCTTCACGGGAATAATCGAGCATTCGACAAGCTGCGTCGTTGACGTAGAAGAACCGAGCATTCCTATCCATCCAAAAGATTGCCTCAGGAGCGCGATCCATGGAAAACTGAGTGAACTGCAACTGCTCGTTTGCCTGCTTTAACTGCGCCATTCTCTCCTCAAACTTCAGTTCGAGTTCTTCCCTGGCCTGCCGTAGTGCTTCTTCTGCTTGCTTGCGGGCTGTAACATCCATGAGCAAGCCATCCCAAAGAATCGCTCCATTGGTCAATTGTTCCGGGACAGCAGCCGCTTGCACCCATTTAGACTGTCCTGAGGGTAAGATGAACCGCCCTTCCCACGACCATTGCTCTAAGGTTTCAACGGAACGAGCAACTGAGCGATCGAACTCTTCGACATCTTCGGGATGAATCAGTGAGAGTAGCACCTCAGTATCTGCTTCAATTTCAGTCGCTTCCAGGTCAAAAAAATTCCGGCAACTCGGACTGACAAAGGGAAACGCGACAGTTCCATCGGGCTGCCTGAGAAATTGGTAAATGATTCCTGGTATGTTGGCAGCAATTCGTTGCAGTCGCGGCTCGCTCGGTCCAAAGAACGCTTGTGTTGACTGGCGTTGAGTGGTTAAATCTTCCATGTCGAAGTTTGAATTGACAGTAACTGAGCCTATCCACAGCACTCGGTGCAAGAGTGCGAAGAGGGTGCCTATGGTATCGGCTGCGTCACTTGGAGATCGGTCAGTCGAAAGCAGGAGAAGCAGAGCGTCCTCATGCGTGAATATTGAATCTGATGCGCTGGAAATGCCCAGAGAACCTACGCCCCACGTCGTAGACATGCCTGAAATTTCAGCTTGTGTCGTTCGTGTAGCGTGCGCGTCAGCACAACCTCCCCAAACTTTGGAAAAAATGTGATAAGGCGTAAGTCTTGGTTAAACCGTAATCATAGCGTAGCCATGGTGAATAAAAGGTATTGAGGGACGTGTCAACTCCAAAATATAAAAATAATATTAAGTTTTTGTTAAACTCTGATGCGCTCGCCTCAAGCACATATAGCAACGGACATATCGGTTAGGACATTATATTTTGCTGTAAAGGGGACAGAGAACGGGGAACAGGCAACAAAAAAAGGTCCTAGCAATTGTGGCGACTGCTATAAAAAAGAGGGTAGGTGCGGTACCTACCCTCACAAGTTGTGAGTTGTTATTTGTCGCTTAGACCAATTTCAGGTCGGGATACTCAGCCATCAGATCATCTGAAGTCAGCGTGTCGCCTTCTGCCTGAGGTGTCCAAAGAATTTCTACAGCCAGTAAGCGATCGCTAGAAACACCACCAATTTGACGCAATGCTTGACGCATGTCATCCGAGCTATTGATCGTGGGAAGGTCTAGCTTGCCCTCAGTTCCTACTAAAATCGTGACGATAATGTATTCACCGGGCGCTTCGGTTGTCGCTAATGCTCCACCACCAGCCGCTAAAGACGCGGGAGAAGAGCCTTCGGTTAGCCGATTATTCACATTCGAGAGGGTTTCTGCCGTAAATTTGCTGCGTTCAGCCAACGCCAGTTGATTGAATTTCGCTTCAGCGGCTTCCAGTGCAGTCTGCTGAGATTGAGCAGAACCGTAGACCCAATATTCAGGGTGACGCAGCAACGCTAATGTGGACTCTTGAAGAACTTGCGCTCTCCCTTCAGCAGAACCTGTATCTGCTCTGCGTCCTAACTCATCCAGCTCTTGCTGTAAAGCACGCGCACCCGCTAAGAGACCAACTTGTACGCGACCAACGGAAATTTTTGGATTGCTGTAGCCTGGAACGTCATTATCACCAACGCTAGCACGGCGGAAAGCTTGAAATAGGAAATTCGCGATCGCAAAGAAGATTAGGATACCGAATAGACCACCAAATCCGCCTCCAATCCCGAAGAAGGGAAACAGAAAAAACGATCCTCCAAATCCACCACCAGGGTAATATCCACCACCATAGCCCCCAACAGGTGAGCGATAGCCACCACTGGGAGGAGAGTAGGTACGGCTGGGAGCCCGGAAGGAACCGCCACCAATTCGGCCGCCACTACGAGCTGCTAAGGCATTGCTGGCGTTGCCCAGTACCAGGGTAAATATCAGTCCAAAGACTAATAAGGATTTCAAAAAGGGTTTGAATGCTTTAAAAAGTTTGTTACGCATGAGAAAACTGTTCCTGTTCAAGCTCAGTTAAACTGCCTTCGGCTCCAATAGCTCTTTCACATCTTTCGACCGACAAGTCTTAAGGAAGAGAGCCGAACCGGGTCGGGTAGCACGGGCTTGATACCATTTGGGTTAAGATTTGCCAGATTTGAATTGCTGAAACTACCGACTGGTAGGGCTTTCAAATCTCAAATCCAACATCCACGCATGGTATTACCGACTCCTTCTTTAATTTACCGCTACCGCTGACCGAGCTGGGAAGTCTCGCTGGAGGGATTCCTGGTGAGGATAGCCGTACTTAGAGCGGAGAATTTCGTCCGAACTGAGCAGAAAATGAACGTTCATTTTTTAATGTTTTATTTTTAATTGTCCTAGCCGCCCCCAACGATGGTGACAATTTCCAGCTTGTCCCCCTCTTGGATCTGAGTCTGGGACCAAAACTGTCGGTGAAGAATTTCACCGTTGTATTCTACGGCAACTAAGCGCGGATTTAAGCCGAGCTGTTCTAAGAGTTGAGGGAGCGGAGTGTGAGGAGAGCAGGTACGGGCTTCACCGTTCACTTGAACGGTAATGCGATCGCTAATATTAGACATGAGACTGAGAAATGCGAGCTTCGAGGCTACGGAGCGTTTGCAAGCGAGTCAGTTGGGAGAGGAAGTACTGCGTGGCGAGAGTTGGCTGTTCTGCCTGCATGATCGCACGGACAATTGCTACTCGTTGCGCCCCGGCATTCAGAACTTCGTGAACGTTACTGGGGTCAATTCCTCCAATAGCAAACCAGGGTATCGTCGCATTTTTCGCGGCAAACTGCACGTACTCTATACCTGCGGCGGCTTTATCAGCTTTGGTTGGCGTTTCGTAAACGGGGCCAACACCGATATAGTCGGCACCTTCCGAGATTGCCCGCTGCATTTCATCAGGGTTAGTAGTGGAACGACCAATAATGCGTTGCGACCCCAATAGCTGCCGTGCCAGAGCAATTGGCACGTCTTGCTGTCCTAAATGAACGCCATCAGCATCCACCGCCAAGGCTAAATCGACGCGATCGTTCATAATAAACAGCGCACCATAGTGATGACACATTTGGCGCAATTTCTGGGCGTGAGAGAGTTTCTCTGCATCATCGGCTGTTTTTTCCCGGTACTGTACGAGCGTTACTCCCCCTTGCAACGCTGCCTCTACAGTCGAAAATAACCGTTCTGACGACGAGGTCACAAGGTAGAGATAGGATTGTTCCAGGAGTTTATGACGCCGATAAGCCAGCAAATTGCTCTCCAACGTATACACTCGGTAGCGCATCTGCTTAAAAACGGCTCCCATTTGGGGGTTATACAGCTTACCGTACTCTTCCAACACGCGCAGTGCTTCTTCAACCCGGCACAGATTTGCCTGTAAAAGCTGCTGAATATCCGAGCGCTCTTCTTCTCTGGGATGAGTCAGCTCGGTACCTGGGTCGCCAGGGGTATCGCGAGAGGCCCGGAGTTCCTGACTGTGCCAACTGGCTAATTCCTGGCGCATTTGCTTGCATTCAGAGGATAGGTGGCCGCTATTGAGACCAAAGCGACACCATTCCTCAACAATCCGCAAGCCTTCTCTAGCTCGGTCTAAATTGGCGTCTAGAATGCGGCAGATAGCTGGTTCTTGCCATCTCTGACCGCTGTAGCGATCGCTCATCGCGAACTTCTCCATAATCTCTAATCGTAACAGGGCTGGTAAACGCGCTAAGCGTCTATTTCATAGAAAAGAAGCTCAGCGTCTTGATCCAATACTATTGAGTTGTGAGACTCCGTTAATCATAGGAGTAGATTGAATCCAGATATTTTATGGGTGCTAGCAACGTCTTGACTAGGCGTACAATTGTGAAACTCCTGTCAATAGCGATCGCGCTGCCAACAAATAGAGCTGGTGATGGAGTTAGTCATCTTTATCGGTCTGCAAGCCTCTGGTAAAAGTACGTTCTTTCGCCAATACTTTGCCGCAACGCACGAACTCGTGAGCAAAGACCGAATGCGTAACAATAAGAATCCTGCTCGCAGGCAAGTACAGTTGATTGAAGCTGCACTTCAGGCAGGACGCTCGGTTGTTGTTGACAACACCAACCCAACTCTGGAAGATCGCAGTGCGCTGATTGAGTTGGGCAATACCTATGCTGCCCAGATAATTGGTTATTACTTCCAGTCAAAAGTGAGTGATTGCCTCGAACGGAACCGGCAACGTACAGGGAAAGACCGAGTGCCGGATGTAGCAATTTACGCCACAGTCAAAAAACTAGTACGCCCAACTTACGCCGAAGGTTACAAACAGTTGTTCTATGCCACAATGGCTGGGAACTCTGAGTTTCGAGTCCGACCTTGGATGTTTGTCACGGAGACGTAAGGTGCAAAATATCAGACTGGCTCAACAAATCCAGTTCATCATTGAAATCGATAAGCTTAAGCAAGTGTTGCGCCAGACTCTATTAACCGATGGGTCACGCCAAGAAAATAGTGCAGAACATTCTTGGCACATCGCAATCATGGCCATTCTACTCGCCGAGTATGCCTCAGAAGCGGTTGATGTGCTGCGTGTGATTAAGATGTTATTGATTCATGACTTGGTAGAAATTGATGCTGGAGATACGTTTTGCTACGACTTGAAGGGCAACGAGGATAAGGCAGCACGAGAAGCCTTAGCCGCGACTCGACTCTTTGGGTTGTTACCCGAGGAACAGGGTGTAGAATTGCGATCGCTTTGGGAAGAATTTGAAGCACAGGAAACTCCGAATGCTCGGTTTGCTGCCGCACTAGACCGCATCCAGCCTCTACTGCACAACCAACAAACCCAGGGCGGAACTTGGAGAATTCATGGAATTGAGCGAGACCAAGTGCTGCGACGCATGCAGCCTGTCGTAGACGGTGCGCCTGCTCTCTGGCCATTAGTTGAAAAGGTAATCGAAGATAGTGTTAAAGCGGGCTACCTGTCTCCGGGAACTGGAAAAAGCTGAGCTTTTTGGCGGGGCATCCTAGCTGCCGAAATTGCACGCATCAGGTCATTAAAATTCAGTTGACTCGGTCGTGGAGAAAACAAGACATTATCACTCAAGCTCCAGCCCATTTCGCACTGACTCAGAATTCGCAGTAGTTTATCTAAGTCTATGGTGCTACCTAACTGAGCAAAAGTATAGGCATACTCAGTATTATTCATTGACTGAGAGATAATTGCGATCGGGGCGTAAGCCTTAAACACAAAATCCAATAAAAACGTCAGTCTGTCCTTTGGTAGCTGGGAGTGCGTAACGATTTCACAGACATCACTATTAACCCAAAAACTAAAGCTATCGCTAATTCCCATGTTCTCTCCCCTCGGCGTCTTGTCTTTCCTGCTTATCCTGTTGAAGCTGCTGAAGACATCGCTCGATTTTGTTTTTGGCTAAATTCAAGTATTGCTCAGTTCCCTCAAAATCTCCCCTTAAATGCCTATGGGAAGCGCTTTCTAAGGTGTTTTTAGCGTCAGGGATTAAAAAGTCTTTAAGCCTGGAATGCAGTTTTTCATCGTTGTCTGACATGTTGCACCCTGTCTCTGGCTAAGGGAAGTTTAGCAGAATGCTTCTGTACGAGTGCGATCGCTTCCCCTTGCATTGCTTCTTGTCGGCACGATACTAAGTTGCGACCGCAGCTTTCTCACCAATTATTTATCACAATAGAAGAAGAGTGTTTTTCAATTTTGCCAGGGTAGCGCAGGTGAAACTCCGTAATAACCACTATGCTACCCGTGGACGATCTCAGCAGTTGCATGCTTTGCCTGCGCTGCACAATTGCAATACCAGCATTAAACAGCTGGTGTCAGGGCGCACTACCAATCTCTTGAAGCTCAACACCAAGGTCTTGTAGTTTAATGCAGAGTACTTTGAATATCGCCGTGCTGGAGCAGTTGATTGATGCACTCCAAGCCTGTTATTCCCGCCAAGAAGCATATACCGCTATTAAACCGTTAGTGCAACAACTTTTTCCCGATGAAGTTGGTGCCATTTTTGTCATGAATTCCTCAAAAAACTTGCTAGAGGCGATCGCAAATTGGGGCCCAGAACCGTTGACCAGCGATTTAATCTTTACGCCTCACGAGTGCTTTGCCTTGCGGCGAGGACAAGTCCATGCCGTAGAAGATACACATTGCGGATTGACTTGTCAACATATTCGCTCTCACTCGCTTCCTGTTGAAACATTTTGTGTGCCAATGGTGGCGCATGGGGAAACATTAGGAGTGTTGTATGTCGGTTCGCTCAATCGAGGAAAGATTGCTCAAACTAAACAACTAGCAACAAGAGTGGCAAAACATATCAGCTTGGCGCTAGCCAATTTGAAACTGCGGGAAATTATCAATAATCAGAGTTTTCGCGATCCACTGACAAATCTATACAATCGATATTACTTAGAAGAGAACTTGGAACGAGAGATTCAACGATCTGAGTGCCATCCTCAATCGTTGGGAATTATTCTATTGGCGATCGATCGCTTCAAGGATTTGAACGAGACGTTTGGTTATGCCGCAGGTGAGCTGGTACTTAGAGAAATGGGTGAGTTTTTACCCAGTCGAATTCGGGCTTCGGATATTGCTTGCCGTTATGGAGGTGAGGAGTTTTTACTGCTGCTACCCGAAGCATCTTTGACGGTAATTCGACAACGAGCTGAACAATTGCAAACCAGTGTAAAAAATTTGAGTATCCGCTACCAGAGTCAGACTCTCAACTCTATTACTATTTCTTGTGGAGTCGCGAGTTTCTCCAAGCAAAGTCCAAAGGATAAAGAGCATAGCATAACTGGAAAGGTAATGATTCAGACTGTTCGTGAGGCGTTAGAGCGTGCTAGAGAGCAAGGAGGCGATCGCATCGTCGTGCATCCTGCCTAAATACGTGGAAATCCTATGAGGTATTAGATTCTAGCGAGCTGAATTAACTGATGCAAGCCAAGTTAGGAAATCTCTACTCCATCCCCCCGGAGGGGATGTTACCCTAATGAAGTGGCGGGGGTGCATCTCATAACAATGCTAGACAATGCTAGGACGCCCCAGCTATAGACACCGAACACATGGAGGAACACAACATGGTTGCCACTCCCGAAAAACTGCAACAAGTAACATCCCCTTCAACGGGTAGTAACAATCGAGTTGCTGTCTTGCTGATGGGCTATGGGGAAGTTGAAAGCTACGAAGACTTCGCGAACTACAACGAACAAGCTTTAAACTTACTTACTGCTAAGTTTGCACCCGTACCGACCTGGGTCTATCCCCCTTTAGCTAGACTTTTGGCAATTTTTGACTTACACGAATGGAGTCATCAGCACGACAACTTTATCTCGCCTCATAACAAGATTTTTGAACAGCAACGGGCGGGTATTGAGAAGCATTTAAAAGAAAAATGGGGCGATCGCGTCCAAGTTTTCAAAGTTTATAACTTCTGTGCTCCTTTTCTGGCTGAGCAAGTTTTGGCAGACATTAAAGCCCAAGGCTTCGATAAACTGCTGATTTATCCCCTTTTAGTTGTCGATTCCATCTTCACTAGCGGCATCGCTGTCGAACAGGTAAACTTAGCTCTCGCGCAATTGACTGATGGTAGCGAACACTGGGTCAAGGGGCAGCGTTACATTCCTTCCTTCTACAAGGAACCTGACTATATCGATCTGCTAGCTCAACTGGTTGAAGAAAAGATTGCAAAAGATATAGCCGTCGCACACTTACCCTCACAAACGGGTATTGTATTGATGAACCACGGCTGCCCTCACAAGGCAAAAGGATTTACCTCTGGCATCTTGGAAAGCGAAGCACTTTACGAGCGAGTCAGAGAAAAGCTGATTAACAAGTATCCTCTTATTTCAGTAGGTTGGCTCAATCACCAAACACCTCTGATTGAATGGACTCAGCCTAACGTTGAGCTAGCGGCTAAGAACCTGATCGATTTGGGCGCTACGGCACTTGTCTTTATGCCCATTGGCTTTGCCACAGAAAACCACGAAACGCTGCTAGATGTCCATCACATCGTCCACAACCTGAAGCGCCGAAGCCCTCACGTCACCTACGTCGAGATGCCTTGCGTTAACGATCGTCCTGAGTTCTTAAAGATGGCGGCTGAGTGGGCCAATCCTCAGATTGAAGCGCTTTTGGAAGAAACTGCACTAGCGGTTAATCCCCAGCTAGCAACCGTGCACGCATCTCACCACGACCATCATGACCACGACCATGGTCACGATCATAACCACGACCACGGTCACCATCATGACCACCATCATCACTAAGAAATGAGGATTAAATAACTTCTGGACCTCGCTGGGTTGGGCATCTTGCCTGACCCGGATGGTCGAAATGGCTATCCCCTATTATTTAATCCGCGAACCTTAAGAATTGAAGATTGAACAACAGTTGTAGGAAGACGGAAATGACGGTGTTCCTACAATAGTCTTTTCTAGCCGCTAAAATTGCGCTGGATGAGTTGCTTGCATAGCCCAATGGCAGATATTCAAATCGAGATTCAAGGACAAGACGCGATCGCAGCGGCGCAAGACTTGTTTTCCAATTGTGGATTAAATGGAAATTACGAGATTGTGGAGGAGGTCGGAAAAGAAGGAACTTTAGCCGCGATCGCAACGGTTATCGGTATTGTTAGCAGCACGAGTTCGGCTGCCGAACAAATTCAAAAGTGGTACCAAGACTATAAACAAGGCAAGTCAGGGAAAAACATAGAAAAGGTATTAATCGTAGGACGCAATGGTCAGCGATTGCTATTAGATACTGCAACATTGGAGCAAATTCAGCAAAGTTTAGCAGGCTGAAGCGGTAAGCCCGTGAAAACGCTCCACCTCGAATTCAATCCACGGGGAGAGAGTCAAGTACACCTTTAACAATTTGTCTTGGCAGTTCAAAATTTGAAATATGAACTTGCCAATTGTTTACCATCCCGACTACGTCGCACCTCTTCCAGAAGGGCATCGCTTCCCCATGCCCAAATTTGGGAAACTCTATGAGCGGCTACTACGCGATCGCGTTGCCACACCCGAACAATTCCATACGCCCAAAATTCCACCAACTGAATGGATCGAACAAGTTCACATCCCAGAGTATATCAAAGCCTACTATGAAGGCACCCTTGACCCCAAAGCTCAACGGCGAATTGGACTACCCTGGAGTCCCGCTTTGGTCAAGCGTACCTGTACCGCTGTTGGTGGTACCATTCTCACTGCTCAACTAGCGCTCCGGTATGGTTTAGCCTGTAACACGGCAGGTGGTACCCATCATGCCTTTCCCAGTTATGGCTCGGGTTTTTGTATCTTCAATGACTTAGCGATCGCGTCTCGTGTCCTTCAACACCTGAACCTAGTGCAAAAAATCCTCATCCTCGACCTCGATGTGCATCAAGGAGACGGCACCGCTTTTATTTTCCAAGATGACGCAAGTGTCTTCACTTTTTCCATGCACTGCGAGGCTAACTTCCCTGGCACTAAACAAAAAAGCGATCTAGATGTTTCGTTGCCTGTTGGGATGGATGACGAAGCTTACCTGCAAACCTTAGCCCAATATCTGCCCGATCTCCTATCCGAGGTTCAGCCCGATTTAGTACTCTATGACGCTGGCGTCGATCCACATGCAGGCGATTGCTTAGGCAAGTTAGCGTTGACAGATACAGGTCTTTACCGTCGCGAGATGCAAGTTTTGAGTACCTGTGTCGCGGCTGGTTATCCTGTTGCTAGCGTGATTGGTGGTGGCTATACGGACGACCTCGATGCCCTAATCTATCGACACTCCTTACTCCATCGCGCCGCTAGTGAGCTCTATCGCCAGTATCAGCTTTAATGCTCAACTAGTGATAGATCGAACGTTTCGTTATCATTGATACATTGATTGGAATAAGCTCGCTCTACCCAGCTTTAGGAAAAACCGTGCTGCTATCCAAAGGTTTTGAAGTTGAAATGTTCACCGGCACACCCCAAGGTGAGATTGTCGGTCTTTCCGATCGCATTGTGGCGTCTTTAGACGGATTCGTGCGGGAGCCAGATAGCCGCAACGTCGAATATACTACCGCGCCTTTGTATGGCTACGATCGCCTCTTGTGTGCCTTAGTGCGTCCCCGACAACAGCTGCGGGAATACTTAAAAGGTTTAGGGGATTACACCTTGATTCCAGGTAGTACGTTGTCCTTGGGTGGAGGCGATCGCTTTTACCGTTCTGACCCTGGTAATCCTTACCATACCTACATCGAGCAAACTTACGGCACTAAGGTGGTCACAGCTAGCATTCACATCAATGTGGGAATTAGCGACCCCGAAACGCTGATGCGCGCTTGTCGCCTGATTCGTGTGGAAGCCCCTCTTTACCTGGCTTTGAGTGCCTCTTCCCCCTTTTTAGATGGAGAGCCTACCGGCTATCACTCTACGCGTTGGGCAGTCTTTCCTAAAACACCGACCGATGTTCCCCTGTTTGAAAGCCACGCCCACTTTATCCGGTGGACACATGAGCAACTGAGGCTAGGTACGATGCAAAACGTTCGTCACCTCTGGACATCCGTCCGCCCGAATGGCAATCGTCGCCCCTACGACCTCAATCGGTTGGAATTGAGAATCTGTGACTTGATTGAAGATCCGATTGCCTTACTCGCGGTAATGGCACTAATTGAAGCACGCCTGATTCAACTGCTGGACGATCCAACGCTTGACCCTCTGGAACGAAGCAGCCTACCCGCCTCTAATCGAGCCAACGACTTAGTAGCTTTAACCGATGCCAATGAAACTGCGGCTGCTCAATTGAGCTTGGATGCCGAATTAAGACACTGGCAGGATGGTAGGAAAATTTTGGCGCGTGAGTGGATTGAAGAAGTCTATCAAGAGGTTTTGCCGGTTGCGAAAAAGCATGGTTTTAGCTGCTTTCTCTCACCTGTGAAGAAAATTCTTCGGGAAGGTAACACGGCACAGAAGTGGTTGCAACGGCAAGCCCTTGGACTCGACAGCCAGAACGTAATTGTTCAAGCCATTCAAACCCTGGAAGAGCAGGAACGCGAGCTGGAAGATAAATTGTGTCAGTTGTTGGTTGCATAACTTGTTTTATCGCACTCTATCACGGTATCGATTCCTTTACAAATCAAAATATCTAATCCCTTCATTTTGATTCTTATACATTAAAAAAATATATATGTCCTCTCCCTTAGGGTAGGGATAAAGACCTAAGAGAGGAATTACTTTACTAGTTCAGATTTTTCGTGGAATTCATGTTAAGGGTTGTCCTGGTTCATCCGCAAATTCCGCCGAATACTGGCAATATTGCCCGAACTTGCGCGGCTACCGGCACTCAATTGCACTTGGTAGGGCCGTTGGGTTTTGAAATTAGCGATCGCTACCTCAAACGTGCGGGACTGGATTACTGGCCTTACGTCAATCTTCACTACCATGACTCCCTTGACGCCTTCAAAACCCTTAGGCAGCAGCAAGGCGGACGGTGGATTGGCTTTTCTGCGAGGGGCAAATTTAACTACGTTCGCTTCCAATTTAAAGCGAATGACTGGCTGCTATTTGGCAGCGAAACCACAGGTCTCCCGCCCCATGTCCTTGATGCTTGCGATTCTACTGTGTTTATTCCCATGACTCAGCCAGGAGTGCGGAGTTTGAACCTTTCCGTTAGTGCTGCGGTTGGTTTATTTGAAGCACGACGTCAGTTGGGTTACTTAGACTAAGAATTTCTTGTAAGCATTTTTGCCTTCTCCAATACTGTATTCATAGATGCATATCAAAAGATTTAAGCTCGCAATAATTTAACTAAAGCTAGGTACCCAGCAGGATGAGGTTTGGTCAATCATTTTAATTTGTTTATGAGAGCAAAATAATTAGCTGATAATTTTGCTACACAGAATACGGATATTGAGATAGTTCTGATAAGAAATTTATATAAAAAAAATATCGATTGGACGCGAAGTGACTGATAGATTTTTTTCATCCGAAATTCCCACACTCAACAGATCGCAGTCAGCTATCAGTTAGGAAAACCAAGCTTTTCGGAACTTTTTCTGCCTAGGACTAGCTGACAAAACTAGGGGGTAGGTTGTACGATTTTGCAGTTGTTGTCTTACTTAGGAGTAGCGTAAAGTTCCGTCTGGGTTCAGTTGATTGCTAGACTAAGCGGTTGCAGGATGTTCAACAAGGACGAGGATTTAGGCAAAAATTTTGAGTTTTGTTTTCTGGTCTTGTCTTCTTCCGGAGGAAAGCCTGCCCGGTCAGTATGTTCTATGCAGCAAGCCTTGGCAACATCTGTACCAAGCTCTCTGGTGTCTCTACTGTCAAAAATATTCCTTACCCGAGGCATCCAGAATTATTGCTTCTTAAGGGTGAATCGAGTGGTTGCCATCAAGGACAGAATTTTACCAAGTCACGTCAACTTGTTGAATTCAAAAAAAAGCAACTTGTCTAAATTAAAAAAGCAGGGTACTCTTGCCTAAGTATGCTTACTGTCTGTGATCTCAATCACATTTAGAGGTGAGTTGCCTCATTGACTGGTAAAAAACATTCAGGAACTGTTAAGCGCTCGTCACACATTAGGAGGTCGTTTTTGAAACGAAGATTTACGCAAAAGGTCAAGAAAGTTCCGGCCTGTGCAGCAGACTCCTTTGAGGCGTTAGTGAAGCTCTATGTCGGGAAGCACCCATTCGGTGCAGCAATTCCGACCGATGTCAATCGTAGGGCGCGCACTTCTGCCGCCATGATTGGACTGGCCATCTCCATGGGAACTACAGGTCTACTGCTGACTCAACAGGGTGACGAAGCGGTAGCCGTTGAGCCTGTGGCGGCTGAGCCAAATATCCCAATCCCTCCCGCTGAGTCGAGTACGACTGTTTCTCCTGCACATGTAGCAGAGCCGACAATCCTCGCTACGGCGAAACTGTCGCTGCCCGCACCGTCAATAACGTCAGCGGACTTCAAACCTGGCTCATTGCCTGTCGTTGAGCACCAGGTACAGAAAGGGGAGACGCTGTGGGAACTATCCAAGTCTTATGAGGTACAGCCAGAAGCGATTGCTGCTTCTAATGGGTTCAAATCGAGTGCTGTTCTTCCAGTGGGACAAAAGCTTAAAATTCCTTCTGTGAACGGTATTGTTCATGAGGTCAAAGAAGGAGAAACAGTCGAAGCGTTATCTAAATCCTATGGTGTGGAGCCGACACAGCTGCAAGCTGGAGCTTCAGTGTCGGAATCGGGTCAGATGAAAACGGGTGAATCCGTTACGGTTCCTGGTAATGTCAATGACTTGTTAAAGGCAAGACAAAACCTTGCGCTCAATAATCTCAAAGAGCAAAAGAACCGTTTAAATGACAGTCTGGCGGAGTTGAGGTCTGAGGAGTCTACCAATTTATCTGAACTGGCAACGGTACCCAAACCCACTGCATCAACAGCAGCCCCGTTGACCCCTGTTACATTACCGTCTGCGGTTCTGACACCGCAAACGCCAATAGCAAGCGCATCACCATCAGGGGTTAATGGAACGACCAACCCTGTGGTAATCCCGGTGCCAACTCCAGAACTGGCGGCAACACCAACTAGCGAGCAGAGAGCCGCACGGCAGCTTCAGTCGCCTGTGATAATCCCGGTGCCAACTCCAGAACTGGCGGCAACACCAATTATCGAGCAGAAAACTGCACGGCAACTCCAGTCACCTGTGGTGCTTCCAACGCCGAGTCCAGAAATCGCTGCGTCACCGGCACTCCAGCAGAGAAGTACCCAGTCATTGGATTCATCAGTAGTCATTCCAGTGCCGACTCCAGAAATGGCAGCATCACCGGCACTTGAACCGAAGACGGCGAAAACTCCTGATGTAGCTCTTAATCCTGTTACTACTCCGGAAGCCGTTACAAAACCCCAAGTGCCACAGCGCGTGCTGATGCAAACATTGCCTTCAGACGCGGCGGCGAACGTCTATAAAGTCAAACCCGGAGATACACTAGATGCGATCGCGCGTCGCTACGGGATATCCCGTGCTGAAATAGCGCGAACCAATGGAATAGGGAATCCAAACTTGCTGAGCATTAACCAGCAGATCAGGATTCCACAATCCCAGTCCGGTAATGCTACCAATCAAACCATCACATTGCTGCCTGGTATCAACTCTAAATCCGGTAGTTCTGCTTCCGGACAAGAGCAGCGAGGGGTAACTATCCCTACTGTTGCCGTGGCTAGCGTACCCGACCGGGCTACCCTCACAGCGCCAACAGCCCTGGTATCGGATGCACAAGCGTCTGGTCGTACAATTCTTGCTCAATCCACTGTTGCCAGCAGCGAGCAAGCCAATTCTACAGTCGCAGTTGATAGCCAGCGCACTCAGCCTGCTAACAACCAGAACAATCCCTACGTGGAAAAATTGAGAGCTGACATCCTCAAGCTCCGGGAACAATATCGGCAGACGAGTGCGAGTGGCCAGACCAATACAGCAGTCGATATCACAGTTCCCACGGTGACAATGCCGATTGCTTCTAGCAGGGATGATTCCTCTACATCTACCCGAATTAATCCGGAGTTCAATCCCAATCCGCGAAACGATAACCGGCAAGCAGAACGTGAACGGCAGCAGCAACCGTGGCTAGCACAAAAGGGGCCAATTTCTATCGAAGTGCCTCTACCAGAAAATAACCGACTGGGAGCACCGCAGGATCTGGTAGCATCTGCCCCAGCGCCAGCAGATAGTTATAACCCAATGATTCGGACGCCCGTGGGACAATCAGTTTCTCCCAAACTGCCTGCCCTGAATGCGCCGGATATGTATCTGCCGGAGAATTCCACTCAGTTTAATGGATACATTTGGCCGACCAAGGGCGTGCTGACCTCCGGCTATGGTCGTCGTTGGGGACGGATGCATAAGGGAATTGATATTGCAGCCCCCATTGGTACTCCCGTTTTTGCTGCTGCTCCTGGAGTTGTTGTTAGCGCTGGTTGGAATTCCGGTGGCTATGGAAACTTGGTGGAAATTCAACATCCTGATGGTAGCCTGACAGTCTATGCCCACAACAACCGAATTTTGGTGCGTCCCGGACAAGAAGTGGCTCAGGGTCAACAAATTTCTGAAATGGGTAGCACGGGTCGTAGTACAGGACCGCACTGTCACTTTGAAGTGCATCCACCTGGACGCGGAGCCGTCAACCCAATTGCCTTTCTGCCCAAACGGTAGGGTTTGATTTTAACCATGCTAGTGCGTGTTGGGGGGAGCCATTTGGCTCCCAACCCAGCCGACCGGAAAATATCGCAATTATCCGCGTAGATGTGCTAGACTAAAAAACGTGCAAAAAGCTTGGCTCAGTAGCTCAGTGGTTAGAGCAGGGGACTCATAAGCCCAAGGTCGCAGGTTCAAATCCCGCCTGAGCCATTTAATCGAAATAAAAATAATTATTAGAAAGATACTGAGCGGTAGAGGTGGCTTTCTAAAACTGTCTATTCTATAGCGCTTAGCTGTCAGCTTTTCGCGTATCAGATTTTTTGTGTTCCTTGCTATGTCTAGGTTTCACACTTTCTTTGCTGTACCTCATTCAACTGAAAACCGCTACGGGTTGCTGTGAAACTGAGTAACCCTCCTTACACAAGTTTTAATAGTCCCCTCTTATCCGCTCAGCTTTCTTGGCCTGAAATGGAGTGGTTACTTCTCTCAAACTACACTAGCATTGGGATGACTCACACAATTTAACCCTTTGGTATATTCATTAACTTGACAAGAGTGTATTAGTCTGTATATGCGAAACCACAAGCCCGTTGTGAGGTGGCACACTTATGCGGCTGCGGATTCGAGAGGTAAAACCTCAAAAATAGGTAATAAAGAGTGAAAAGTAGGCAATACATACGATCGACAAGGAGAGTGGGGCAGGCAATTTTCTTGAACAACAAGGATGCTGCCCCTACTTTCTTCGACGTGGAATTGCTGGTCGGATTGGAGGAGTTACACTCAGACCTATTCCTTGCTTCTGATTCCTACCCCGCCAAAGGCATGTCAACACGAAGTATTGAGGACGAGCGGTTATTGTGAGAATTTTGCTGGTAGAAGACGATGAGAGCATTGCTGAAGTGCTTAAAGCAGCTCTTACCAGTCAGCATTATTTAGTTGAGCTGGCGACTGACGGTGAGGTAGGTTGGCAGTTAGCCGAAGCATTTGAGTATGACTTGATATTACTGGATTTGATGCTGCCTAAGCTTGATGGTATTAGCTTTTGTCGGCAGCGAAGGGCTAAAGGCGATCGCACTCCAATTCTCCTGTTAACAGGTCAGGACACGAGTACCAACAAAGTCATGGGGTTGGATGCCGGGGCAGATGACTACATCGTCAAGCCGTTTGACTTGCACGAACTCTTAGCTCGGATTCGAGCCGTGCTGCGCCGAGGGAGTTCAACTCCTACACTCGTACTCGAATGGGAAAACTTGTGCCTAAATCCCAGTAACTGCGAGGTGACCTACAACAGTCAACTCTTGCACCTTACCTCCAAGGAGTATGCGCTCTTAGAACTTTTCTTACGCAACACTCATCGCATCTTCAGCCAAAGCGCACTGCTCGATCATCTCTGGTCGTTTGAAGAACCCCCTTCAGAAAATGCCGTCAGAGCGCACATCAAGAGTTTACGTCAGAAACTCAAGAAAGTTGGAGCGGCAGCCGATTTGATTGAAACCGTGTATGGGTTGGGGTACCGGCTCAAGCCGCTCAAGCCCAGAGAGCCCTCAGCCACGGAGTCATCTAATCGGACGGTTTCTCTGGAAGAGCAATTAGAGTTGACTACCTCTGGAACTTATGTCTCCAAGGTGCGAGGTGGTGACAGCGCGGCCTCTGTTTATGTGGAAGTCCCCAGCCAGGAAACGAGATCGGAAGGGGCAGTACAAACGCTAACCTACTCAAATGGCGTTAACAGTGCTTTCGCCCGATCGCAATCTCACCCATCCTCACACCCCTCGCCGACAGCGGCGGATACCCACCCGCCGCAACCGAAAATTACTCCAGAATTGATTAACTCAATTTGGGAGCGATTCAAGGATAAGTACAGCGATCGCGTTACCATTTTAGAACAAGCGCTTGCCGCTGCGATCGACGATGACCTCAGCGAAGGCTTGCGACAGCAAGCCAAGCAGGAAGCACACACATTAGCGGGTTCGTTGGGGAGTTTTGGTTTTGCCGAAGCATCTCGGTTGTCTCGTGAAATCGAACAAACGTTTCAATTCGCAGGACGGCTGAGTCAGGCGCAAAAGGAGCAACTTTCTCTACAAGTTGTGACCTTGCGGCAATCGTTACAACAACCACCTGTCATTGCGGCAACGATTCAGGATGAGTCTACCGAATCGATTGCCACGCCTGAATCCGCGACGGTTAAACTCCCCCCTCGACTGTTAATTGTTGATGATGATGCCGCACTGGGTCTGGTTTTGAGGGCGGAGGTCATAGCGCGAGGTATGCAAGCGGAGATAGCGACAGATTTATCTCAAGCACGGGATGCGATCGCACGCCACCGACCGGATGTCGTGCTGTTGGATCTTTGCTTTCCCGACTCAGCTGAGAATGGATTGGAGCTATTGGCGGAATTGACTCGTGCAGAACCCCCCGTACCCGTTCTAGTCTTTACGGCCCAGGAAAGTTTTGCCGATCGCGTTAAAGTGGCTCGTTTGGGTGGACGCGGCTTCCTCCAAAAACCCGTAGACTCGACTCAAATCTGCCGAGCGATCGCCCAAGTTCTAGAACCCGCTAGCACGCCTGAAGCTCAGTTGCTGATTGTGGACAATGACCCTCAAGTCCTAGATTCTGTGCGTAGTTTACTAGAGCCTTGGGGCTTTAAACTCACATTGCTGGACGATCCGTTACAGTTCTGGGATACTTTAGAGCAGTCAGCGCCCGATGTACTGATTCTCGCTCTGGAAATGCCAGAGTTAAGCGGTATCGACCTGTGCCAAGTAGTTCGGAATGACCCACGTTGGAGTGAGTTGCCCGTCTTGCTACTCTCAACTCACGCCGATGCCCAAATCGTGCATCAGGTCTTTACGTCCGGTGCGGATGACTACATCGCTAAGCCGATTGTAGGCCCTGAACTCCTAGCTCGCGTGCTCAATCGCGTCGAGCGGGTTCAAATGCAGCGTAAACTTCGCAAATTTATGAATTAGATGCCTATGAACGCAAGTACACGAACGTTGGAGTAGAAATTCTTATCCCTTCTGCCTTATTTCAGATTAGATGGGATTCATCGATGAACACCATTTTGAACTTTTAATACTGCGGCTCCCATTTGCTACTGTCATTTGGGACACTAAGAAAGGCTCCTCAAGAGGTCATTAAACCTCTATGAAACGCTTCCGGAACCAAGAAGTGACTAAACATAAAATTGGGTTGGTCTGGCTGTATCTACTAGGTCTCTTCTGTATTGGTTGGTTCTTTCATCAAATCGTTGTTAGCTCTCTGGAAGCCGTCCATCACCAGATACCGGCTCAAGCTCAATTAGCATTACTCCAGAACATCTCCCCTTTCACTGTAGAGACTGAAAGGGAACAGTATGGTTATCTGAATGCTGGGCAACAGCGATTTTTAGCGACGCCCATCGCAACCGCTTCACTCGTTGAGCGAAGCTGGCAACAGCTAAAGAAAATGCCAATTGATGCCCCACAAGGGCAACAGCACTCTAATAGTATCAAACGCTCGGTAGCTCAAAGATTAACTTTGATGAAGCTGTTCATCGATGCCAGTGTTGGGTGGGATTGGCACATGCCCGCTGAGCGTCTTCTAGTTGGAGCTACCGCGATCGAGCCAGAAAACGTTTTCTACGATCGCATCGCCCAAGGCATGACCCAAACCCGCGATCGCACGCCGCAGAAATTACAGCTCGATGCACAAACAGCAGTAAGACCGATTCCAACTCTTTTAGTGGTCTTGCTGGGTGTCTCTAGTCTAGGTTTCGCGATCGCTTTGTGGATATCCTATTGGCTCAATCACCAACGGCTTGAGCATCGGCGCGAGGAACAACTGAGGCTGGCGCTGGAAGCAGCTCACATGGGGACTTGGGACTGGAACGTCCTGACTAACCAAATCGCCTGGTCAAGCGGTCAAGAAGAGTTATTAGGTCTAGCCCCTGGCTGTTTCGACGGCACCTATGAAGCGTTTGTCGCCTGCATTCATCCCGACGATCGGGACTTGGTAATTCAGACGACGAACCTGGCTCGCCAGTCTCGCAGTGACTACGATCGAGAATTCCGTGTAGTGTGGCCAGATGGTAGTATTCACTGGATTGAGGCAAAAGGGAAATTTTACTACGACCGGGAAGGTCGAGCCGTTCGCATGCTGGGAACGGTTATGGATATCAGCGATCGCAAGCACCGAGAAGAGCAACTCAGATTGCTGGAATCAGTAGTGCTTACGACCAATGATGCGGTCGTCATCACTCAAGCCGAACCCATTGACCTACCAGGCCCAAGGATTATTTACGTCAACCCAGCCTTTACTCAGCTCACCGGCTACACCCCAGAGGAAGTCATGGGTCAAACACCACGCCTTCTTCAAGGAGGAAATACCGATCGAGCAACCTTGAATCAAATTCGAGCTGCTCTCCAGCGCCGGGAGTCGGTTCGGCTTGACATCAGCAACTACCGGAAGGATGGTTCGCAATTTTGGGCTGAACTGAGTATCGTGCCAGTGGTGAATGAGAAAGGTCAGTTAACGCACTGGATAGCCATACAGCGCGATATTTCCCAGCGCAAGCGGGTAGAAGCCGAACTCAAAACTCGCGTTCGGCAGCAAGCTGTGATTGCTCAACTGGGTCAACAGGCACTTGCGAGTAGCCAACTATCCTACCTGATCGATCGGGCAGTGACTTTGATTGCACAGACCCTTGAGGTACAGTATTTCAGCGTCCTAGAACTCCTGCCCAATAGCAAGACGTTGCTACTGAGGGCGGGTGTAGGTTGGCCCGAAGAACGGATCGGACAAGAAACGGTAACGGTCGAGACAGATTCTCAAGCTGGATATACTTTAGCTTCAGGTCAGCCAGTCATTGTTGAAGACTTAAGGACAGAAGTGCGGTTTAGAGGTTCACCTCTGCTTTACGAGCATCAAGCAGTCAGCGGCATCAGTGTGGTAATTCAAAGTCAAAATCGTCCCTATGGAATTTTAGAAGCCTACACGACTCAACAACGGCAGTTTACCAAGGATGATGTTTACTTTCTCCAAGCGTCGGCACATGTGCTAGCGACAGCAAGCGATCGCCAACATGTCGAAGAGGCGCTCCGTCAAGCTTATGATGAATTAGAAATTCGAGTTCAGGAACGAACGGCAGAACTAGAACAGGCGAATTTAGAACTTCAGCAAAAAATCATAGAACGCAAGCAGGCTGAGGAGGAACGAGTCAAACTCATTGCTATCCTCGAAGCGACATCTGATTTTGTTGCCACCGCGAGTGTAGATGAACGAATCCACTACTTAAACGGTGCAGCACGGAAGCTATTTGGATTTGGGAAAGATGAGGATTTGGCGAATTTCGCCCTTTGGGATACTTGCCCGAACTGGGCTTATGAAATTATCCGCAACGAAGGCATCCCCACAGCGATTCGGGATGGTGTCTGGATTGGTGAAACTGTTTTTCTTAGCCAGGATAGTGCGGCAGGATGCACGAGCGATAGCGATACGGTACCCACGCTAGGCACATCTACATCTGCGATCGAGAAACCAGTTCCAAGCTTTCAGGAAGGCACTGTTCGGCGAGAAATTCCTGTCAGTCAACTGATTATCGCCCATAAAGCACCCGACGGCAGTGTTAACCTGCTCTCGACCGTTGCTCGCGACATTACAGAACAAAAGAAGATAGAAGCAACACTGCTAGAAGCCGAGCGTCGTTGGCGTAGCTTACTCGAAAATGTCCGCCTTGTGGTTGTAGGACTCGATCGCGCTGGCAAGATTGAGTATGTCAATCCGTGTTTCCTGGAATTGGTTGGCTACACGAAAGCAGATGTGAAAGGGCAGGACTGGTTTGAGATGTTCCTACCCCCGCACCAACAACATCAGCTCAAAGACAACTTTCTTAAATTGCTCGATCTAGAGCAGGATTTTTACACCCATAACTGGAATACTATTCTCACCCAATCTAGCGAAGAACGGGTAGTGGCTTGGAACAACACGCTGCTACACAACTTGCAAGGTGAGGTTGTGGGCATGATGAGCATTGGGGAAGACATCACCGAACGTTACGCAATTGAACGCATGAAAGATGAGTTCATCTCCGTGGTGAGTCACGAACTGCGAACTCCCTTGACCTCAATCCACGGGGCTTTGAATCTATTAGTTAGCGGTTTACTCGACGCCCAATCTGTGCGAGGACAGCGTGTGATTGAAATTGCCGCCGAAAGCGCCGAGCGTTTAGTCCGGCTGGTCAACGATATTCTGGAACTGGAACGTCTGGAGTCAGGCAAAATCTGTTTGTTAATGCAACGTTGCAATGCGGCTACCTTGGTTGGGAAAGCGATCGATATGATGCAGGTGGTGGCCAATCGCGCCGGAATTACATTAGTTGCCTCTCCTCAATCGATTCCGTTCAAGGCAGACTGCGATCGCATTATCCAGGTACTCACTAACCTACTCGACAACGCCATTAAGTTTTCTGCTCCAGGCGCTACCGTTTGGCTGTCGGTGGAACTAGAACGTGAGAGCGAAAAAGGCGCGGAACACTTAGGACAGGGGAACGTGGAGCCAGAAAACACGATGACCCAATTGCCAAACTCTAATCCTCAACTCTTGTTCGTGGTTAAAGACCAAGGACGGGGCATTCCAGTTGACAAACGTGAAAGTATCTTTGAGCGCTTTCATCAAGTGGATGCCTCTGATTCTCGCAAAAAAGGCGGCACAGGTTTAGGCTTGGCGATTTGTCGTAGCATCGTGCAGCAGCACGGGGGACGGATTTGGGTTGAGAGTACCCTTGGAGAGGGTAGCACTTTTTACTTCACGCTACCCCTAAAAGTCCAGGAGGAGCATGATGAAACCCAAGCGCATTTTGGTGATTGACGATGAAGATGGTATCCGGGAAATTATCCAGATTTGTCTGGAGACTGTCGCTGGATGGGATGTTTTGACTGCGGCTTCGGGTAGCGAAGGATTAGAACTTGCCTTGAGCGAACAGCCCGACGCTATTTTGCTGGATGTGATGATGCCGGATATGGACGGCCCTACAACATTTGGACAGTTGCAATCCGATCGTGCCACTCAACATATTCCTACTATCTTGCTGACTGCAAAAGCCAAGATTAGCGAACAACAGCAATTTATTAACTTAGGTGTCACAGGCGTGATTACCAAGCCTTTTAAGGCTAGGGATTTAGTCGATCAGATCTGCAATATTTTGCACTGGAGCGAGTGCTAAAGGATAAAAGCCAAAACTATCCTCCCTCTGAAGATAGTTTTCAGGCATTTGAACCAATCAATTGTTCGCTCACCTACTTATCAGTTAACTCTATAGACTTGAAACGCGATCGCTCTACCAAATTTTTCTAACTATGTAGTTTTTCTAGGACAACCGCTTTATAATGTAAAGATTACTTCATTGGCATCCCCAAATTAAGTATTTCTTAAGATTTGAAATCTCAGCCCTCTCCGCTTCAATGGGTGTGAATAATAACAGTAGACTGCACCTTAGTCTAGTAGTTGATCTTTAAGAAATATTTACTAAAAAATCAAGGCTATTCTTCACAAAATCTTCACTTATCATCCCTAAGATTAAAGAAGATATAAAGCGGTAGTTGAGTTAGCTAGAGTTTCTGTTCCCTGTTATACCACTCGACTACTTTTAAAGACTTTTCGGTTTTTTGAAAATTTGGGTCAAAGATATTATGATTCAGTGCCCTTGCTGTTCTAATCAGTTGCTGCGCCACATTCGCCATCAAGAAATTTACTGGTTTTGCTCGTCCTGTAGGCAAGAAATGCCAACTTTGTCGAGAGCTGTAAAAGCCAATCCATTAATGGTAATGAACGCTAAAACCTTTGAAAGGTTAGCCTCAGCCTCATAAAGAACTTACACCAGTAAACAGTCAGTTGCACGAGTCAAGATTTAATTCCAACGTGAAGTTGAAATTTACGGTATAACTAGTGGTTGGTACCCATAAAATGCAAAATAATTCCCAGTCGGTTCAATCCGTTTGAACAGAACAAACCCCAATCAATCTTTTTGGTACCAACTGAGTTTAAAAACGGTCAACTAAGCTGTAGTTGATGATAAATTTAGACAGTTAAAGGCTTACTGTCCCTCTCTAAAGACTGATTCTCTTTAGTTCTTTTTTCTGTATACCCTGATACATCTTCCTTCGCGATCGCCAGCGCGGGTTGGCGATCGCATACTGCTAATAAACCCAATCGCAGTTTTTTTATCCTCTAGCATTAGAGGTATTCCTAGGGGAAGATAAAGAACCAGAGAAAGAGTTCTCCGTCCCGCTATGAAATCCATACTAATCGCTACTGGTATAGTTCTGATGCCCCTAGGGCTGTGTGTTCCAGCTTTAGCACTTGAGCCAGCTCACTTAGAACAATTACGGCGCACTGGAAGTTGTGTCGGGTGCGACCTGAGTAGCGCACAATTATCAGATGCACTGCTCAGCAACACTGACTTGCGAGAGGCGAATCTTTCGGGTGCGAACCTCGCAGGCGCTGATTTAAGGCGTGCTAATCTCCAAGGAGCTAACTTATCAGGTGCTAGCTTGATTTATGCGAATCTTTCGGGTGCGGACTTAAGCGGCGCAAATTTGATTGTTACTGGTTTAGTGGGTGCCAATTTAATGGGGGCTAACCTGACTGGTGCAGGTCTGAGTTTAGCCAAACTACCCGGTGCTAACTTAATTGGGACCAACCTGAGTTCTGCCGATCTGAGGTCAGCCGATCTCAGTAATGCTAACTTGAACTCGGCTGATTTGAGCGGAGCAAACTTGCGAAGCGCTGACCTGGAAAATGCCATACTGGAAAATGCCAAGCTGAGTAGTGCCATACTACCTGATGGCACTCTCTTGCCCTAGGAGGTCACGACATCAGAGTAATGACTCGTTATCTACCACAGTCAATGCGTCTGCTGGTTAGTTGGTTTGCACTGACGGGTGTTTTATTGGGTAATGCCCGCGTAGAAGCCGCTGAATCGGTGGTGTTAAAGTATCGCTTTCTACAGGAGAAGATATCGGTTCGAGAACTATCAACGTTTGCAAAAACGGGTGAGCTTTCGACGAAGTTGCGCGTTTATCTGGCGCTAGCGAAAAGAGAACCCAAGGACTTACGGCGTGCCTTGACGCAAGAGGTTCCGGTCAATCCGAATCTGCTGTATCAAGTCCTCAATAGCTTTGTTGGGGAAGTGCTGCTCGATCGCGTCAGTGAGGTGGTTCATACTCCCAGTAATCGAGCTAATCGGGAATCGTTGCGCTCTGCCCTCGTCAGTTCTGCGCTACGTGACAATAAAATCACACTGATTGAAACTTTAGAAAATTACCCCACACCAGAGGTTCATGTGGAAGGCGAGCGCCTTGCTGAAGCGGCTCAGAGAATGGTACGGGTGCTCGGACCGTTGCCCAATTTGAAATTTTAACTCAACGTCCTTAACCCCTACTCCTGATGAGTTAGTAGGCTAACGTTTCTAATGTTTCGCGCAGATAGCGACGTACCCGACTATCCAGGCTATAATCCTGTAGTTGGGTACTACGTGAATGTTCTAGTTGCCAGCGCTGAAACCCGGAACTGGATGCGATCGCTTGTTTAAGGCTATCCCAGATTTGGCTATCGTGGGCAAATTGGCTAGAGCCGGAAGTGACTGAATTGGTCATAACAATACCTAAAATCAGTATTTAGAAACGACAATAGCGAGGGGCTTTTCTGCTCAAGAGCGCGAGAAGCTACGCGCTTTTTATCTCTACTTTTAGAATAGCTCGGTAATTTTATTAAGACTGTGCGATTAACAACATCTTCGCGGCAAAATTGGCGTTAACTCCACCCTAAGAGAGAGCTGTCACTGTTTTTCGGGGTTTAACTTTACCTCAGATGGTGTTGCATCAGCGGAGTCTACGATCTTTACTGGCAAAATTTGATTAACCTTAATTCCCGGCATCGTAAAGTCCTGATGCACGTTTTCGACCGGATAGGGTTCGGTCGTGGCAAATTCTGAGTCACGGGTTAGGAGAACTTGTGCAACAGCCAAGGGGACTTGTAAAAATAAATTACTGGCAAGAAAAGCAAAAGCGGCTCCTAGCAGACCAACCAGACGCCATCCAGAGCCTAAGGGAGAAACTGCCGCTGCGATCGGAGCGACTCGATAGATCTGCCATAGAATCCATAACATGAAGATACCACCCGCCACGGTGAACGCTCGGTTGGTCTTCATTTTGAACAATTGCAAAAGGCGTCTCTGCTGCTCGGTTAGCTGTAGTGGATTAAGCGCTATGACTAAGATGCTAAAAATATCGAAGGGGCGAGTCAACTGCATCCACAGTACGGGGACAATTCCAATTGCTCCTACGAAAAAAAATTCTAGCCAGACAGGCAATATAGGGTCGCCAACTGCCAGTCCTAGCCAGACGAGTTCTAACGTAATGGGTAACGCCGCTAAACCGGCAAGATGAATCCACAAAAAGGGTTCAGTCCAGAAGGAGCGCATAAGTTAGGGATTGGGGGTGAGGGAGATTAGGGATGAGGAGTTGAGGACTGGCGAGGGAGTACTTTCCCCATTTCTCCAGCCCCCAGACCTTAATACCTAGGTGGTCGATAGAGTTCTGCGCTTGCTGACCATCTTGTAGGTTTCAATAATGTCGCCTACATTCCAATCATTGAACTTATCGACACCGATACCGCATTCGTAGCCAGCGTTGACTTCTCTGGCATCTTCCTTAACCCGCTTGAGGGAATCAAGGTTACCTTCGTAAAGCACTTGACCGCCACGCCGCACTCGGATATTGCAGTTCCGTACAGCCTTACCAGATAGCACGTAGCAACCGGCAACAGCACCGCGACCGACTGGGAAGACAGCTCGGACTTCCACGCTTCCGAGTGGTTCTTCAACCATCTCTGGCTCCAACAGACCTTCCATTGCCCCTTGAATATCATCCAAGAGTTTGTAGATGATGTTGTATTCGCGGATATCGACGCCCTCTTGATCGGCGGCTTGTCGAGAGCCATGAGCCAGGGTGGTATTGAACCCAACAATCACGGCACCGCTAGCGGCTGCTAAGGCAACGTCTGTTTCCGTGACTTCGCCCGCTGCTGCGAGGAGAACCCTGACTTGTACTTCTCGTTGCGGTAGCTGTCTTAGAGCACCGAGAATTGCTTCGACGGAGCCTTGAACATCTGCCTTCAAAATCAAGTTCAGTTCTTTCAGTTCGCCTTCTTGAGCTTGAGCTGAGAGGCTGTTGAGCGTGACTCGTCGTGATGCCATCACCTGTTGTAGACGAGACTGGCGTTGCTCGTCAGCTCTCGATTGGGCAGTCGATCTGGCTTCTCTCTCACTGACGAAGACTTCAAATTCATCTCCAGCCGCTGGAACATCACTTAAACCCAGGATTTCTACCGCAAAGGATGGACTCGCGGCTTCAACACGCGCTCCCCGGTCATCGATCATGGCTCGCACCTTACCGAAGACCGAACCCGCCACTAGAGTATCGCCGACTCGTAAGGTACCATTTTGTACCAAGAGCGTGGCAACTGGGCCTCTCGTTTTATCCAGGTTGGCTTCGATTACGGTACCTCTGGCAGCCCGATCTGGGTTAGCTTGGAGGTCTTCAACTTCTGCGACCAGAAGAATCATTTCTAAGAGCGTATCCAGGTTTTCTTGTTGGATAGCACTGACGGGAACCATGATGGTTTCACCGCCCCACTCTTCAGGCACCAAGCCGTATTCTGTTAACTCTTGCTTAACGCGATCGGGCTGAGCTTCTTCCTTATCAATTTTGTTGATGGCAACTACAATCGGAACCTCAGCGGCTTTAGCGTGGCTAATCGCTTCAACGGTTTGAGGTTGCACACCATCGTCTGCTGCCACAACTAGGATAGCGATATCGGTCACTCGCGCTCCTCGTGCCCGCATGGCAGTAAAGGCTTCGTGACCTGGCGTGTCGAGGAAGACCACCTGCTCGGTGTGACCTTCATGATCGACATCGACATGGTAAGCACCAATATGCTGGGTAATTCCTCCAGCTTCGCCTTGGGCTACCTTAGTCGAGCGAATGGCATCGAGCAGCGTCGTTTTACCGTGGTCAACGTGACCCATAATCGTGACAACAGGCGGACGCCGAAGCAGATGTTCTAGGTCTGTAGCGTCCAGCATCTCCGTCACCTTAGTGGCAGCGGCTGCTTCTTCGGCTGTTTCTACTTCCACTCCTAGTTCCTCTGCCACCATGCTGGCTGTAGGGATGTCTAGGGTTTGAGTAATGCTAACAGCCATTCCTTTGAAGAATAGCTTTCTAATGATTTCAGTTTCAGGAACATTCAATGCTGTTGCTAACTCTCGGATTGTCATCGAGCCAGTCAAGATAACTTTTTCTGGGCGTTCTGCAACTGCTTTCTTGTCTCGCTGGCGCTCGCGACTCTCTGCTTTACTCTCACCTTTGGCAGCAGGCTTCTTCCGCTGCGCGGCACTCGCCACTGTCGGCTGGGCGGGCTGAGCCGGTCGTTGAGACTTGGGTTTAGCAGGTCGAAGCACCGCTTCACTGGTTGTTACCAATGGGCTTTTGAGTGCAGCTAGATCGGTTTCAAAATCCTCGTCCTCATCTTCAATCAGTTGAGGTCGGCGTTTTAGTTTGGCCGCAGCTTTTCCAGGCTTAGCTGCGTCAGAGCCGTCCTCCTCTTCATCTACCCACTCTTTCTTCTTGACTACTCGTGGCGGAGTCGGTCGCCTGAGCTTCAACTCCAATTCTTCGGGGGTCTCGACGAGGAGAGTCTCGTCAACATCCTCCCCAGATTCTCCTTTAGCACGAGCGCCGACCTCAAAGCTTTCGTCTCCCTGACCCGGTCGGACTCGCTTAGGCGGTGCCTGAAGTCGGGGAACCGGAGCTACGGGTGAGGTTCGACGTACTAGGTCTGAAGGTTCAGAAGCAGTCTGCTTTTGTTGAGGAGATGAGGGATTAGTAGCTCTAACAGGAGCTGCTGAACCCGAAGCTGCTGAATTGCCCGATTCGGGAGCTGAAGGCTTTTGATTTCGCTTGAGAATCGGTCGCTCAGTTTGGTTCGGTTGAGGAATTTTAGGTCGCGTTGGTCGGGCTGGTGGTTCAAAGAGTGTTGGAGATTGTTCAGGTGTAGCTGAAGAAGGCTGTTGTTGGACAACATCATTCTGTTCTTCAGGTTCGCTTTGAAGAGTTCCCGATTCTAGTTCGACCTCCAACTCTTGCTGAGGAAGCGATACGGGTCGATTGGTATTGACAGGCTTATTCGGTGCTGGAACCAAGGGTTTGACGGGGGGTTGAGGAGGAGTAGCCACCATAGTACCGTCTAGAGGACGAGGAGACTTCGGCTTAAGAAGTCCACGAATTTCGATTGGCGGTTTATGTGGAGGACTGGGACGATTTCCAAATCTAGGAGATGGTGTCCCAGCGCGGCTGTCAGGTGGTGTAGGATTGTCGCCACGGTGCTTGCCAGCGGCTGAATATTTTTCTGATGCGGCGCGAATGCGTTCTGCCTCCGATTCTGTAATGGTACTACTGTGGCTTTTTACAGCGATATTTAATCCTTCGCAAATACTCAAAATATCCTTATTGTCCAAGTTCAATTCCCGTGATAATTCGTAAATTCTGACTTTGCCGTTGTTCATCCCCGATTTCCCCGTCGTACTGATCGGTCGTTACATCATATGTCGTGTTCCACCATAACTAAATGGTCGAGTAACCGCTGCCTCATTGGCTTTACTGTAATCACATCCATAACTAAGGTCATTATGAAGGCGTTGGTCAAACTAAGGAGAGGCGGTCAAGGTTGAAGAAGAGTCGAGCGCTTGCGTGCAAGTAGAATATCCTTCAAAAGCTTAGATCCTTCTTCTCTAATTTTGCACAAAACTTAGGAAAACTGGGACGGTTTTCTGTACCGTTGGTTTCGTAATTGCTTTAGCGGATTCTCGCACACGGCTCGTTGATTGGGCTTGATACTTTCTCACCTCCTGGGAGAAAACGTTTTGCAACCGATCGCTCTTTCTCTATCCTAACGGTGGGGTGAGTTCAATGGCGGGATTAATTTTGCATCTAAAATCTTGTGACGATTGAACGTCCTCCGTTTGGTCTTGAATAGGTGGTGTCGTCGCTAAACGCTGCCACAAGGTGGCATAGAGCGGTTCGGGAACCGATGCATGAAGCGCTCGCCCCAGCCGGTTCTTTTTTTGAGCCGCCGCCAGACAACTCGCTTGAGGACACAGGTAAGCAGAACGACCCATCCCTTGGTCTAATTGTACCTGTCGTGATGGATACACTCGGACAATTCGCCAGAATGCCTCTTTCGGTGCTACCTTACGGCAGCTAATACAACGTCGGTAGTTGGGTTCCATGAGAGTGTATATTCTAGCAACGAGTGTCTGTATGGATATTGCGATCGCAAGGTTAAAATGTCCTTGCCTCCTGTGCCTCTAGTATTCAATTAGCTACAATTGCCACGCCACATCAAGCAAAAGCATCTTCTTCTTCGGGCTCCTCTTCTGGCTCGGTGCCATCTACTAAATCTTGAGGATC
>DATNPT010000003.1:0-6186 GCA_036703075.1 Chroococcales cyanobacterium
GGTGTACTTTGGGCAAGACTCTTGGCGTAGCGAAGTCCTTGGTGTTGAATATCTAGCTGGCTCAAACCCAGAGTGGTCAGGGTAGATGCCGCAAACTGTAATAACTGACGACGCTTAAGGCGAGACATAACCGACTTTTGATAGATGGCTTGACCTAGTAATACTTATATTCATTGCTATGTTGACGCTTAAGCTGAGATATCTCCCACTTCTGATAGATGATTTAACATAGCAATACTTAGGGTTACTGCTGCCTGGAGCGCTTGATGATGCTCATTACCGTATTTTTGGAAAGTTTTAGCTGTGAAGCGATCGCACGATACGATTGACCTTGACCTGCCAGTTCCAGCACTTCCGCTTCCAAGGCGCGAACCTTGGCAGGGATATACCCTGTTATTCTGCCAAACGTCTTCCCTTTGGATTTAGCCGTCGCCATACCCGACTTGATTCGTTCGCGGCATAAGTCCCGCTCAAAAGTCGCTAGCCCTGCCATAAACGTCGCTATCAATTTCCCAAACGGCGTAGACAAATCGAACTCCATGCCGCTTTGCGCGATTAAGGAGACGTTTCGGCTTTGCAACAGCTCAAGTGTCGAAAGCAGGTCGGGGGTAGACCGACCCCAGCGGGTTAACTCGGTAACCAACACTACATCAATTTTACGAGCCTGAACCAGAGCTAGAACTTTTTTGCGTTCCGGGCGATCGTCTTTGGCACCACTGGCGGCCTCCTTATATATACCTATAATCTGATAACCAGCTTTTGAAGCATAGGCTTTTAAGTCTTGCTCCTGGCGATCGCAAGATTGGTCGTCCGTCGAAACTCTGCAATAGATAACGGCTCTCTTGGGTGGCGTTTTTTGTCCCATTTAAGGTTTAAAAAATTAGGAGTCTGGAAGTTTGGGTTTCTCGTTCCTGATCCAGTCGTTTTATTGTCTCATTTAAAGAGATGTCTACTTGGGACAACCTGACAGAAAAGTTCCAACTCACTCAGCACGACGTGTCATTATGTCGTGCTGAGCGAAATTGACAATGGCTGGGACGATTATTCTAACGAAAACCTCTAATCACATTTGCAATCGTTATCCAGTGCGATATCCAGCGACACTTTCTTCACACACACTTTGGTCACCTTACCACCGTCCAGGTTCAGACATTTGAGCAGGTCATTTGCCTTATCGTTGCATTTAGCCTTGTCATCCGGAGGCTGGTTCATGGGTGCTTTCAGATCCGGATCGAGCCGATAGGTCATCCCCCCTAGCAGCATATCGTTGGCATAAAGGGTAATGGCAATGTCGCGGTCATTGGTTTGCTGTACCTGCTCTTTTGTGAACGTTTTTCCAGGCACCAAATCGATAACAATCCGTCTTTTTTCACCTGGTTTCAGTACAAAGCGATTACCGTCAATGTTTTTGAATGTGAGCTGCCAACCATTAGCACTGAGTATTTTGGGCAATTGCACCTTCAGCTCCATAGTTGCTCGTCGTCGGAAGGTATTGCCCGCAACAAAAACGTGCTCGTGTAACCCTCTGATCAGACCTTCTGTACCGCCTCCACCTGGCACCAACTGAACGTTTCGCTGTCCTACATTGTTGTCATGCGGTACTAGTCGCCATTCTTCGATCGTTTCGCCTGCTGTAAAATTGTCGATGTTACTGGGGTCGCCATCGGTAGACGCGATCATCAGCAGACAATCATGTCCATACACGTTGGTATTCGGTATCCATTCAAAAGGACCAACGGTTACTTCTTCCGTATTGTTTGCCCCGATGCTAGCAATCACAATCCCACTCAGGGGTGTCATTTGCACAAAATCGGTAGGCCAGGTTAGCCCCGCACCGGGTAAGCAATGATAGCCTTTCACGACCACATTACTTGCAGCCGTAGTGCCACGGTTCTTGATGGTCACATAAGCATAGTTGGTGACGCCCATTATGGCTGGCTGATGCCCCGTGCCTCCATCCGCCATGTTGCGGTTCCAGACGGATGTATTGTTCCAGTGGTCATGTTTATATTCGTATTCCCCATTCCGTCCGTCGTTGATGTAAACATCTACAGCAGGCGGGGCACCGACTGAAACCACTGGCGTGGGCGCTCCAGGAGGTTGGAATAAGCCTTGCTTTTCAAACGCCCAGCGGATCACCTTATTGTAAGCGCCACCAGCTAAGCCCTCCGAAGTCCAGTCCAGGAGGTCTACAGCCATAAGTGCATTGCAGAATCCCAGGGCATTGTTCGGGTTTGTGGCGGGTGTCAGCGTGCCCACAGCCCTGAGGATGAGGTAAGTGACGACACGAGAAGCAAACCAGCGGCGGGCTACGTCGGCAGCATCACCGCCGAGGGAACGGTATATTCTGAAATGGGTGGTTGCAAGGATCTGTTCACTGTTATATCCTCCACTATCCTGTGAACCGCCCCATGCCCAACCAGTTGTTACATCCCGGTTAAACCAGCGATCGAGTCCGGCGCGGAAAGGAGCATACCTGAACCGTTCAGGTAAACCACGGAGTAGGGATTCCGGATCGTTCTGCAAGGCTGCCAATCCATCTCCTGCACTGTGTGCAAATCCAAAGTTTGGAGAATCTACATGATCCCATAGGATGCCGTGTCCGCCTATTTCATGCCAATGCACCCATTTGTCAGTTGCTCGGCCGATAGGATTAGTGGTATCTCCCGTATCGCCTAGACAATAGCCCACCAGACCAATGCCGTTGCCTTCACCGTCTCCTTGGCAAAATGCATTGATTTCTATGCCTGAAGCACCAGGAGACGAAGATGTGCTTGCCCGATGATCCACATGAATCGGAAAACTGGTGCCGTCAAAATAAGAAGCAATGGGGAAACCAAGGTCTTCGATCAGCGCGAATAACTGATCTGCATGATAATAAGCATTGACGGCAGCAAAATTGTTAGTCCGCACCTCGTAATCAAAATCATTGCCAGTGGGCTGTGTAGGTGGCATGACCGCTGGTGAATCATCATCGATCACCTGCACATAGGTTCCAACAAGTGGTTGGGTACCTGCTACCGGAGGCTCAAGGTTGGATAGAACCACATCATCGCGCAATGGGTTTAGCGCAGCATTGCTTTGATCGGCTGTATTGGTCAGCACACCAGTAGAGGTGATGGGATCGTAGGTAAACACTAACCCGTTTACACCATCGATTAATGCCCTGAGGTATAGGATGGCATTTGTTTCCACTTCCACCAACACCCGCCAGTTGAGCCTGCCCCATTCCGGTGTAGTCAATGAGAAAACTAGTTCGGCGACTAGGTAATATTGCCCATCTTGAATATTATCCGGAACTGGGGGCAGAGGCAGGGTGGGATGCACATCATCTTTTTCAATCACTCCTGAGACATTTGAACCAATGTTATCGGGATTATTGCGCGGATGACCTATCTGTCTGTTTCTTTCGTCGTACTTGTAGACAAAAAAGCGTCCGCGATTTATCTTCGGAGGTTCAGTCTGCTGTGTGGCTGCTGTTTCCTCAGATAAGCTTTCAGAAATCTGCTCTGTTGTTCCTAAAATATGTCGAATGAAGGAGGCTGTCTCAGACTCTTCTTGTTCTCCCTCTCCTTTGATGTTTGCAGAATACTTTGACGCCTCAGCTTGACGAAACATCTGTTTGTAGCGCTCAATCGCGTCTGCATCCGGTAACTTGGCATTGACGCCTTCCTGGTTGTTATTGGCAGAATATACCACTCGGCTGGGATTTTGCTTTACAGTTACTGATAAGCCTGCCTGCCAAATCGGGACATTTAGATACGTCTGGTAGAATCCGTATGTGGTGGAATCGAATAATTGCTTTTCCTCTGACAGCCGGTAGTCCAGCCCTTCGTCCCGTGGCTCGAGAAAAGAAACTTTTTGCGACAAATGATTTAGCTGTGCCGTTGGGATCTTAAAAACATGAGCGATTCTTTGCAGGTAGTCAATGGCGGCTTTTCGGGGACTGTTGTAGTCAGATAGCCAGTATTCCTGAGTGTGATGAATGTACCGAACTTTCTTGTGTTCATCAAAAGACAAATGAGCCTTCAAATCAGGCTGGTAAACCATGTTCATGATTAATATTCCTTATGTTAATGGGTAAACTTTATTGAGTCTTTAATCTAGGCATAGCAAGAAGGTTTCTACAGTACCCGCACGGGTACTCTTATCAAATCGACTGGCTCGGATGAAAAGAAAAAATAACAGCAAGGCTGGATTAATGCCCTTAAGGCGGGTAAGACTTCCTTTACGCCGGAGGTGATTGAGCTGTTAAAGGGTGATGGTGGATGACTTTTGGTTAGTGTGAGTCGAGAAATCCCATTCCACGATTGGCGGCTTTGGTGTAGTAAACCCCAGAACCCAAAGCATTCTCCCCAACCCGCAGCCAGAACTAATTCGTTGCCTGTAGCATCCAAGTTTGGATACTACAGCGTTCTAGCCGTCGATTGACGGCTAGGGGGGTGTAAGGGTAAGGAGAGCGGATGACTGAAATGCTCTGGGGAAGTAATTGATTTGCAGAAAAACGTTGAAATGTCCTGATAAGTAAATAATAGCTAGTTGTGGTGGGGAGAAAGCCAAACCGCTGATTCAGCTTTAAAGGAAACTACCAATGAAGAATGTTGAGCCAACACCTCTTCGATTAAGCCTACAACCAAATAACTTGATGACGCCAATAAGGACAATGCTTTTTGGTAGTGCTTTTGTGGTTGCTGGATTAGCGGCAATAGTTTTTGGAGGGGAACTTGCTACTCTGACATGTCAACGACTTGAACCAACTCAAGGAAGTTGTCAATTTGTGCGTTCTCGCTTGTTAGGGTCAGATGAGACAACAATACCCTTAAATCAATTCCAAGGTGCAAAAGTTGATGTAATTGCATTCAGTAAGAGAGATGCCTATCGGGTCGTACTCTTAACTGATGGTGGCAAGGTTCCCTTCACCACAGCGTCGAGTGGAGGTGCTGAGGAAAAACAAAAAAATGCCGACCGAATTAATGCTTTCATTAGCAATTCTGGAAAGACATCTTTGCATGTTCAGCAAGATGATCGCTGGTTGGCTTATCCCTTTGGAGGAATATTTGTTCTGCTTGGTGGTGGGGTGGTGCTTGGTTCATTGCGTGTTCTTAGAAGGGGTTAATTCTACGACATCCTTAACTAACCAGTTTCTTATATATTGCCTTCAATTATTTAACTAGTAGTAGATAGATTGAGATAGTAATCGGTCGAGTCCGTAAAACGTTCTAAAAGGACAATCGAGGAGTAGTCAAGGACGCGCTCGCTATCTAAGAAAAGTCTTGTCCACACAAGCAATCACCCAGGTTTTTTTCAAAAGCAGGCAGCAGGCGTCAAAAACTCGATCGCAAAGAGGCAATTGGAAAACAAAGTCTTGACCGCTTCCACCTGACCTGACCACAGTGTTGACGTAATCAATCAAGCTCTGCTTATTGTTAAGTAAATCCTTTTCGTCTCGCTTGCTTGAGTACATTCGCCCCCAAAGCGCCAGGTGCAAGCCATTATCCGGCGCAAGTTGTGGACTTTACTGAAGGCGGGGGTTGCTACTCTTGAGCCGGGACCACCTTAGGCTTTGGCTTGGGCTTTGGAACAGAGGTAGCACCACTGGTCTTTGTTGCAGCGCTATTGTCGGGAACTGGCAATGACGAGCGTTGTCGAGCTTTTGAAGCTGCAAGTTTTGTCTTTGCCGCCTCCAGCTTATCCTTCTTACCAGCTTTGAGGTAATTAGGTGGCACATCTGAAGGGATTGCTAAAAGCTCCACAAACTCAAAGTTGTCGCGGGAGCTGTTGAACCGGGCTTTAATCTGGACAAAGGACGCTTTGCCCTGAGTTTCCTTATCCAGCTTGGGGTTGAACCGGAATGGGGGCACAGGGGCATCTCGCCACATAACCGGAATGTGAGATGCCTTCATGAAATTTACTTTTTTGTCCAAGGGAGCCGATTTGATGTAATCCAGGCGTTGCTTGTTGAAGTTCTTAAACACTGAGATGCACGGCACCCGACAAACTGGAATGAACTGCCATAAACCGGAGATTTTAAACTCACTATCTTCCAGAACGCTTTGAAGTCCATCTCCCGACACCTCACGACCCACAAACCCTGCCAGTTGGAATTCTAAACGGTAGGGCTGTTTTCCTCCAGGGTAGTGAGTAATCCTGGGATAGACGATTAGCCTTTGTTGAGTAATCCCGGTA
>DATNPT010000007.1:0-4697 GCA_036703075.1 Chroococcales cyanobacterium
TAACTGTGAATTCTTGGTTCCGGGTGAAGATTCACCAACAACTCACTCTCTTTGATCGCTAATTCCTCTAACCGCTTGTTCACAACATCTCGCTCAAAGTAAGTATCCGCGAGTACCCAGTAAATCCCATAGTGTCGTGCCTCAGACGCCATCAAGCTCCGATAAAACTCAGCTAACTCGCGATCGGGGCAGTGAGTCCCTATTAATCCCAATCGCTCGTGAGAGCGAGCCTCAATCAAACTAGAAACTAGCAAAGAATCCAATAAGCGATCGGGTTCAGACGGACGAATCAGCGCTTTCAAACCCGCTCCGTAGGGAGGTGAATTCAGAGGTGCTAAGGCAATCCCGCGCCGTTCTAGCCACTGATTGACTTGATCGAAGTGTTCTAGTTCCTCTCGTGCGATCGCGGTTAGCTCCCGTACCATTTTGGTATTAGACGGGTAGCGAAACATTAAGTTCAATGCCGCTCCAGCCGCCTTACGCTCGCAGTGGGAGTGGTCCAGTAGAATGATATTTAGATTGGCAAGTGCTTGCTCTACCCAAGCCCAGCTAGTGGGTTGCTTCAGGGTGTTAATCGTTGGCAGTGTAAAAAAAGACACAGGTTTTAATCAACTAGACGCGCTTTTGAATAGAAAAATTGGGAACGGGAAAAAATCTTACCCCGCTTTGAGAGGTGACTACGTTAAGGAGAATCGAGTCAGGAACTATCTCGATCGTGCCAGAGTCCTCCTTTAAAGGAGGTTTTCGACCCACTCGAAGTCGGTCTCTCAGAAGACAGTGCGTGACCTAAAATCATAAAATTCACTGATTCTTCCCTCCGTCACCCGAAATCAGGGTATTAGCACCTGTTGTAATAATAGATAACTCCTGCGAGTGAGCAGCGAACAAAGGAATCTGGGCATACTGAGAAAAGTAACCTTGCCTTTGTATTCCTAGTGACACTCATGCAAGTTTTAATTTAAGGGTGCTCCTGGTAGTTGGTGCAATTTGGAATGGACTAAGTAAAAATGACCCAACGTCGTATTGTTATTGGTGACGTACACGGTCACTACGACACCCTGATGGCCTTACTAGATGCGATCGCTCCCACGAGTGATGATGAGGTTTATTTTCTCGGAGATTTAATCGACCGAGGACCTCAGAGCGCCCAGGTAGTAGAGTTCGTCAAGCAAAGTCCCTATATTTGTTTGTTGGGGAATCACGAACAAATGTTATTGGACATCCTGGGCGATGGCGAAGTCTACGGACCCGCGCTGCAAGCTTGGCTCTATAGTGGCGGACATAGTACTGTCAACAGCTATGGAGAAGCAGGCGTGCGTCAAGATCATATTGACTGGATTCGTACACTGCCAACCCACCTCGACCTCGGAGATACCTGGTTAGTCCACGCGGGCGTTCATCCGCGCATACCGATTGAAAAGCAAACCTCCGAGCAGTTTTGCTGGGTTCGCGATGAATTTCATAGCATGAGCCAGCCATACTTCCCCGATAAGCAGATTATCACAGGTCATACCATCACCTTTACCTTACCTGGTGTCCTGCCTGGGAAAATTGCTCAAGGTCGTGGTTGGCTGGATATCGATACAGGTGCTTATCATCCGAAAAGCGGCTGGATGACGGCATTGGATATTACCAACTCCTTTGTTTATCAAGTCAATACGCTACGGCGTCGCGTCCGCACGCTGACGCTGGAGGAGGCAGTGACGCGGGTAGAACCGTCACAGATTCTGCCGCGTCGCTCGGCTTTACGCTCGTAGAAGGGTGCGAATGTTAGACTTGTAAGCCGTATTATCTAAGCCATCACCTACATTTTCTTTAGCTGGGTCAATCGTCTGCTTCAGAGCGCTAATGCGGTCTGAAGTTGCCGGGTGAGTGCTCAAGAACGTCGGTACAGAGCCTCCAGTTTTCAGCAGTTTTTCCATAAAGGAAAGCATTGCCGAGGGAGCATAACCTGCCTTCTTCAGGGTTTCTAGTCCCAACTGATCCGCTTGCAATTCATCTTTACGACTGTTTGGACGCCGCAGTGCCAGATCTACACCGATGTTAACGAGCACGTTGCGGTCTACTCCTGCTGCTGCTGCCACACCTTGAGCGATCGCGGATTGTCGCATTTGCTGGAGTGAATGACGTGCAGCAATGTGGCCAATCTCGTGAGCCATCACACTTGCCAACTCAGCTTCATTATCAGCCGCCGCAATCAAACCCGTATTAACATAAACAAAGCCTCCCATTGTCGCAAAAGCATTAATACTCTTATCATTAACGACCTGGAAAGTATAAGGAATATCAGGCCGTCTGCTGTATTGTTCCAGACGTTGACCGATGTCATTAATGTAGCGATTAATTTGTGGATCGCGATAAAGTCTAATCTCGCTACCCACAAGTTGGGCATTAATCTGCCTTCCGATCTGGACTTCTTGGCGATCGGAGATATTAGATAGCTGAATGACCTGAATTCCTTGAAGAATTACGTCAAATATTGACGCTTTGCCGATCTGAGCTGTTCCGACAACAAGGCTCACCGCCAAGATTCCCGACAGCAATGGATATAGCCAACGACGCCGGTAACGACGATGGGAAAGTAACGAGAACAGATTCAATTTCATGGTGGATACGAATACTAATAAAGCTGCAAGCAGAACGCTTGGAACAGCAGACGTTATTTCAAGACTCTAAGTTGCCATTCTTATCTTGTTTAAGCCTATCCTCAGTTCTAGGTGAAAGGGAAGCTTGAAGGGTAATACGGCTGTGACTATGAAGCTTAGCAGTTAGTGTCAGTCCGTCGTCACTTTCACTTGAGTGACGTAGCGCAGTTGCTGATTGCAGAAAACGATGAAATTGGCATGAAATTGACCTTATCCTATTCGTAGAGTTGCGAACTATTTCATTCGCCAGACGAAATTAATCTTGTCGCCATCTAGAGTGAGTTTAGCGATCGCAAAAGCTGAAGGCTTGAGGTAACGACTATAGCCCTTCTTGATTGGATGTAGTACATCTGTAGGGGCGACGCATGCGTCGTTCCTACAGTTGTGTGTATCACACACAACTGAGAACCGCTATAGCTCCAGTCATTTTTGATCTTGAGATAACTGACTATGAAACAAGAGCGTTTCCTCGAATCACTCATCAACCTATTGCTGCCTTTGGGTTTGATTTTTGGGCTAGTACTTCTCTTGAGCCTGAATATTGGAGAAGGAACGCCAGGAGAAAGTGCCGCAAGCCCTTTGGAGTCTTGGCTCAAAATCATTGTGGGCTATTTGGCAGCAGGAGCAGAAATTGCGGCGGCTATAGTGATTGGACTAGGCATCATTCGGGGAATTTGGGACTACCTGCGGCAGTTATTATCGCGTTCCAGAAAGCATGTAGATGCGACGGAAGCGATTCGTCTGAAATTGGGACGAGTGCTGGCATTGGGGTTGGAGTTTACCGTAGCTAGCGATATTTTACGAACGGCTGTGGCACCCACACGCCAAGATATTTTAAACCTAGGGGCTATAGTTCTACTGCGAACGCTCCTGAACTACTTCCTGGAACGCGAAATTCAGCAGGGAGAACAGAATCGTCACCGGAACGGACAGGAATCATTGAGAGATGACCATACATTCAGTAGACCAGAATCATGAGCGATATTGAATACACAACCATCCGGTGAATCGCAAAACAAAGCGGCAAACAAGAGAGAGTCGGCTAACAACTGGAATTCCCCAGGAGAGCTATACTTCATCATATAAAAGTGTTTCCAGTTAACTCCAGCCAGCAGTTGAACTATGCTAAACAAGTTAAACACACATTCACTGCCTGCAACTCCTCAAGAGGTGGCAACTGCGCTGAAAAAAATAGGTTGGATTGGTTTCTGGGTGCAGTTAGGGCTTCTGGTTGTTTCAGGAGGGATTATCCTATTTGCTCTAGCTAATCCCAGATTGAATCTCAAAGTCAGTAATCCCATGTCTGAAGCAAGTTTATTCTTCGCCGTGGGAGGACTCTTAGTACTAGGCTTGAGTATTTATTGGAACTGGCGTTACACTGGTGTTGCCAAATGGCTAAAAGTCCCCCATCTGGCAATCTATCCTAAGAAATCCGATGTCATTCGCCTGTTACAGCAGGGATTACTGGTGAATGCAGTCGGAACGATCTTAACGCTATTGAGCGTTGCAGCGAGCATTGGTACTCTTTTAACGAAATCGCTCGCCCAAGTTGAAGGATTAGCCATTGACAACGCGAGTCAGTTCGTTGCACCTATGGATATGTTGATCGTGCAAGCGAATATCAACACGATTATTGCTCACTTTGTTGGGATTGTCATTGCGTCTTGGTTGGTGAGTCGAATCAGTTATCGTTAGCTAGCTTGCCGTTAAGTGAAGTTCTGTTGGAGTGGAGGGAACTGAAAGCGATCGCCTAAATTGAATGATAAAATTCTCAATTGGGACTGTATCCACTCAAGCTACATCTGCTTTTGAGAGATAATGCAGCATTTACCCCCACAATTACGCTGACTACGGATACAACCGTGAAGAGCATAACGCTCACCATGTTTGTGGACAGTGGGAAAAGCTAATAATTGCAGTGGTATCCCTGTTACTTTCCAAAACAATCTTCCTGCTGAATGTAAAACGTCCCATGCTTCTACTAAGCTGGGGTCTTCAATGAATTCGGACAGTTCACTCTTCAATGCTTTCCACTGTGAGGTAACAGTGGGT
>DATNPT010000031.1:0-10141 GCA_036703075.1 Chroococcales cyanobacterium
TTAGTGCCATAAATTTCTTGGGGAATCCGCCACAAATCTTCCCGGTTATAAAATACCTGCGGGTCGGTCATGTGATAGGTTAGCAACCGCTCGGATTGGACGCTGAAAAAGTCTAGCGGGTACCGGATATGACTGCGGAGCGTTGCTGGCATGGCATCTAGCGGTTGGAAAAGTTTGGGGAAAATGGCACTCCACGTCTGAACGATCGGGTCTCGAAAGTCGGCAACATAGAAATCGACATCGCCATGATAGGCATCGATGACGACTTTTACGGAATTGCGAATGTAATTAAATTTGTTGTTACCGGGGTCGGAATAGGGGTAATGAGCGCTCGTGGTGTAAGCATCGACAACCCAGTACAGGTAATTCTCCGTGCCTGTCTCGTTAGTATCACTGCCTTTGGCAGCGACGAGATAAGGTTCTTTATCGTACCGTAGGAAGGGAGCGATCGCTCGGATGCGCTGGTTGATATTGCGGCGAAATAGCAAGCGAGTTTGTGGCGTAAAGTTTCGGGTAAAGAGCATCTGCCAGTCTTTGAGATACTGTGCAAATATCAATCTTCGCCACAGTCTGTCAAGTGCTACGCCACCGTTCCCGTCATAGGTGTTGTAGACATTATCGTCACCGCTAGGATAGTCAAATTCCTTAACCTTCGTAGCGGTCATCACGTAAGTATTAGCGATTTCGCCATAATAAATCCGTGGTGTCCCCGTAGGAATGCTCTCCCGAATTGCTTCACTGGATGTTTCCAGTTCGCCCGCACCGTTTCCTGCAACACCTGTGCCAATGTTTTTGACATAGTAGTCCGGTAAACCACCAGGATTGACTGTATTTACCGGGCTGAGGGTAAATCCATAACCGTGTGTATAGACTAAGTGTTTGTTAACCCACGTCTGAGCTTGTTGGGGAACCGCACTGTAGTCTAGCTCGCGAGCTGCGATAATTACTTGTTGCTTTTCAGCAATCGGTGCATTAGGTGTCGTCGTTCTATCCGTATTTTGTGTAGAAAAAAGTGGAGGTTTTGCTTCTACCTTTAGGGTGTAGCGGTCGATTTGAGCAGATGGGAACTTGTAATAGAGTCGAATTTGTTGGAGCTGACGATTAGTTTGCAAAAGTGGGCGCGTATCCCAGAGGCGAATATTGCGAATTGTCAAGTCATTGTTTTGCAAGTCAGCTCTGGTTAATGCGCCTTCGGGGTTAAAAGTTTCGACATCTATGCTTGCCAGATCGAAGGCTGTCCTAGTTAGACCAATACTGCGTTGGATGTAAGGTCGTTCTCGCGCCAATTCATTGGGTTGAACGCTAAAGCGTTGAATAGCTTCTGGTAGGGCAGTACCGACTAGTCCCACCGCTGCTAGATACAGACCCAAAGCGACTACACCTCCCCGACCGCTTGGCTTGGAACGCCGGAACCAGACAATGGTTCTTAGGAGTAGGTACAATGCGATCGCACCTGCACAAATGCTCAAGCTTGTATTAATGGGCAACTGAGCATTAACATCGGTGTAACTTGCACCATAGGCGACGCCACGGGTGGAATAGAGTAATTCGTAGCGTGAGAGCCAATGATGGAACGCCGCGATTGCTGCGACAAGGGTTCCCAGTCCGTACAAGTGACGCAGTTGGTTTGAAGAAAACCCTGGAAATTTTCCTTGGGAGAAGCTATCGCCGGAGAGAAGATAAGTTAGCGCTACTGCTCCTAGACTAAATAAAAACAGCCCCCTCAACCAAAAGTCCAATAACTGCCACACGGGCAAGTTAAATATATAAAAGCTAATATCGCGTTCAAAGAGTGGCTCAACTGTGTTGAATGGCGTCGGCTGAAAATACTGTAAAATTCGGCTCCAGTGTCCCGATAAAATGAGTGCAAAGAACACCGAGAGGACTGTTGCGATCGCATTTAGCCAGAACTGGGGATTGATCACTAGCAGGATGACGATGACTGCTAGCCCAATTGGCGACCAAATTGGTAATGACCACAACTGCCCGAATGATGACCAGCCCAAAGGGGAAGGTAAGGGTGGTATTATCCTGGGAAGGCTCAAATCGGAATGCCAATAAGAAAGTGCGATTTTGCTGTAATGGAGCAACATCACTCCTACCAACAAGCTGAGTAGGGTGGTAATCGGTAGAAGCGATCGCAAACTGAGAGGGGTTGAAGATTCAGGTCCGTTTTGAGCTGGTTGGGATGTTAGCTCATCCCTCACCCTAAGTCTTGAATTCACCCTGCCAACACCTTGGCGTCTGTACTGAGTCGGCAGATTTTGAATCGAAGTATTTAAATGTGCTTCTAAAGGAACTCTCTCAACCGGATACTTCAGCCGGTTTGCCAACCACAAATTGCCTAATAAAAAGCTAGTTGATAAGCTAAATACCACAACCAACAGACCTAACTGGGTCTGCAAGCGTCTGAGGAGTACTGGTAGATAACCGACTTCAGTGAACCAGAAAATTTCTCCTACTAGGTGAGACAGCAAATCCCAACTGAGCCACAGCCCCAGTAGTAGAGTAATAAATTGAAAAATTCGATTTCCTAACCGTCTTCCCATAGTTAGCGGTCAGCGATCGCTGGTCATTAGCCATTCTAAGTCCAGTACTCCATCCAAGACCGAACAATTGAATGAACCAAACAAGCGATCGCCGATCGCTAACCCATCAATCAACTAACCGAATTGCTCGCCACTATCCAAATTAAACAGCATTTGTAGGGATTGCATAGCGCGGCGGCGTCGCTCTATATCTTGTTCGGCTCGTAATTGCACCATCGGATCGTGGAGGATTTTGTTGACAATTCCTCGTGTCAATGCTTCGATCACTTCTTGATGTTTTTCGGCAAATTCTGACCCCAAGCGCGATAGAGCTTTCTCTAGCTCTTGCGTGCGGATGGTTTCTACTTTATTCCGCAGACAGCTGATTGTGGTCACGGTGTCAAGCGATCGCCACCATACTTCAAAGGCTTCTACTTCTTCGTCCAAAAGCACTTCAGCTTCCATCGCCATCTTGCGGCGGCTTTGTTGGTTTTGGGCAACGACCGCTTTTAAGTCATCCACGTTAAACGCCTGGACATGGTCTAACTCATTTGCATCTGCTGCAACGTTACGCGGCACAGAAATATCAAATAGCATCAATGACCGACTTGGCTCCAAATGGGCTTCTAGTTTTGCCCGATCTAACAGGGGTTCTGTCGAGGCTGTGCTAGTAAACACCATGTCCGAGGCGGCAATAACTGCCATCATTTCCGAAAGGGGATGGAGTGCCAACTCAGCGCCTGGAAACTGATTCGCTAACTCCTTAGAGCGCGTTTGAGAACGATTCACAATTGCGATATTAGCGGCACCTTTAGCCAAAAGATGTTTCACTAGCAGGCAGGACATCTTACCCGCCCCCACAATGGAAACGCGGCAGGCTGCTAAGTTCTGCACTTTCATTTGAGCTAATTCTACGGCCGCCGAGCTAATGGAGACTGCACCCGTACCGATACTGGTTTCAGTGCGAACTCGCTTGCCTGCGGTAATCGCTTGTTTAAACAGCCGGTTGAGCAACTGCCCAATGCCTTTGTATTGCTGACCGAGCTTATGAGTATTTTTCACCTGGGCTAAAATTTGCCCTTCTCCCAGCACCAAGCTATCAAGACCGGCTGCTACTCGCATCAGGTGCATGACGGCATCCTCATGCAGCAAAATAAATAGGTGTTGCCGCAGATGGTGCAAGGGGAACTGACCCAATTCTGAGAGAAATTGAGTTAATTCTCGAATGCCCTGTTCGGTTTCTTTGGCAACAACGTAAATTTCTAGGCGATTGCAGGTGCTGAGTATCGCGACTTCTTCGATGTGAGGATAACTCAGTAGTTCCTGGGTAACGCTTTCCATTTTCGCTTCAGGAATGCTGAGTTTCTCCCGGACTTCAACGGGCGCTGTCTTGTGGCTGAGACCTACGACTGCAATATTCATGTTTCTCCCAAAATTCGTCGGCTTTTTCGGTCAAATGTCAAGATATTTGTTAATTACGTATGGATGGTGACAGTAGTCTAATTCTCAAAATTTAGACTAAATTAACCATCAAATTCAGTGTTTTGAAAAAGATTTTATTTAAACCAGGTAGGGACGTTTGGAAACAGGTAGGCGTTTCGATGCTACCACCAATGTTAACGAGAGCCGCTAGCACTAATGCTAACGGCTGCAATTAAGCCTAGTTTAAAGGCTGAATGTAATGCCCCTACTCTGGCTCTCAACTAATCGATCGCTTTGGGCTGTCGATGGATGGAATAAATCTCTTTTGCCCGCGAACGGTTGCTTTTCGGGTTGAAAGTAACGTTCGACTGCTCGTCCAATTAGTTGACCTTCTGGCAAGCGCGTTGCTCTTACCGTAATTGGATGTACTTGGGTTGATTGAACATATGGATAGTGTCCACAAACCGAGCCGTCTTTGACTGACTGGATATAACTAAGCTCTGAGTCCGAGCTCCATCGTGGAAGAACCGAACGCCATCCATAAGGGTTCCAGGAGTAATCCCACAAGCCGCAAACAGTACTGTTTCACCAGAGGCTAGCTCCTCAGCACCGTAGACTTTATCTGGGTCATTAATATTCATGGATTTGAGGCGATCGATGTTGCTTTCTTTGCTTTCGCCAATCAGACCGGTTTTGACTACTGCCGGATCGTAGATGAGCTGACCTTGGAAATGTCCGCCTAAGCAGCGCATTGCCGCCGCTGAAATCACACCTTCTGGTGCAGCACCAATTCCCATCAAGGCATGAATATTGGTTCCGGCAAAGGCACAGGAAATTGCCGCAGAGACATCTCCATCGCTGATTAACCGCACTCTAGCACCAGCTTCACGAATTTCTTTAATCAGTTCGTTGTGGCGATCGCGTTTCATGACGACAACCACGAGTTCCTCGATCGAGCGATTTAGACATTCTGAGAGAATTTTCAGGTTTTCGGTCGCCGACTTGTTGATATCGACATGACCGGCTGCCTGTGGGGGGGCTGCCAGCTTCTTCATGTAAAAGTCAGGCGCAGCAAATAGACCTCCCTTCTCGGAAATCGCCAGCACAGCCATAGAACCGGGTTGACCGTAAGCAACTAAGTTGGTGCCTTCACAGGGGTCAACCGCAATGTCAATTTCAACCAGTTCGTCTGGATTGCAAAAGGTTTTGGCATCCTCACGAGTACAAATACCAACTTCTTCTCCGATGTAGAGCATGGGGGCGTCGTCTCGCTCCCCTTCTCCAATCACGATGCGGCCGCGCATGTATATTTTGTTCATCCGCTCCCGCATGGCTTCCACAGCTACCTGGTCGGCGGTGTTTTTCTCACCTTTGCCCATCCACTTTGCAGAAGCGATCGCGGCTTGTTCGACAACCTCAATAATTTCTAAACCTAGTGTATTTTCCACGACACCCGTTCTCCCAACTGCTTGATTTTGCGATGTTTTATCTGGCTGTTCCAGTTTTCAAGTCTACCAGAGGGGGTACCCCTAGAGGCCACTGAAGTCTGAGAGTCGTGTAAAGTTTTACTGCACTTTCTGCTCTACTAGCGAGGTGTATGACAATTTTTATTGCGATTTTTGAGCATTTCAGCCCAAAAACCTTAAGAATTCCTAAGTAAACGGGGATTAAAGAACATTATGTGTATGACACGTATAACCGTGACAATCAGATGTGATGGTGAGGTGTGTACCTATAGGCGCGATCGCTGGAGTTCAACTAACTATTACGATTGTCACTGACATTCGACTTAAGCTAAAGAAAAAGTATGGAAACATCCATTAAAAAAAATGCTGGACTTTCTCAATCCCATCTTGGGGCGACACCCGGAACGAGTCAAAGCGAACGTTGAGATTTACACTTGGCAAACTTGCCCGTTCTGCATTCGAGCCAAAATGCTGCTGTGGTGGAAAGGCGTTAACTTTCAGGAATATAAAATAGACGGCGATGAAGCGGCTAGAAGCAAGATGGCTGAACGTGCTAACGGACGCCGGACAGTACCGCAAATTTTCATTAACAACCAACACGTTGGTGGGTGCGATGACCTTTACGATCTAGATAGCAAAGGTCAGTTAGACTCCCTCTTAGCTGAGCCTGTTGCCTAAACGGTAATTGCAATTGCCGTTGGCACTGCCCCTCCAAAGCGATCGCAATCAACGGGTTGAAAGTTGAATGGTTTCTCCAGACTCTCCTAATCGGCTTAACAGAATCATCGGACAGTGTTTGATGAGCGCAGTGGCATTAGTGCTGATGATGGTAGTACTGGTGTCTCCGGCTACAGCTAATGTTAAGAGCTATGAAATTAGCGATTCACCCGATGTAAATCCTACTTTGACAGGACCAGCCTATGACTTGGGGGGTGGTGGCTCTGATGTGGACTCAGCGATTCAGTGGACGATTAACCAGGTGAGAGGTTGCACCAGTTGCGCCACTGAGGTGGACGTTGTTGTCATCCGTTCGTCTGGGGATGACGGTTACAACGAACCCATCTACAACATGAAAGGCGTCAACTCTGTAGAAACTCTGATTTTGACTGCTCCTGAAGATGCCAACAGACCTGATGTTGTGGAGGTGGTGAAAAATGCAGAAGAGCTTTTCTTCGCTGGCGGCAATCAGTGCGACTACATTCAGAACTTCAAGGGAACGGGTCTAGAGACGGCGGTGGAGTCGGTGGTTGCCAAGGGAGGGGGCATTGGTGGAACAAGCGCGGGTGCAATGATTCAAGGTAATTTCGTTTACAACGCCTGCAATGGCTCAGTGAGTTCCAGTGAGGCTCTAGCAAATCCCTACAACAGTAAACTCAGCTTCACCTATGACTTTTTTAAGTGGTCGAACCTAGAACCAGTCATTGTAGATACGCATTTCGATACTAGCCACCGGATGGGTCGCCTCCTCACGTTTGTTGCTCGTCAGATCGAGGATGGAAAAGCTAAGAGTGCGTTGGGTGTGGGGATAGAGGAAGGAACTTCGGTGGTCGTGGACAAAAAAGGTTTGGCGAGGGTAAGAGGAGACGGTGCGGCATACATCGTGCTTGGCGACCATAGACCTGAGGAATGCAGATCCGGAACACCTTTGACCTTCTTGGACTATAAGGTCTGGACCCTGAAGAACGGCGATACCTTTGACCTCCAGAATAGACCCACGACGGGCTACGATCGCGTTAGTGTCGATCGCGGACAGATCGAGCCGAGACGGTACGACCTGTAATCTGTGCAAATCCCACCACCGGAACTGGATGACCCAACGTATCTGATTCATCGGCGATGGATGAGTGAGGCGCTGGCGCTTGCTCAGTCAGCAGGGGATGCCGGTGAAGTACCAGTTGGTGCTGTCATCGTTGATAGGGATAATACCTTAATTGCTGCCGCCCAGAATCGCCGGGAGCGAGATAAAGATCCCACAGCTCATGCTGAAATTCTCGCCCTGCGAGCAGCAGGACAGGCTTTGCAAACTTGGCATCTCAATCGCTGCACCCTTTATGTGACTCTAGAACCTTGCCCGATGTGTACAGGGGCGATTATCCTGGCACGGTTGGGTTTACTCGTCTATGGAGCAGACGATCCCAAAACTGGCACGATTCGTACCGTTGCTAATCTTCCTGATAGTGCTTGCTCTAATCATCGCTTGCCAGTTCTTGCCGGAATCATGGAATCGGTTTGTCGCCAACAGCTCCAATCTTGGTTTGCCCAACGGCGTAAGCGATCGAAGGAATGAACGATCTAACTCAGGACACAAATAGAAGTGTCCCCTTAGTAGAAGACAGGGATTGCAGAGAAACTTAAGGTAGGAGAGGAAATAAGGATGCAGTACAACACTTAATCCCTAATGATGCAGCTCGACTACCGCGAACAAACCCAAGCAATCACAAAACCGGCAGAACACTCTGCAAAGATGTCAACTCCGGCAAAAGCGACGCCTGTTAATTCCCATGTTTGTCAGTGGTTAACCTCAATTCTCGATCCGTTGGGTCGTCGAGTAGTCTTGCCGTCTTACTTCCGTCGTCTGAAAGTAATAGGACAAGAAAATATCCCTAAGACAGGGCCAGTTATCTTAGCGCCCACCCATCGCTCTCGTTGGGATGCGTTGGTCATCCCTTACGCGGCTGGTAAACCCGTTACCGGACGTGACTTGCGATATATGGTGTCGGAGGATGAAATGAAAGGTCTACAGGGCTGGTTCATCCGTAATGTGGGGGGATTCCCCGTAAATACCAAGCAGCCAGGGATTAGCAGTTTTCGCCATAGCGTCGAACTCCTCCGCAACGGAGAAGCGTTAGTTATGTTTCCTGAAGGCAATATTTTTCGGGAGGGTTACGTTCAGCCCCTCAAGCCCGGTATGGCTCGAATTGCTCTACAGGTGGAAGCGAGTAAACCGGGTATGGATGTAGCGATCGTACCCATTAGTATTCGTTACAGCCATCCCATACCCCACTGGCGCTCTGATGTCACGGTTACGATTGGCACTCCGATTCAGGTCGCTGATTACTGCACGAAGTCAGTCAAAAAAAGTACCCAACAGCTGACGCACGATCTAGAAGCTGCCCTGAGAGAACTCAATCAAGATGAGTTGTTACCCAATGCTCTACCAGTTTTAACCTCCTCAGAAACAGTTCTGTTCTAGCTGTGAGTTGATACTAACAGGGAAAAAGAAAAGCCTTCCTAACGTAGCTTAACTCTTATGCCTAACTAAAAAGACGCTAACACTCCGATGCAATAGGTTGGGAGGCAAGGAGTGTACTAATTTGGTGCAAAATTTCATCTATGCCCGAATCTTTGGCGACAAACCCATCGGCTATAGGACAAAGCTTTTTACCTTCTGCTATGGGCTGATTGCTAATCCAGCCGCTGAATAAAACGAGGAGAGGAGGTTGCTCCAAGTTTTTTTTTACATATTCAATCAGTTCGCATCCATTATGAATTAACATCTGATGGGTAGGAACAATACTAAAATCGACAAGAACTAGCTCGTATTTATGCGATCGAATGGCCTCTAAAAAGAGATTAGTATCTGTAAAGCAGTGAAAGTCGAAATAGTTGCTTAAAAAACATTGCATAACTTGACAAAAGCAATCATTATCATCTATCAAGGCAATACTACGCATTGTTTTTATTCCTTTAGAGAGAAAAAGCGTCAATTCATCTAGGTGATAATGCCAAGAACATTATTATTGCTCAGTTTTTTTGAACCAGTTGAGTGAGATTATCTAAAAGTGACTCAAAGTCTAGAATCGGTTTAGCATAAAAACTATCTGCCTGAGACACTTCTAAAAGCTGTTGTTGTTCATTGACTAGAGCATAGGCTGTTAATAAAATAACGGGTATTTTAGCTGTCTTGGGTTGAGTTTTGAGTAAACGCGATAAGTCGGCTCCGCTCACTAGCTTGCCTTCCCATTGCGCTCCCGGCAGATTAACATCCATCATTACCAAATCAACAGTTCCAGACTGGCACTGCTGAAAAACCTCAGTAGGTTCGTCTGTGATATGAACTCGATGACCGCCAATACACTCAATCAGTGTTGCAGTAGTTTCTGCAACCACGAGATCGTCATCCACAAGAAGAATATTCACGTCGCACCTCCTTCTTTATCAAGACAAGGCAGTAGTACAAGAAGGCAGAAGGCAAAGGGTAGAGGGTAGAAGGAAGAAAGGTTTATACTTTCTATTTTTAGCTCCGTTGTTCACTAGTCGCTTATTCCTGCCACACTGCACTCTTCTTAGTTCTTAGCTAATATTAATATTGAAACTTTGCCCCCCAGTTACTAATAACTATCTGGCACTGAAACTCACTCGGAGCTGTTGGGGTAAGGAAGTGTAAGGGTTACTGTCGTTCCTCTATTTTTCCCAGGACTATCTAACTGAATCGTACCCCCTATCAGTTTTACAAACCGTTGGCAGATTGCTAGACCTAAACCCGTACCACCATAACGTCGTTTGATCGAACCATCCTCTTGAACAAATGGTTCTAATAAGAGTTCTCGTTGGCTCATTTCAATACCGATACCGGTATCAGACACTTTAATTTCTACAGTCGGCTCGTTTGCTAGTTTAATCGCCCGAATACGAATTTCACCGGTTTCAGTAAATTTGAAAGCGTTAGAGAGTAGATTGGTGAAAATCTGCCTGAGCTTTCCTTCATCGGCATAGACGCTATCA
>DATNPT010000089.1:0-11888 GCA_036703075.1 Chroococcales cyanobacterium
ATTTTTCCCTCCTCACAATGAATTAGCTGTGCTTAAAAAGAGGGGCTGGGGGATCGAAGCAACTTTTGACACTTCTTAGACATCTATTGGCTGGAAATAATTTCATCGAATTTGGCGCGTACTGCTTGGATATCTTGCCACATCAGCCATTTTGGACTTCCCTTTTCTCGTGAAGGATTTCGCAGTAGATAAGCTGGATGGAGAATTGGCATACACAGACGTCTCTCCCACTCCAGCCAAGTGCCGCGAATTTTGGTGATACCACGTTTATCACCAGTTAACCCTTTTACTGCTGTAGCACCAGTCAGGAGAATAATCTGTGGGTTTACCAGGCGAACTTGTTCTAATAAATAAGGTTTACAAGCTTCCACCTCTTCAGGTGTAGGAGCTCGGTTACTCGGCGGACGGCATTTGTTCATATTACAGATATAGACATCCTTCTCGGTGTCAAGTTGGACAGAAGCCAAGATTTTCTCTAACAGTTGTCCCGCCTTGCCTACAAATGGTAATCCCGTTTCGTCTTCGTTTTGACCCGGTGCTTCCCCAATAATCATGATTGGGGCTTCGGGGTTCCCCCGACCAACAACAGCATGGGTACGGGTTGCTCCTAAGTCACATCGATGGCAAGTGTTGCAATGTTGTGCAATTGGCACTAATGAATCGTAAGTACCAGGAGGGATGGGAATTTTAGCATCGGTAGGAATGAGCTCATACTGGACGGCAGGGGGTGTTGAATCGCTGAATGCTGGCTCATCAAAAAGGCTCATTTGTTGTTCGTCGGACATGGCGCTTAGCGTATCTGTAGCAGGGCAGAATGCACAAAGTGTCAGTAGAGCATTAAGACCCTATAAATTCTAGAGTGGATTGATACTAACAGCGAGTAATGACCACAAAGTAAGATTTTCGTAAAAAAATTTTCGTTGAGAACAAAGCAGCTTGCAAAAAATCAGTCATGATGGGGGCAAGCTGTTAAATGCCGGAGGACACCATGCCATCTGCCCCGCTGTTTAGCGATCGCGCCGATGCTGGGGAGCGGCTAGCTCAATTGCTTCTCACCCTTGTGGCTCAACTCAAAGAGTCTGGTATTAGTGTGTCCCCTATTGTGTACGCACTCCCTCGGGGCGGCATCCCCATAGCAGCACCAGTGGCGCGTCAACTCAATTGTCCTCTAGATATTGTGGTAGCTAAAAAAATTACAACTCCCAAAAATCCAGAATTGGCTGTTGGGGCTGTCACCTCACAAGGACAGGTACTTTGGTCGCGGCAATTGGGATGGGGAACAAAAAATTCTAACTGGCGGGAAACTGCCTTACGCGAAGCTCAAGAAAAAGCCCGAACTCAGTTAGACCAACTCTCCAGTGGTCGTCCTCAAGTAAATCCTGAAGGTGCCTTAGCGCTCCTGATAGATGATGGAATTGCCACTGGCATGACGATAGTAGCGGCAGCGCAAGCGCTAAAAGCCCATAAACCAGAACAGCTTTGGATTTGTGCGCCAGTAGCACCAGTTGGAATCATCCAGTGGTTGACCCAATGGTGCGATCGCGTTGTTATCTTGGAGACACCCGAACCCTTTCTCAGCGTCAGTCGCTTCTATGTCGAATTTTCTCAAGTTGAAACCCAGGCAGCTCTGATCGAGTTACAGCAACATAATCATCTCACTACCAAGCGACAGACTCTCGAAATTCGCTCCGAGAGAGGTAGCGAAACCGACGAGGCTGACTTATCGTAACGAGTACCCTGTCTTGGGAAATTAGTCGTTGTTTTTAAACCTGGCAACTAAGAACTAACAATGAGAGCTTGGCAATTTTGGTGGCGTACTTTAGTTCTGTCCACTCAGTCCAATCCACCGGAGTTTGTTGAGTATGTAATGGTGTCATTGGCGACCGCTCTACTTGTGAGGTGTTGGTATACGCCCCAATGGCCTTTCCTTGTACTCAGTTCGAGTTTGGCATTTGGAGCGGCGGTATCAATGTGGGTACGAGAAATATTTGTACGTTCCCCTCGTCCATGTGTAGCGCGGGTGATGCCTTTGCTATTGCTAATATACAGTTTTTTTATCTTTACTGTGATAATCGACTATTTGTAGTTCTTTGCTATTAACCCTTAGTATTGCTAACAATAAACTTTTTGACTTTCAACTCAACTCGTGTAGTATTAGGCGGTTACCTGCTGGATCGTAGGCGTAGATTTCTCTTCCATGAGAGGCTGTAGCAATTTCTCCTGGGGGTGAGTATCCCATGACTCTTAAGTGATCGATCGCTTCTTCTAAGTCATTGACCTCTAAACACAAACTTATACCACTTTGCGCCGAGTTTGAGAATTCAGCGCGGTGATTCTCTTTCGGCTTGAAGATGCCGAGGCGCACGCCAGACAATTGGAACTCAGCATAAACGTTGGAAATGTAGGACTTAGGTTCTTGCTCTAGCAACTGAGAATAAAACTGGATTAGAGTTTCAATGTCATTGGCTGCTAGCGTAACGAAAGCGTTAGTGTATTGAAAAGTCATAGAGTACGTTGTGTTCCGAGCCAAGAATTAGTCAAGAGTCTGAGCCGATCGAATAGCACCTCGCAATTCCTTACAATGATTAAGTGATCTATAAAAAACAAACAGCCTGAGTATGGCAAAGACCGTTGCCGATGTCATGAGCCGTGACCTCATCACGGTGAAACCGCAAACGCCAATCAAGGAGGCAATCAAGATTCTTGCAGAACAACGCATTAGTGGTTTGCCGGTAGTGGATGATGTAGGCAAATTGGTAGGCGTGATTTCAGAGACAGATTTATTGTGGCAAGAAACAGGAGTGGAGCCACCGCTATATATCATGTTTCTAGACAGCGTAATTTTTCTGGAAAATCCAGCTCGCCACGAGCACGAACTGCATAAAGCGCTGGGACAGACGGTTGGGGAAGTCATGAGCACCGATCCGGTTACCGTAAAGCCCAATCAACCCTTGCGGAAAGCGGCGAAGTTGATGCAAGAGAAATCAATTCGTAGGTTGGCAGTGACTGACGATACAGATAAGGTGATTGGCATCCTCACCCCTGGAGATATTGTGCGGGCGATGGCGGCTGAGTTCAATGATTCAGTCAATACATAACTTTCTTGCCTTCGAGTCGCCAATTCCTGGTTTAATTCATTGAGAAGGGGAGCGCGAAACTTGGACTTTAACCAAGCGATCGCTTCTGCTTTGATTAAATTACTAAATCATCAATAACAAACATTTACCAATGAGCGTTACTCGTGAATCTGTCCAAGAGCTGCTAAGTTCTGAGGATTATGGTCAGCGTATTAGTGGAGTCAATCAACTGCGCCAACTAGAACCATCAGTCGCCTTTGAGTTAATTCAGCCTGTGGTGATTGACAAAAATACACGGGTTCGGTATGCGGCAGTGAGTCAGATGGATACTCTAGGGGGTCAGGATTTGCAAGCGTCGTTGACAATCCTGCGCGATCGCCTCCTGAATGACGAGGAACCTGATGTGCAAGCCGCCGCCGCAGACGCATTGGGAGCGCTAAAGCTTACACAAGCCTACGACGATTTGCAAGATCTTTATCGCCGGACTCCTGAGTGGTTAGTGCAGTTTAGTATTATTGCCGCGCTGGGAGAACTGGGCGATCCGCGATCGTTTGAATTATTGCAGGAAGCACTCAACTCTAATATCGGTCTTATCCAAACAGCAGCGGTTAGTTCTCTGGGAGAATTGGGTGATGCGCGTGCCATACCTTTATTAATTCCCTTTGCAACAAATTCTGATTGGCAAATACGCTATCGGGTCGTACAAGCGCTCAACCGATTGGGTGGTGACGAAGCTCGCTCAACATTGGAAGCCTTAGCCCAGGATGGCCAAGAGGAAGTTGCTCGGGAAGCTAAAGCCGCCTTGCAGTCGGCACTATAAGCGCTTGCGGGGAAGAGATTGACCTGAATTGATATGAAAAGGCGGAGCATTCCGGACAGGAGTACTAGGGTTGAGGAATCAATCGCTCCCGAATGCTTTGCCCTTACTCCTAATACCTAATAAAAGATAGGTAAACCGACGACCTAGTCAATTAATAAAGAGCTTGTATTCCAGATTTTATATGAACTCTAATGCCTTGTTTGTCGATCGAGTGGGTATACTCGCCACGATGCACCACAAAGAAAAGGTAATTGCACCTTTACTCGAACAGCACTTAGGCATAAAAGTAGTAGTTCCAGAGAACTTTGATACCGATGCATTTGGTACTTTCACGCGGGAAATCAAGCGCACGGGCGATCAATTGGAAGCGGCAATTCTGAAAGCTGAGAAAGGTTTAGCCTTGACAGGTGAAAGTTTAGCCTTAGCGAGTGAAGGAACCTTTGGGCCCCATCCGCTTGTGTCCTATCTCCCCTGTAATAGAGAAATCATGGTTCTGTTAGATAAAACTCATAATATAAAACTGGTTGGTCAAGAATTTTCGACAAACACTAACTACAGTCACAAGCAAGTTAAAAGTATTGAAGAAGCCTATGAGTTCGCTCTAAAAGCTGGCTTTCCAGAACACGGATTAGTCGTAATGGTCGAACAAAATAGTATAAAAGAAAGTGAAGTTGTCAAGGGGATAACCACAAAAGAACAGCTCTTTGATGCCGTTACTCAAGCTTTAGCTCAGTCGTGTAACGGTACAGTTCATGTTGAGACAGACATGCGTGCGCTTTATAACCCTACTCGAATGAAGGCTATCGAAAAAGCAACACATGACTTAATTAAAAAAATTAATCAAGTGTGTCCAAAATGTAATTGGTTGGGGTTTGAGGTGATTGAACGGAAAAAGGGTTTACCTTGTGCGCTGTGCAATTTCTCAACTGAACTCACTCGTGCTGTAACTTATTACTGTAAAAAATGCAAGTTTCAGCAGGAAGTCTTATTTCCAGATGGTCTGGAAAAAGCTGACCCTGCACAATGTATGTACTGCAATCCCTAAACTTGCATCTTATCTAAATCGTTTTGTTGTATAAGCTGAATTTCAGTTCCTGGAGAGACCAATTTAATGATATTGAATTGAACTAAAGTACCATTCCAACTCAGGACTTTAGCCCTAGAAGGATTTGGGATGTTCGTTCTATGACTTTACTGATGTAAATTTCTAGGATTTAGGTGTTGAACGCAAAGGCGTTTGTAATTCTAAATTTACAAGGATGCTTATGAAACTTAAATTCGTCCCCAGCCTCGTTGGAGCGATCGCGTTTGGTGCTACGCTGTGTGCGCTCGCAACAACGTCCCATCCACTTCTCGCTCAAGACTCTACTTCATCACTTGATCGCGTTACAAGTCCAACGCCTCCATCCAAACCCAGACTTTTCTTCCCTGGACTAGAAGGAATTGAGTTAACTGCTCAACAGCAAGCGCAGATCGAGCAAATTATGCAAGAGATGCAGCCTCAGCTTCGAGCCATCCTCCCTCCTCCACCTCAACTCACGACCGAACAACAGGCAAAACTCCAGCAACTGGAACAATCGTATCGCGATCGCGTAGAGCCAGTTTTAACAGCAGAACAACGACAGCAATTTCAGCAAAACCTGCAAAATCTGGAGCAACATCGCCGCAATCGCTCCGGCAATTCATCTCCAGAATCTTCATCTTAAATCTGGTTCATGGCGGCGAGGTGTTCATGGTTCATAGTTTATTGAGAAAAGACATGAATGTGGACAGTTGCGGTGTTCGAGTACTGTAGGTCAGGGAACTGAGTTTGCGATCAAAATTCCTCGAAAAATTTCTAACCCTGATAGGGATTAAGTTTGATTGGAACGTTAGCGCCGGTGGCTGGAGACTCGCCCAAGGGGCTGGTCGTTTCAATCCCTGATAGGGATTAAGTTTGATTGAAACCCGTGATTCCCATTTGGAAAGTGCGTGTCAAGAACTAATCTTGTTTCAATCCCTGATAGGGATTAAGTTTGATTGGAACAGGGCAGGGAAGATGCGGATACAGCCTTCGACAGTTTCAATCCCTGATAGGGATTAAGTTTGATTGGAACTGTAGCCCCACTGGACTAAGAGATCGAAAACCTGTTTCAATCCCTGATAGGGATTAAGTTTGATTGGAACCCTGAAGCAAAACTCTTGATAATCAAATTTGCTGCCCTCGACGGTTTCAATCCCTGATAGGGATTAAGTTTGATTGGAACCGCAGACACCTGAAAGGTTTGAAATATATAGTTTTCATGGTTCAGATGCGCGGCTGAGGAAAATTGTTACGTTTCAGGCTTTGGGTTTGGCGAGACTCGATGGACGAAAGAAGCTCAAAACTAGTCCCAGCAAGCTTCTTAGGAATTGCACGGATGAGAAATTGGGGGAGCGAGCTTCAAAAGCAATATTAGCAAGCGGTTCAGCTATCTTTCAAGACCCCCTGCAAAAAACACCTACCCATCCGCGCAGCTCGACCTTGCCTCAAAAGATGAAGGGACAGAAAATTAAGGCAGGATGCGATGCATCTTGAGACAAGACATACACCAGCATAAAGACTGAGTGCGATCGCTTAACTACGAAAAACACTGCCAGTTGGCAAATTGGCACCCACTAGATGACTGTAGCCCCTAAAATTGCCCTAGCCTTACCCCAAGGCACACAGTCACTTGAAAAAGTTACACATTGTATTTTATCCGGAAGACATAGACTTTCTACTGTTGAAGTATTAGCAGAAGATGTCAAAAAAATCAATATGTTACTTACACGTCAACAAGCCAAAGCTCAAAAACGCAACGCAAAACGTCTAGGTCAATTACTCAAAGACATTAGATCCGAACTAGAGCAGAGCCTTGCCACTATAGAAGATAGCGCTATAGTGGATGGCGATTGGGCAAGGGTCGAATTGTCCTATTCACAGGACGCCTACTCTCTCATCGGGCAAATTTTGTCGATCGCAGATAAGTGGGAGCAATGCAACCATTTTGAAATCGACGAGCAGTTATCGCGGATTGAAGGGCAATTTTACCAAAGCTAAAAGCCACTATCCTACCCAACTGAACTAGAGGGTCAACTGCTCAATCATCTAATTCAGATTTAGTACTTTTAACGAGGTTCCAAATTAATCCCAGCATACCTCGTAAAGACTTTCTTATCCCTAGAACCTCTAACAAATAATTTGCTCTAGGGGACTTACGGCATCTTTTGCGAAGAGTCGCACAATCAAGCACAATTTCTCGAATTACTTCTGCCTGGATTTCTGAGTATCCCATCATCTTAGCGGCAGTCGCTCGATGCATCCCGTCGCTCACGACGTACCAATAACCCGTGCCTTCAATCTTATACGCATAAACTCGAATGGGCAGTGCTGTTTGTTTTATCTCCAGATGAGCTAGAGCCAAAGCCAAGCGCCACTTATTCCAAGGTTTTGAAAGTACGCGATCGAGCGGAATAATTTGCTTTTGATTGATTCTACAAGTCTCTAGTTCAAAGTTAGACAAGCTGAGCAGAAACGTTTTCACGACGTCGGCATCAATGTCCCAAGGCTCTACGTTGCCATACTTTTTTTTCAGCGTAGTAAAGTTTTGACACACTGAATAGAAAATATCTGCCATTGTATTGACATCAATTTCTTGAGGTAAATACTGGGCTAACTCAGCTTTTTCTTCTGGTGTCAGTTCTGATGCGCGTTTAACCCACATCCCCTACATCCTATACCAATATGCAAGATTCATTACAAATTCATCTTGTTACGGATGAGGGTTTCTGTCATTGTTGCTAACTTATCCAACTGCGCTTTCTGTTCGGTGGCAAGTTTCTTATAGCTGAGCTTGCGCTGGAGTGCCGCACGCGCTAAGTCTTCTCTGCCTTGCTTGAGTGCTTGCCTTGCAACTCGCTCCCAGACGTTCATCTCGCGAACTGCCTCGTTGTAAGACGGCTGAATGCTGTCCCAAACTACCTTGATATCGGCTAAAGCTTTGTTCAACATCTGCGATGCGTTGTTTCGGTCAGTCGCTTGCAGGGCTTCCTGGATGGGCTGATACAAATTATCGGTTTTGATACTAGCAATTATAGGAGTGAAATCCTTGATTTGCTGGCTCTCGCTCACACCTGTCTTGCACCAAGTGGCAAAGTGTTCGCAGTTATTGAACAGCAGGTTGTAATGTCTCTCGCCTAATCGGCTTTCTGCTCGACGAACCACTACGTCTGGTAAAAAACAAGCCCGGTATTGCCTGATATGCACCTTAGATTTCGCGTCATAAATAAACGTAGCCCAAGAGGTGCGCTCAATGGTTTCAGTACGTTTGCGTAAATGGATTACGCTGCTATCTCCACAGTCAATGCCATGATGCTCGTAAACTCCCTGAATGTTGAGAAGCTCTCGAAGCACATAAATTTGATCGCCTTTTGCCATAGTTGCCTCACACCTTGCTCCCACTTCACCCTCTCTTAGGGTAATCATTCACCACGGGGCTGAGCAGTCAACGGCCAGCCTACACGAGTTGGCTGTTCGTAAATCCGTTTGAGTGTATTGATGTCTCTAGTCGAGATTTGGGGTGGACGACGGACTTGGGAAAAGTACATGGTATCGGTTTGTTGGGGACTGTGACCCCAGATACCGAGGGCGTGGCCGAGTTCGTGACGGGCAGTGGCAAGCGTGTAGTCAACGGTTTGGTCGGGACTGAGTTGGATGGTAAATCGATGCGCTAAAATCTGCTCGGTTGTTTTACCTACTGGACGTAGGTAAAATTCGTAGCGAGTTTGGGCTGCACGAGCGCGAGGGATATTGAATTGTCCAGTTTCACGATTAATCGTAGCTTCAATGGGAGGACGCGATCGCAAAAACGCGATATCCGCATCTTCTCGTTGCTTGACTATGGCTAAAGGCAAATAGGCACTCCATTCCTGCACTGCCTTGACTACCGCATCAACCCAGTTCTGAAACCGCTGAAGGCTGCTCGGTGACTCTGTTGAGTCTATTGGTCGCTGGACGTAAACTTTAATGGGAAACTGCCACCAGACTAAATATCCGACCGGAGTAGGCTTGACAACTGAGAAGTAGTCGCCACTCCCGGTTGTATCTTGCCATTGTTCCAGCGTAAGAGGCAGAGGATGAGTCTGAGGCGCTGGGAGAGAGGCCGGGAGTGCATTGTCCTGAGCCTGTACCTGCTGTAACTGAGTCAACAATACTATCGCCATCCCAATCAAAAGAAGGCGACAACCGTTGCTTTTTCGGTGACGCCTCAACTTGCGTTTGATTTCTCTCATTTTTCGGATTGGAATGGATAGGAGCAGATAGACGCAGATCCACCTGAGAGCAATCGGTGTTCAGCCGCGTCTATCTGCGATTTTTCAACCCAGATGTGGCGAATACCTAAACCGTCCTAGCGGTTCAATCGTTAGCGGTTTAACCAACCCGCACTCAAAACAATCGTCAAGCCAATAAAAATAACAGCTAGTGCCCAAGTAACTCGATTGAGAGCTGTCTCTGCACTCTTAGTACTAGTAAACAATTGAGCTTGACCACCGATACCGCCAATTCCATCACCTTTTGGACTATGCAGCAATACCAGAACAATTAGACCCAGCGCAGACAGTGACCAAACAGCTTGTAGGAGTTGAACGATCGTCATGACAAAAACTCTGATGAAACTCGCGAGCAGAACGCTTTTAGCCTATGCTAACAGCTTTGGTGCCTAGAGAGAAACTCGCACGGGTGTCCGATTAGCTCGGACTTCAAAGCCAATGGGTTGGAAGAGGGAACGACCCGTCATCTCGGCTGGCTTGGGCAGGTTCAAAATTTCCAGAATGGTTGGGGCAATATCGGCCAAACGCCCGTCATCGCGCAAGGCAACTTCTGTACCATGTCCAGGGATTTTTAATCCTTCCCCTTCCACCAGAATGAACGGCACGAGATTGGTTGTGTGGGCTGTCCAAGGATTGCCATCTTCATCCCACATGTATTCAGCATTGCCGTGGTCGGCGGTAATTAACGCCATGCCACCTGCTTTGTTAATGCTTTCAATTAAGCGTCCGATACATCGGTCTACGGTTTCGACCGCTTGAATCGCGGCTTCCATGTTTCCCGTATGTCCCACCATATCGGTATTGGCGTAGTTGATGACCACTAGGGAGTAAATACGTTTTTCGATCGCACCGATCGCCACATCCGTTACTTCCTCAGCTGACATGGCTGGCGCTCGGTCATACGTCGCGACCATCGGACTCGAAACGAGTTCCCGATCCTCACCCTCAAACGGTACTTCTAGACCGCCATTGAAAAAGTAAGTGACGTGGGCATATTTTTCCGTTTCTGCCGTGCGAAATTGCCGTAAACCGTTTTTGGCAATGACTTCCCCTAGGATGTTATTCAGGTTCTGCGGCTCAAACGCCACCAAAACAGGTAATGTGGGATCGTACTGAGTAAAGGTAGCAAACGTTAGAGGCTTAATTTGCTCCCGATCAAATTCCTTAAAGTTTGGATCGACAAATACCTGCGTTAGTTGCCGCGAGCGATCGGGACGGAAATTAAAGAAAATGATTCCATCTCCTGCTTCCACCGCACCGCTCTCAATCCGGGTTGGCAGGACAAATTCATCAGTAATTCCTAACTCGTAGGACGCCTTTAACACTTCAACCGCAGAGCGTCCGTCCCCAGAGCCATTCTGGGTCATGACCTCATACGCTTTTTGGACGCGATCCCAACGGCGATCGCGATCCATCGCGTAATAGCGACCAGCGATGGTAACAATGCGTCCAATGCCGACCTTTTTGATATAGTCCTCCAGCGTTTGGATCACCTCAACCCCTGAAGTCGGCTTTGTATCGCGACCATCGGTAATGGCGTGGATGCAGACATCAGTCATTGCTTGGGCTTTTGCCAAATCTAGCAATCCCAGCAGATGGTCGAGGTGAGAATGCACTCCGCCATCAGAACATAAGCCGACTAAATGAAGCTTACCGCCCTGACGCTTCACCTCTTGGCATGCTTTTAACAGAGCTGCATTTTCTTGTAAGGTACCATCTTCTACAGCATCGGAGATGCGAACCAGTTCTTGTGGCACTACACGTCCAGCGCCAATATTCAAGTGACCCACTTCTGAATTACCCATTTGACCGTCTGGCAACCCCACATCCTTCGCGGAAGTCCGAATGAGAGTATGAGGGTAAACTGCCCAGAGGCTATCCATTACAGGTGTCTCTGCTACAGCAATGGCGTTTCCATCAGTTGCTTCGCGGTGGCCCCAACCGTCTAAGATGACTAGCACCACAGGAGAGACAGGTGCTTGCGTCATAGTTTCGCCCTTTGTTCGTAACATGAATTTCACCGCAATGATATCCCATTGGGGATTACATTGTTGCTTGTTGAACGGTTCTATCTAAGGTAGCAGTTTATGGATAACTCTCTCAACTCCTCGTCAGTTCGCTGTTTGAGCCTCGGTGCTTGAGGGAAATGTGTTGGTTAATTCAAGCGTAAGCTTAACAACTTTATCATTTCTTTTTTTCTCTATTAGTATCTTCTATAAACTTTTCCAGCCAACTAACCCTTATGAAGGATGAGAGGAGAAGATCGCCCATCAACAGACTGAGATGGAGGAGCTATGCAGAGCTTAGGTATGTCAGAAGTCTATGACACGAGAGCGTCGGTTTAGTCATCAAAATTCTTAATTAGGGGTTCTCGCGTTGGGGGAAGATTTTTCGCTCGACGCCTAAATTTTATGTCCTAGGACTTACGCACAATGATGAAAAAATGAACCGCAGAGTACACAGAGGACACGGAGAAATAAGAGTGTGAGAGAGTTTGTTCGTAACTCCTGTGCCGGTAACGAGAAGTATATATTCAAGGTGAGCATTGCGTATCAAAACTCGCGTAACCGATCGCGAGGATAAGAAACAATGCCCACCCTACCAGTTATGTTGAGTTGATTGATAACGGTCAGAATGACCTTAACAACTAACAACCAATA
>DATNPT010000072.1:0-8008 GCA_036703075.1 Chroococcales cyanobacterium
CGGATTTCACCGGGACGTGCGATCGCGCCAATCTCATTCACCACATGCCGCTTCAGATCTTTCTCTAACTCTTCACTGGGAACTTGGTCACCTTCCAGGGTAACGAAAGCAAACACTTCTTCCCCCTTCAATTCATCTGGCTTACCCACAACAGCGGCTTCGGCAACAGCGGGGTGGGACACCAACGCCGACTCAATTTCCATCGTTCCCAATCGATGACCGGCAACATTAATCACATCATCAACGCGACCCATTACCCAGTAGTAACCCTCTTCATCGCAACGCGCCCCATCCCCTGCGAAATAGAAGTACTGCCCATCCTTGGGTGGAATGTGTTCCCAATAAGTGCGACGGAATCGATCGGGGTCACCGTAAACGGTACGCATCATTCCCGGCCACGGATGTTTCACCACTAGATAACCCCCCTGATTATCCTTAACCGAGTTGCCATCCAAATTCACAATATCTGTGAAAATTCCAGGGAAAGGGAGTGTGGCAGACCCTGGTTTTGTGGGAATTGCTCCCGGTAAGGGGGTAATCATAAAACCACCCGTTTCCGTTTGCCACCACGTATCGACAACTGGGCAGCGTTCGCCACCAATCACTCGGTAGTACCACATCCAGGCTTCAGGGTTAATTGGTTCGCCCACCGTTCCTAGCAACCGCAGGGAGGAGAGGTTGCGGGCTTTCGGGTGATGTTCGCCCATCTTAATAAAGGCACGAATTGCCGTAGGTGCGGTGTAGAAGATATTGACACCATGCTTTTCAATCACATCCCAGAATGCGCCAGGATTCGATCCACGGGGTGCCCCTTCGTACATCAAAGTTGTCGCACCGTTCGACAGAGGACCGTAAACAATGTAACTGTGGCCCGTAATCCAACCTACATCCGCCGTACACCAGTAGACATCGGTATCCTGAAGGTCCAATGCCCATTTCACTGTTATATGGGTGTAGAGGTTGTAACCTCCAGTCGTATGGACAACGCCCTTTGGCTTGCCAGTACTGCCACTGGTGTAGAGAATGAACAGCATATCTTCGCTGTCCATTGGTTCGGCAGGGCAATCGGCTGACACCCCCTGCTGCAAGTCATGCCACCAGTGGTCGCGATCGCTTTCCATGTCGATTTGCTGACCTGTGCGTTTGACAACTAGGACGTTTTCGACCGTCGGCACGGCATCATTGGCTAATGCTTTGTCTACTTGCTGTTTGAGGGGAACGATCGCATCTTTGCGCCAACCACCATCGGCTGTCACTACTAACTTGGCTTGACCGTCGATTAAGCGATCGCGCAAGGCGTCAGCACTAAATCCCCCAAAGACAACGCTGTGAGCAGCACCAATTCTGGCACAGGCTAGCATTGCGATCGCCGCTTCTGGAATCATCGGCATGTAAATCCCGACGCGATCGCCTTTTTGCACGCCCAACTGTTTCAAGACATTGGCAAACTGGCAAACTTCCCGGTGCAACTGAGCATAAGTCAGAGTTCGCGAGTCTCCCGGTTCCCCTTCCCAAATCAACGCGGCTTTATTCCGACGCCATGTCGTGAGATGTCTGTCAAGACAGTTGTAAGAAATATTAATCTTCCCCCCGACAAACCACTTGGCAAACGGGGGTTGCCAATCTAACACTGTGTCCCACTTCTGGAACCAGTGCAACTCTTGTTCGGCTAAATCTGCCCAAAACGCCTGAGGGTCGGCTTTCGCCTTTTCATAGAGTTTCTGGTAATCGTCCAGGCTTTTAATATGAGCCTTCTGGGAGAACTCAGCAGGAGGCTCAAAAAAACGCTTTTCTTGAAGGATTGATTCTATGGTTGATTCTGAGGTCATCGTGCAGATTAGTGAGGATTTTTGATATAAACTACATGTACTCTAATGCTCTACTGTCTCTAGTCGAGCTCAGGCTTCATCTAGAAAAAGATACTTCGTCCTTGACTGGAGAGTCCAAAAACCTTGCATTTCTTTAAACAGACGTTCGTGCCGTAATGCGATCGCGTTAGTGTTTAAAGCGTCACTCCTCACCAAAAGGGAACAGGGAATAGGCAACAGGCAACAGTGAGGTAACTCGCCAGATGAGAAGTTCTTACTTTCGATTCTCCTGCAAAGGGTTTGAAGCCCATTCTTTTAAGAAGAAGGTATTGGGAGGGGCTTAAATCCCCTGTCCTAACCTGCCTGTTCCCCGTTCCCCGTTGCCCGTTAACATTGAATGCACAGCGAGCTTATCACTTAGCGTGTACGTCCAGTTCCGGCTCTGGCACTATTCTTTCGTCAGACCCGCCTTGCTGGGAAATTTCGCTGTTAGTCAGCTTATCCGGAGAAACTCTATCTAATCTGGCTCTTGAAACAGGCAAGGGAAATTGTTCAGCTAGATTTTCAAGGTAGTCTAAGATTTGTTGATAGACTTGTGAATTACTCTTGGGGTGAATAATAATCTGAACCTTACCATCCGGTAGCCAAAATATTAAGCGCCCGTTTTCAGCACAAACAAAAGTACAGATACAGTCCAAATCGACCACGTAGATATCTTGCTCGTAAATGAATTTAATCCAGTTACCCTTCATATTGGTAAACGGCAACGGCATGCTTGGTTGCTAAATGTGGGATGTGGTCTGACAGCTGTTGAGAGATGAGTTTGGCATAGAGTGTTGAATACTATTTTGATACTCGTACAAACCGTATCGGCATATATTAATATTATCTGAGTTATAAAAATTCAGATTGTTCTGTCTTTGACACAGAAGGGGTAACACTAAGTTTGCGATCGCGTCGCCTTTGGGGCAAAATTCGGCTTAGTTGCAATGCTATGAACCCTCCCTACATTTTTAGGATCGGGGCTGATAGCCTTAAAAGTTGTGGATGGTTAATGCGCGATCGACTGATTGGTCAACAGACACAAGCCTGTGCCAAAAGCTAGAGCCTAAGGTAAATTCCGCTCAAGTCAACCAACCAACGGTTAAAGTTGAAATTAGTTAAAGAGAGTTGTTTTTAGCCGTGCTCTTATAGTAAGGATCGCACTAAAGCTTAAGCCGCAACCCCGCTCAATGAATTCACCTCCTCGTTTGGAGAACAAAAACTATGGAGTCTATCCTTTCCATCCTTGCCCCCATGATCTTAGTGGTCGTCGGGTATACCATTGGCTCGACACGAATTATTACGGAGGGGAACGAAGCCCTGGTAGAACGCCTGGGCAAGTATCAAAGAAAACTTGAACCTGGTCTGAACTACATCATTCCTTTTGTTGACAGAATTGCAGTAGAAGAGACCATGCGGGAACAGGTTTTGGATATTGACCCCCAGCAGGCTATCACTAAGGACAATATTTCTGTAATTGTTGATGCCGTCCTGTTCTGGCAGATATTGGATCTGGAAAAAGCCTTTTATGCGGTGGAAGATGTTGAGACAGCACTGGAAAATTTGGTCTTAACGACGCTGCGCTCTACAATTGGCGAACTGGAACTAGACCAAACCTATTCCTCCAGAGCAGATATTAATCGCAATCTTCTACAGCAATTAGATGAAGCCACGGCTAGTTGGGGAGTGAAGGTGACTCGGGTCGAAGTGCAAAATATTTCACCACCTGCAGAAGTTTTAGAGTCACTAGCGAAGGCACGGGCGGCTGAAAGTGAGAAGCAAGCCGAGATTTTCAAAGCGCAGGGTACCGTGGAGGCGATTGAGAGGATTTCCCAAGCCCTGCAATCGCAGCCTAATAGTCGGCAAGTGTTACAGTTTTTGGTCACTCAACGCTATGTCGATGCTAATGAGAAATTGAGTGAAAGCCCCAATACAAAAATCGTCTTTATGGACCCGAAATCGTTAACCGAAGCGGTGACGGATTTGATTGGGGGTGGTGATTCCCCAGGCGATAGTGGTCGCGGAAATGGGTCTAATTAGATAGGAGCGATCGCGGAAATTTCCCATCAGTGATTGAAGCTCAACCGCCAGTTGATAGACTGACGGTTTGAGTTTACTGGTCGCTCAATCTCCAGCTCGCCAGATAGCATCAGCAACGCGGCAGACATCACGCATTTGAGCAACGTCATGAACTCGGAGGATGTCTGCCGAACCCGCTATCGCTCCACAACAGGCAGCGGCTGTTCCCCAGACTCGTTGCTTGGGGTCGGGTTGGTCGATTAGGCGACCGATAAAACTTTTCCGAGATACGCCCACTAAAATCGGAACGCCGAGAGAACGGAATGCTGGCAGTTGCCGCAAGATTTCTAGATTTTGTTCGCCGGTTTTGGCAAAGCCGATGCCGGGGTCAATCAGGAGGTGCGATCGCTTAATTCCAGCTTGAATCGCGATCGCAAGTTGTTTGTCTAGAAACCCGTAGATTTCGCCGATTAAATCCTGATAATTCGTGAATTGCTGCATCGTTTGCGGCGTTCCCCGCATATGCATCAATACAATTGGCACACCAAGCTGAGCAACAACGGGTAGCATTTCGGGGTCAAACGTGCCGCCGGAGATATCATTCACGATATCGGCTCCCGCTTCAACCGCTTGTTGGGCTACAGAGGCTCGTGTCGTATCAACCGAAATCGGTACGCTCAAGGCTGAACGTACTGCCTCCACCACTGGCAGCACGCGATCGAGTTCTTGTTCCAGAGAAACTTGATCGGCACCCGGTCGAGTGGATTGACCGCCAATATCGATAAGATCTACCCCTGCCTCTACCATCCGCTCAGCTTGCGCTAAGGCAGTAGCTGGGGCATAAAAGTCACCCCCATCACTAAAACTATCCGGCGTCACGTTTAAGACGCCCATTAAATACGTCCGTTCTCCCCAATGGAAAGAACGTCCTCGAATACTCAATGGTGATTGGTAATTTGTCATTGGTGATTGGTGATTAGTTATTAGTTGAGAGGAAAAGACAAACAACCAACAACTAAAAACCAACAACTATTTGTAATTGACAATTCGGGCAAAGCTAGCAGGCTCCAAGCTGGCCCCACCTACGAGCGCACCATCAATTTCGGGTTGAGCCATAATCTCATCAATATTGTTTGGCTTAACGGAACCGCCATATTGAATGGGTACATCAGCAACCTTAAGTTGACTCCGAATCAAACCAATCACCCGATTAGCCTCCAACGCCTCACAGGTGTCGCCAGTCCCGATCGCCCAGATCGGTTCGTAGGCGATTATGAGATTCTGCTGATCGACATCCACGAGGTCTTTTTTCAACTGACTACTAATCAGCAATTCCGTCTCACCAGCATCCCGTTGTTGCTTGGTTTCGCCCACACAAAGGATGGGGGTCAACCCGTGACGCTGAGCAGCCAAAAGCCGCTTGTTGACTGTCTCATCAGTTTCCCCAAAGTATTGACGCCGTTCGCTATGACCGACAACGACGTAACGAACTCCGATTTCGGTCAACATCAAACCGGAAATCTCGCCCGTGTAAGCTCCTTCGTCCTCCCAGTGAACGTTCTGAGCTCCTAGCTGCACGCGGCTATTGTGCAAGCTCTTGGACAAGACATCCAAGTCTGTAAAGGGAGCGCACAAAATGACCTCCCGATCTTCAGGAGTCAGCTCTAGTTCAGGCATAAAGCCTTTTAAAAACTCAGAGGTTTCCCTTTGAGTTTTGTACATTTTCCAGTTACCGGCAATGACAATTTTCCGCACAGCTTAACGAGAGTATCTCCAGACCCTACATAATGAAACCTTTAGTTAGTTTAATGCTTTAAGGCGCTCTCTTACTGAGGGCATACTGAGAGTTTCCGGGTTATAACAGCGTTTGAAACCCTTATTTGAGTCGAAATCCCAGGTGCAGTTGATGATGCCAAAATTTCCCATCTACCGTGGTGAACTGCCTGAAGTTTTAAGTCCGTTGAACCTTCGCCACTATTGGCTGCTGGCCTACTGGGTATTCTTTCGACCGACAGCATTTCATTGCTACCTTAACCAAGCCGATCCCGATGTGTATCGGTTGAGAGGGTTCCAGAAATTTTTGGGAACGTGGAAGGTACGAGCTTATCGCAATCTTTACCTGATGCTACCCTTGGCGATCGCATTACTGGCCGTCCTCGTCGGCTCGATCGCTCATTTGTACCTGTTGAACACGTTAAAGGGGAATACGGCTTGGGTAAATGCGATCGCGGTAACGCCAAATGGACAAGTGGCGATCACCGCCGCAGGCGATCGCGCCTTGAAAGTGCAAGTTCCCTCCGCTGACAGCACCTTAAAGGTGTGGAATTTGCGCTGGGGTTCTGAAATGAAAACCCTCAAGGGGCATACCTACGGGGTAACGGCAGTGGCAATAACGCCAGACGGGAAGCGGGCCATTTCCTCCTCCCGCGATGACACCCTGATTATTTGGGATGTGCAAAAAGGGACGAAACTACACCACCTCAAAACCCATACAGATTGGGTTTCCCACGTTGTCCTTACCCCAGATGGCAAGCGAGCTATCTCTGCCTCTGCTGATAAAACCTTGAAAATCTGGGACATGCAGCAGGGTCAAGAACTCAATACGCTCAAGGGTCATACCGACTTAATCTGGACTGTAGCTGTGACGTCAGATGGACGAAAAGCGATTTCTGCATCCGCTGACAAAACCTTAAAAGTCTGGGATATCGAGCAAGGGAAAGAACTCTACACCCTCGCCGGTCATAATGCTTGGGTGACAAGCGTCGCGCTGACACCAGATGGACGAAAAGCAATTTCCGCCTCCGTTGATAAAACATTGAAGGTTTGGGATATCGAGCAGGGAAAAGAACTATCCACGCTTGCCGGCCATGAGGATTGGGTCACGGGTGTAGCTATATCCCCGGAGGGCAAGCACGTTGTTTCGGCGTCCGCTGACAGAACGCTGAAAATTTGGAATATCGAGCAAGCCCAGGCAGTGCATACTCTGAACGGTCATAGCGGCTGGGTGACGAGTGTGGCTCTCACGCCAGATGGCAAGCAAGCAATTTCGGCGTCTACCGACCAAAGTCTCAAAGTCTGGGACATTCAGCAAGGAAAACTTCTACACACCTTCACGGGTCATAATGCTTGGGTCACTGCGATCGCGGTACTGCCTAACAAACCCCGCGTGCTTTCTGCCTCCTACGATCGCTATCCTAAACTTTGGAGCCTCAATCGCGGGACTCAACTGCCTATGACGGGTGTAGTGAGCATGGCAGTGGGTCTGAATGTTGGCTTGATTACTGTCTTGACATTATTGGTAACTTGTGCAGCAATTTGTGTATCGCTGATGCTGGCGATCGGTGTCATGGCATTTGGCGTCGCAGGCAGTATGGTTGCCAGCTTTCTCCTCGTCTTAGCCAGCAGTTTCGCATTTTTTCTGGGGTTTTTGACTGTAGATCGGCTGGCCTCCGATCCTCTGCTCAGGGATGCTTATAATGCTGCTGCGATTATCCCCTATATCACGATTATCTTCGGACTCGTATTCGGTCTGCTGCTGGGGGTGACATTCGGTTTAGTCAACCGTAAATCAGTAGGCATCTTTGGCAGCGTTCTCTTCATGGGGATTATCGGTGTGGCGGTTGGCATTGTCGTCGCTAGCGTGATTACTCCATCGATTAGCTTTAAAGGTCGCTTGCTGCCTGGAATTCGAGCAGGTATGGCAGTTAGCGTTACCTTTAATCTGCTCGTTGCCCTCGGCGCGTTACGGATTCCGTTTTACCCAGTCGAGCTGGTTGCTTCACTCATCAGTCGGTTTCGAGGAAAATGGCATCCGGTGGTATGGGATGAATTACTTGTCTTGCCGGTACCGAGAACTAGCGTTTTGCTCCAAACCTATCTGCGGGCGTCAGAACTGGATGGATTGCTTCTTGCTGCAGATGTCGCTCGTAATCCCTTTCAGCGTGCTTGGGTACAGCGAGCGTTACACCAGCATTTGCATCGAGAGGGAGCACCGCTCCACTTTCTCTATCGCTTGCATGGTTCCAGGCATTTGAACACGTATAGTTTTGCACCCATTAGCGAATTCGATTGGCAACTGCTACCGACGACTCGGCAAGTGCTATTGGGAGAACTCGCGAACCTGCGGGTCGAGTATAGTA
>DATNPT010000074.1:0-25080 GCA_036703075.1 Chroococcales cyanobacterium
GTCACGTTGGCAGGAGCTAGGGCTATTCGTTTTCTTTTTACCTCCCTATTGTTCAGAAATGAATCTGATTGAAACACAGTGGCATCAGCTGAAAAGTCATGAAATTGCCGGACAGATGTTTGATAACGAGTACGATTTAGCGATGGCTGTAATAGATGGGATGAAAGCTCGTAGTGAAGCAGGTGGATACACACTGGAGCGTTTTATATTTAATTGCACCTAGCTACTTAGAGATAGTCATAGCGCCGTTCTCTGGGATTGTGGCTCCTGACCTTCGGAACTATTTCAAAACTATAGGGAATTGGTATCAGAGGGCAATATATCAATAAAGCACTTTTAGACAGTTGTGGGGCTGCAACTAGAGGTAGTTGCAGCCCCACGGACAGTATTTACTATTCTGACGTTTACCTACGCAGTAAGCAACACTGTATCAATGATATTTAGCTTCGGAGCTTAGTAGCGGCGAGAGAACCCGCTGTTTCCCCGACCTCCACCGGACGAGCCTCTGTCCTCTTTGGGCTTTGCCTTATTAACTTTTAGGTCACGACCCATCCATTCAGCACCATCAAGTGCATCAATGGCAGCCGTTTCTTCAGCCTCGGTACCCATTTCTACAAAACCAAAGCCACGCAAACGACCTGTTTCACGGTCAGTGGGAAGCTGGATTCGCTTAACAGAACCATATTCTGCAAAAACCTCCCTAAGGCTTTCTTCCGTGACGTCGTAGGATAAGTTGCCTACATAAATTGACATAAATTGTCTCCTAAATCATAGGGGTATAGAGATTTAGATTTCGGAGAGAAGCCTGTCAATACCAAGAGGAGAATGCCTATCAATACTAAAAACAAACACTGCAACCGAATTTCTTCTCACTGACTACCTTAGCACAACAGATTGAGAGAATGCGGCATGGGGACAATCTTATCCATTGGTTTGGTATTCGCTTTCAATGCGCGATCGCTTATTACCTTTTTTGCATCGATTCCTCTCGTTTGGCGCTTGCTTTTCCTGGCACCGATAAACTATTGAAATACATGCCGCCGATCGCAAATAGAAACACCAGGTAAGCTATGGCTTGGATGAAATAGATCTGGTCGCGGTAGCCAAATAAAGCCTTGAGGACTAGCCCAGGGAATCGCTCATCCGGTAAAACGCGGCTCGTATTCCACACCATAGGCCCCAGAATACAGGAGTGAGTTCTGGCAAAGTGTTCGTAGTAGAAGCACAACGACTCTGATTCCCGGTTCATCTGCGCCAAGGCAGCGATTGCTTGATCGAAATGTGCCAGCGCCCCAATCACTAAACCAGCCACGATCAGGAGCAACAACACGCCCATCACCTGGAAAAACTGGCGAATATTAATCTTTACGCCCCACTTGAACAAGAGAACGCCAATCGCGGCTGCTGTTGCCAAACCTGCGATCGCGCCTAGGGCTGGTACTAGTCCCTGTTGAAACTTGGCGATGATAAAGACAACGGTTTCAAAGCCTTCTCGCAAGACAGCGATGAAAATTAAGCCAAAAACACCCCAACCCCCACCACTACCTTGTTTAATCGCAGCAGTGATATTTCCTTCAATTTCAGATTTGAGCGATCGCGCCTGTTGTGTCATCCAGATCAACATCCAACTCAGTAACGCGATCGCAATGACTCCAAACACGGCCTCCAGCAGTGGTTCGATTACCGTTGCATACTGAGGATAGGTTTTACTTAACGCTTGAATACCCCAACTGAATAGGACACCCACCAGCGCACTGGCAACAATCCCCGCCACTACACCGGCATACACCCAGGGGTTTAACGTTTCGGCTTTCGCTTTTTTCAAACAAGCCAAGACAATCCCTACCACTAGGGCGGCTTCCACACCTTCCCGGAGGGTAATAACAAAGGTCGGTAAAGCAGCGCTAAAATCCATTTTCTTGTTGTTTGTTGTTTGTTGTTTGCTGTTTGTTGGTACTGACTAGCAATTACGAACTCAATAACTAATAACCAACAACCAATAACCAATTAACCAAAATCGCGCAACATCTTTTTGATTTCGATGTTGTGCATCTCTTCCATCCCGATTTGGGTACGGGCAAATTCTTCAAGATAAACGCTGGCATCTTCCACTACATCAAGTAGCTTTTTATACATATCCAGCGCTTTTTTCTCATGGTTGAGACTTTCCTCCAGAATATCCCGCACTGAGTGTTTGTAGGTCTCTTCTATGGGCGCAATCCGCTGACTGGGATGCCCTTCTAAACCTGTGAGAATTTCTCCAACCTGTTGGGCGTGGAGGAGAGACTCGCTGGCCTGCGCTTTGAAAAAGTCCACAATGGGAATCCGGTTAGGGCCAGTCACCATCAGGGAGTAGTGAGTGTAACGCACCACCCCTGCTAGTTCAAATTCCATGATGGTGTTGAGTAGGTCAGTAGTGGCTTTTAAATCGAGTTGTCTCATGGTTCAGTGTTACGTTCTTTAATCGGTTATCTAAAACTGCTCATGATACTTTTGTGCTTATCTCAAGGTTGGTAGCGAGATAAAGCACAACGTCAGGGCAATTACTCAATCGCTAGAGGGCTTCAGCTAGACGGACTACGTTGAAACCAGGAATCAATTAGGAACCTGTGGAATAGTCCTTTACAGCCTGAGAGAGAGATTGCAGTGCTGCTATCGCTTTCGTTTTGTCAGGATTTGTCGGTTTGATGAGATTGTTGTTGACTTGAGTCACACCTGCTGAAATTTGGTTGTAGGCAGCTTGAGATTGGTTTTTAACACTGAACTGGATAATTTTCTGTTGCCAGTTCGCTTGAAAGTCTTGAGCGTATCCTTTTGCTTTGGCAACATCATTGGCTTGCAATGCTCTAACCGCAGCAGGCAAGTAACCATTCAACTTCGCTAACGTTGGCTTCATACCTCCTTTAGCGGCAGCGGAGGGTTTCGCTGGTGCAGTTTTGGCTTTTCCTGCTGAGGTTTTTGCCGTCTTAGCTTGTCCGGGGCTAGCAGAGGCTGTAGCAGTTGGGGCTGCTACCTTAGGTTTTTTCGCCTTTTTAGGGACTGCCACCGGAGTTGAAACTACGGAAGCGTCTTCTTGGTCTCCGGAATTGCAACCTGTAACGCTCACAAACAGCAATAGACAGGCAACCACCACAGCATTGAAACGCATCATTGTTTACTCCTCAAAACATTAAATAACTCTGAGCATTAGTGCTCTACGCTACCTTTTGTGTAGTCAACACGCGGTTGTAGATTAACCGCAGCGACTGCTGCAACTTTGGATTGTCAGCTTCATCAAGATAGTAAATTACAAAACTGACCTCTGAACAGAGTTATTTAAGGAGAATTGGTTGGTTAGCACAGCTATGCCTTCAGAGCCTTTTGCGCGTTCTGCTCGATCGCTTTAATTTCCTGGGAGACTTGGTCGGGAGTCAAGACGGGAGTCGCTGGAGGTATAACGGACGGCCATGCGGTTTTTAGCTTACTCATACTCTCTTGAATGGCTTTATGAGCCTCGGGACTCTGTTTTGCCAGTTGACCAGAGACGCTGCTATAGAGAGTGTCGGCGTAAGTTACAAAACCACGGGAGTCTTGATACTCGATCGCGGCTGCAATTTTACCATTCGCGATCGCGGCTCCATATTCAGAGTTTGCTGCATCCAGTAGTTCGGAAATCACCTTGAGCACGAATTCCGGCGACTGGCGTTCGTTGGCAGGTAAACCCTGAATCGCATTATCCACAGACTGCATGGATTGTTGGAACTGCGACGCCACTTTCGCATCTTTAGGCTTAGATTTCAGCAAATCTTGCAGACCAACTAACTGATTCTTGAAGTCCGGAACCTTCCGTTCCTGAAACTGCTCTTCTACATCGACGTAAATCTCTTCCACAGGATGACCGATGTGCGGTTCGGCTTCTTTAGGTTTGCCTTGGTCGAGCAGCTCTTTGGCAACCAAGAGATGCCCTTTCATCAGTCCCAACTTTGTCATATAGTCTACGTCCTTGGCTTCACCTGTGAGGACAATATCCTCAATCGTCACCATGTCCTTAATTTGGTCAAACTGCGTTTGAGTAATGACCTTTTTCGAGACGAGTTCTTCCGGGCTGGCGTAGGGGCGACTCCCCTGAATTTTGTTGGATAAGGCTGGAACACCCAATTTCGCTTCTAATTTGTCCAATTCCGAGAGAATCGCCGTGTTGATGTTAATTTTCTCCTCGCCATGACTGTGGCTGGTAGTAGTAGCGGGACTAGAATTACTCGCCGATGAAGAATTGGATGGATTACTCGCATTCGGTGTCTGCTGGGCGCAGTTAGTCAGAACAACCAACAGGGCAGAAGCAATGGCAAGCGCCAAGAAACGAAAAATAGATTTCATGTTAGCTTGAGAACGTTATCAATTGGAATGAGAGACTTTCTTGTCTAATGACAATTCTTTTCAAGAGTTACAATGAAAATTTATTGTCCGGTTAGCAGGAATCTATGTCAACAATTAGTCAAAAATGTAACTAGGTCTGAGCGATGACTTCAAAATGACCCATGCAACCCGTCTCCGCGATCGCATCTTGGTGCGGATGAAACATATACTTGCCCGTGAAGGGATAGGCAAATTCCAGGATATGTCGCTCGGCTGTCCCCATCGTAATCACGTCGCTTTGATGACTGGGAGTTAGAGTCATCCCAGTGGGATAGACGCGAAAGAAGTTGGCATGAATATGAAAGGTCAAGGCGGGGTCGTACTCAACCAGGTTGAGAAGATACATTCGCACGAGCTGGTTTTGATAAATCTGGATCGGGTGTTGCATGTAGTAGTGCGGCAACCCATTAAAGGCATATAGTTCGTTCTTGTTGTCATCGTTGATGTCATAACCTCCCATAATCATCACCATTTCGTCCGCAGGCGGACGCCCTTGAGGAGGGTCAACGATGAACATGCCAAATAAGCCTTTGCTGATATGCCGCGTTACGGGTGCGGTATGGCAGTGGTAGAGATGAAGACCGTAGGGTTCGGCATCAAATTCGTAAATGGTCGCAGCACCGTGACGCACGGGTTTGATTCCATCTGCCTCAGCGGGATGGATGCCGTGAAAGTGCATGCTGTGGGAATGCCCGCCATTGTTGAGAAAAATGACTCGAATGCGATCGCCTTCTTTCGCTCGTAGCGTTGGCCCTGGTACCCGACCGTTGAAGTTCCAAGTCGTGAAGGAAACAGCGCTATTTAGCTGAATGGGAGTAGTTCCGGCAGTTATCCGAAATTCCCGAATCGTCCGTCCGTTCTCTTTTTTGACCGTACCGTAGTCGAAATCCCGCAGTACTGCCATCGGACTCACTCCCTTGCTTTCTGCTAGAGCATCGCTAGGGATGGGAGGTATCTTTACTCGGGATGGGCGCTGTTGGGTGAACTGTTGTACAGCGACAGCAGTTCCCGTTACGCCAAGGCTCGCCAGTCCCAACTTCAGCAGTTGACGACGATTCCAGAGGGGAGTTTTTTCTAGCAGAAAGCGGTTTGACATTACTAGCGAGCTATTGAAAAGGATTTCCCAATTTTGAAGAATAGTTCTTCAAGATGTAACTGTCAATAATTCTCAACAAACTAGGTTTTTCAGACAACGGCCCAAAGCGGTATGGAATACATTGGTGGTAAGTGTTGGATAGGCTTCGGGACGATTCAGCCTTTTTGACCTTGTGGCTGAATCATCCTGTTCGTTAGCTCCGATCTCAGCACCAATGCGTACAGAACTATCGAAACCTAATCTAGTTCTGTGCGCTCCCCTCAACGTTGGCTTGGTAACTGACCTTCAAGAGTCAACGATTTGACGTGAAAACCGGCGAATTTCTCACTATCACTGACTCGTTTGAGCGCTAGAGGAAAGGTGACAGCGAGTAATGTCCAAATTCCCACCAAAATCAACACGTATTTGTGCATTGACTGAGATTGGCTTTGTGTCTTTTGGGTCTGCATGGTTGAATTACTCCTTACATCAATGGCAAATAGGGAAACAACGGATGCCAGCTCATTGCTGTGGCAGCAACGAACAAGGCGAAGAACCAGAAAAATATGGTTTTGGCTTTGATACTCTTGTTCTTCCAGAGAAAATAAAGAATGGGCCAACTGACTAGCCAGCCTACTAGCAGCATGGTTTCTTTTCCCGTGTAACTCCCAATGTTGCCCCACAGTGGGCTAGAGTTATGGCTTCCGGGTATCCAACTACCAATCGCCCACACGATTTTCTCTCGCGCTTTGGAAGTATCGGACAAATGATGGGTAACCATCATGAGAAAACAGCCCAATCCGGCACTAATTAGCGCGGCAGCAGCAGGGCCAGAGACTGTAGGCGCATTCTGAGAACCCGCTGCCAAGCCTCTGGGAAAGCGTTTTAACCACTCCCAAATCGCAACGTATAGCGGTGCAGTGCCTGTTTGAGGTCTGCGAGATAAGGGTTGGCTCATGCAAAAAAACTCCTAGTTCAAAACTTTTACAAAGCGTGGATTTTGGCAACACCAAGTCCCGTCACGAGTCCACCCATCGCAAAAAACATCAAAGTCATTAACGCTACACAGGTGACAGTGAGAACTGGGCGGTTGTGCTTTTCCAAAATCGAGTCGCCATACTGCCAGAGAATCCAGGCACAGGCGGCTCCCAAGGGGAGGGTAAATAGCACGCTGAATTCGTGGTACTCCATGAGTACGTATTGCACTAATGGGGAATTCTCTTTAAGCCAAGCGCGGGCTCCCCCGAATTCCATGCCTGCTCGGTATCGCATATAAGCCCAATTTCCAGAGGCGATAGCGAGAAAGGCTAGGCACGTTGACCAAAAGGTGAGAGTACGCATTTGGGGCAAAATTTTACTGACTCCCCGCAGCAAGGGAAACGCTAAATGCCCTGCGTATACGGCAACGACTGTGGCGAGTAAAGCACCAAAGCCATGAATGGTACCCATCCATCGTTGCCAGGGACTGGGATGTAACAGGTTGAAGAACGGCAAAGACAGAAACAGCCCTGCTGACAGAAGGCTGAGCCCATAAACGGAGACTCTTGCAATATCAAGCTGTTTAGGAAAATCCGGTAAGACTAAATCGGAATCGGCGGACAATTTTTGCTCCATAGAAAATCCTCCATCAGTATGGATAACATCAGAAACGAGAGTAATTCGCAATTAGGTTGCATAAGTTTCCCTAGACTTTTTAGCAATAGAGCCTGCTATAGAGAACGGTCAAGAGAGTACATTTTCTTCTTGAGCGATCGCATAAGAGGGAAGCCATTAAACCGCAACAAAACTGGTGCTAGCTCCAAACTCCTGCTGGCTAGTGACAGTTTTCCAGTACTATCTTTCAGATTTCACGGCTGTGCAGCTTAGTTACCTGCTTAGGGAGAGTTCAGCTTAATGCAATATATTTGCAAGAGAGAGCATAGGGAATTACAGAGGTCTTGTCAATGCTTGCAAAAATTTCTCAATTATTCTTTAGACTACAGGAGTTCGCGTTCCTTAGACGCTTAAGGTTCATCCAGGTGTCGCGATGGAGGATTCTGGGTTATCTCAGGGATATCTTGTACTCAAAAACCGCTACATGATGGAACGTTCTCACTGTCTAAGTGAGGAAATCTTGAGAAAGGTGCGATTAAAGGTCAAACTTACGCAAGGCTTCCCGGTAGAGAGTAGTGGCTAAGTCTCGGACTATTGCCTCATCCTGGAACTTATCTCCAAACTTCTGCTTAGCCGCCTCAATACAAATATTCATCAGTTCGGCTGACTGCTCAACATGAGTTTTAACTAACTGTTTTTGCTCTGGTGTCCATGACGGCATGGGTGATAAATTTTCTAATGGGATTTCTGGTAAATCATGGCTCTCATTCTCCTTTCTTTTTTGAACTTCTGCTGAGAAACCAGAAGCAATAATCCCCGCCGGTAAGGCAAATAATCCAATCCCAATAAACGCTAATCCCGCTCCAAATAACTTACCAATGGGAGTAACAGGATAAACATCCCCGTAACCAACAGTGGTTAACGTCACAACTCCCCACCACATTGCTGCTGGGATGCTTTGAAAAGATTCCGGTTGAGCGTCTCTTTCCGCAAAGAACATTACGCTCGATGCAAAAATCAGCAAAATGAATACTGTTACGAGAGTCATTAATAACTCATCTTTCTTAGTTCGTATAACTTGCAAAATAGCTTGTAACGATTCAGAATATCTAATTAACTTCAGCAGTCGGAGTAGGCGTAATATATCTGTCTCTTTTAAGAAGCTAATGTAAGGAAATATAATTTTTAAGTAAAAAGGTAGTATTGCGAGTAGATCGATAATAACTAAAGGGGTAGAAGCATATTTTAACCGTCCCCATAAAGGATGCTCATAGCGTGGATCGGCCGTACAACACCATAATTGCAAAACATATAATCCTGTAAAGCAAGTTAATGATATCAGCTCAATATTACCTAAAAAATTATTGAAGTTAAAAGAAATCTCTTCAGACGTTTCCAAAATAAAATTGCTAACGTCTAAAATTATTAAAATAGTGACTCCCCAATCATCAATCAAACTTAGTAAGTCGCTAGGGTTAGATGATTCTAAAATTTCATAAATTCGTTGTTTGACAGTCTGCTGCATAAACCTAGTTCATCGATCTGCAAGCTTGTATTTTATGGTCACAATAACTAAAAGGCGTATCGAGCCTATGCAATCCAGGTTTCGCCGAGTGTCATAATAGCTTCATACGATAGTCACAGCAATTTCATATCTAAGTTCTACAGTACAGGGCTATCCATTTTCAGATATTTCAGTACGAAAGGTATAAGATGCGAGTAAAAAGTCTAGCTAAAACTCTGATGATATGTGCGGTTCTATCTACACTGGCTGCTTGTGCAAGTAATAAGACAGCCGAACAAAGTTCTCCGAATAATGCTGCGAGTTCTCCAAATACGGCGAGTTCTCCAACCACAGCTAGCACTACGAGTTCTTCAAGCGATAGCAGTTCTCTGAAGTCTAGTCAATCAGCTAAGTCAACTAAGGTTGATGCCACCGTAAAGGAAATGGCAATTCAATTGTCATCCACAACCGTACCGGCTGGTTCTGTGGAATTTGTGGTGAAAAATACGGGTAAGGAACCCCATGAATTTGTAGTCCTTAAGAATGACCTGAACGGCAAGAAACTTCCCATGAAGGGAGACAAGCTGGATGAAGATGCAAAAGGACTAAAAAATGTTGGTGAAATTGAAACAGACAAGCTTAAGAGTGGAGCAACTGAAACCTTGAAGGTCAATTTAACTCCAGGTCAATACTTAATTGTCTGCAATATAAAAGACCACTTTAAGGAAGGGATGAAAACCGAACTGACAGTTAAGTAGAAGCGTTAACTGTAACGACCACTGAGGGCAGAGCCGAGGGGTGTGTGTTCGAGCAGGCAGTAAGGACGACTGTAGCTTAAGGGCGGCTCCAGAGCATGTTCAACTAAGAAGGCTGAATCGTTCATGATGTACTCAGTTTTCCCATCGAACACAACCTGCCCTTGGCTTAACACTATCGTGCGATCGCATAATTCCAAGGCTAAATCTAAGTCATGCGTTGCAATCAGTTGAGTGAGCTTGAGGCTTTGTAACAACTCAATTAACTGACGACGAGAACGAGGGTCTAACTGAGCAGAAGGTTCATCCAATACTAAAACTTGCGGGTGCATAGCTAGCACACCTGCGATCGCAATTCGTTTCTTTTCTCCCCCCGATAAATTTTCAGTACTGCGCGATCCATAGCAATCTGGGTCAATATTAACCGCTTGCATCGCTTGGCAAACTCGTTCGATCAGCTCCTCATCTCGCAAACCCAAATTCATCGGGCCGAAGGCTACATCTTCCCAAACAGTGGGCATGAATAGCTGATCGTCGGGATTTTGAAACACCAGCCCAACAAAATTCCGAATCACTCGCAAATTCTCTGCAAGTACCGGCCACTCTCCAACCGTCACAGTTCCTTCCTGGGGCAGAATGATGCCATTCAGGTGTAACTGCAAGGTCGATTTTCCCGAACCATTTGCTCCGATCAATGCTACCCGTTCGTTTGCTTTAATCGACAAATTCACATCCCTTAAAGCGTGAGTGCCATCAGGATAGGTGTAGCTGAGATGTTCAATTGCGATCGGATTATGGTGCATTGAGATTTTAGCTTTTGGATTTCGGATTTTGGATTGGCAGTTTCTACTGTCCAACCGTGAATTTTCTGAAGTACTACTGAAGTAAATAAATTGCTTGTCCCAGTAGCGCCACAATTGCAGTTAATGTGAGAGATACGATGTCACGCCATCCACCAGAGGGGACGCTCGTCACAACAGGTACTCCTTGATAGCCCCTCGCCTGCATCGCCTGATAAACTCGTTCTCCCCGCTCATACGTTCGGATAAACAACGACCCAAACATGTTGCCTATAACTTGGCGTTGCCAGCGAGGGCTACCGCCAAAGTTACGAGACTTAGCCGCTGTACGCATGGCGTTAAACTCTTTAAGCAAGACATTGATGTAGCGATACATGGATGCCAAAATCGCGACCAAAAGGGGCGGGACTCGCAATATAACCAAAGCATTCAGGAGTGCTGGAATTGAAGTGGTTAGGGTCAAGACGTTGAGCATCAACAGTGAGAGTAAAGCTTTGAGCGTTACACTGCCTAGAACCACTAAGCCTACCGTTGTAACGTTTAAAGAACCCCAAGACCAAATTGTTTCGCCGCCACCTCGGAACAACGTCCCTAACAGAACGACACCAACAAAAGCAAACTCAACGACAATTCGCTTCAGCAGCACTGGCAACGTCACGCGACTCACCCCGATAACGCCCAGTACGCCTAAACCATAGATGACCCAAGTCAACCAGCGCCCGTTTGGAGTCAAAGCGATCGCAAATACAATCAGCAGCGTACACAGCAGACGAGTTTGGGGCGTTAAAGAGTGCCACGGAGTCAGTTGTTTGCTATCAATATCGAGATGAAATGCCCCAACGTGCAGCAGCATCTACATAACGTCCTAACTAATCGATTCGTTCATCTGAATGCTCTGGAGACAAGGAGGCATCACTCTCTCTAGACGATGACTCAGAACCCCGAACCACGAGTTTGCCAATAGCCAGCGCTAAGCCAAACGTTGCTAGAGTGCCGATGAGTCCCGCTAAGGGAGTGGCAACCGCTTTCGGGACACCTTTGAGAGCATACTCATTAAACACTTGTGCAAACGGCAACTTATGGGCTGGTGTATCTTTAGACGCCTTATGGCCAAACTTCAAATCTTGCGAGACTCGGTCTAAGCCATCGGGGTTTGAACTGGCCAAGGGAGAGAGGAAAACGGCAATAAGCAACGCTACACCTAAGCCAGCAATGATAAAAGCACGATTGCGATCGCGTGAGAGGTTTTCACTCATAGTTTTTCTTTCCTATCCAACGAGATACAAACCCTTAACGCTGGATCAGCGGACGGCCATCCGTTGATTTCCGCTTACGGGGTGGGTCGTAGAGCAAATCGGGTCGAGTCCGCCAGATAAAACTGACAGTGACTACCGTAATCACTGCTTCGCCAATTCCAATCAGCAGGTGCCAAAATGCCATTGCTGATATTGCCACCTGAAAGGGTACGGTTCCGGATAGGGCAAGTTGCACAGCACACAACATGGACGCGGTAAAAACACTGCTCCAGGCAGCAACCGCAGTACCGATTGCCATCCCTCTCCAGGTATCGCGACCGAATGCTTGACGAATTGCTCGGTAGAGATAGTAACCGCAGAATGTGCCAATCAGCCCCATGTTCGTGATATTGGCTCCCAGTACGGTAATGCCGCCATCCTGAAACACAACGGCTTGGACGATAAACACCACTGCCATCACTAGAGAACCAGCCCAAGGTCCCAATAGGACTCCCGCTAGCGTTCCACCCAACAGATGACCGGATGTGCCGCCGGGAATTGGGAAATTAATCATTTGTGCTGCAAAGATAAACGCGGCACAAACTCCCATCAATGGGACGGCTCGTTCTTGGTATTCTGCTTGCGCTCGCTTCAGAGATAGGGAAATTAGAGCGATCGCGATCGCCCACGTCACCAGACTTACGGGTAGGTTCAAAAAGCCGTCTGGAATATGCATGGCTAACTGCGGCTGTATCATCCAGTGCAACAAGCTATAGGATGAAATGCTCGGCAGCGCGACTGTAACCATGATGAAAAGCTGTCCTTTGCAGTCAGATTTATTAGAAAGTGTAACCTTCTAATAAAACCTGCCCTTTGTTAAAAATGCAATGCGCTAGGGGGGTATTTGCGGCAAATTTTAGAATTTTCTAACAAATTCGGCGATTTTTAGATTACCTCTCTAGATAGGTGTTTTCTAATACGAATTATTTCAACGAGAGCTGATTTAGAGGTTTAAAGGCTGGCAATTGGACTATTGTTGTTGCTCACTGCTTTAACCACCTCGACCCCATTTTGTTCCAGAACGACCACTGGTTCGCGATCGACGCCTAACTCAATTCGTTTAACTCGTACTGCTCCACCCGATAAATAATCTCCCGCACTGACAGAGCGACTCGGCTCATTCGGTGTCTTGACAATCGCGCTAACTTTTCCTCCGACTGACATTACCCCCTTCACTTCGACTGCACTGGCTAATTCCGTAGAAGGGGTTGGGGCAGGAGGGACGTTGAGAGGTCGATCGGTATTCGGTCTCTGTAGCAAAGGTTGTTGCTTGGGAGTAGTAACTTTTTGTTGAGTAGAAGAGTGTTGATGACTACGAGTGGCCTTTTGTTGAGCAGAAGAGTGTTGATTGTTATTACCAGTTTGTTTAGGGTTCGTCTTCACTGAAGAAGTCCCATCTGGTGTCGCTTGGTTCTGTTTAGTCCGGCCGGCCTGCTGGGTTGTTTCCTGCGGTCGAGCCGTTTCCCGTGAAACGGGCTGCTTCACTGGCGCAACGGCAACCGAGCCGAAGGGATCGGGACGACCTTGAGGAATCGGTAGGTCGATCGCACGCTTGGGTAGAATAAGTCCTGGAGCTGGCTTGGTTGTCTGGGGAACACTGGGTGCAGGAAGCTGAGGATTGACCGCCACTTGTCCGACCGAAGGTTTTGGTGTCGGTGCTTGACTGATTTCGCGATCGCTCGTGCAGCTACCGAGCAACAAAGTAAGCAAACTTAAACCTGTAACCCACTTAAGCTTATTCATGGTGACGTACCCCAATCCCTACATCCTTCAGAATAATCTGTGGTGCCATAAATTAAGCACCCTTCAGTTGACAAAAAAAATGAAGGGTGCTTACAAATGCTCGAATAACTTCTGGAACTGGGTGGGTTGGCATATTAACCTAACCCGGACAGCCGAGACGGCTATCCCAATTTAATCCACGAGCTTTACGGATTAGCGATCGAAGTCTATCGCTGAGCTTTACAGTCTTGAAAAGACTGATAACAATTCTCAGCGCTATAGAGGTGACACTGGTCTGTAATTTGCTTCATCAAAGACCAGGAGAAACGACACTCATAAAGCTTTTCACCCCAGCGTTCTTTGATGCTGCGATGAGCTAATCGCAAATTATAGGACGGAATCGCCGTGGAAATGTGATGAGGAATATGAACGTTAATGTCGTGGCAGAGAAATTCTACCCAACGGGGATAATCGCAGTGAACTGTCCCAAATAGTTGAGCTTGAGCCGCATCCCATTCGCTAGCGGGAGTAAAAGGAATGTCGGGGGCTGTGTGATGGACGATTGTAAAGGTACTCATCCAGAAGTGGAAAACCATCCAAGGCAGCAGCCAGAATTTGACGAATCCCCAAACACCCGTTGTTGCAATGAGAAGAGGAAATGCGATCGCGGCAAAACCTAGCACAACCAAAACCGAAAGCTTCACCTGTTGACGCTGTTTGCCCTGAAACGTTGCCCAGTTAAAGTGTAGACCTGCCCAGTGCGCGATCGAACCAACCCACCACAAACGACCCCGTGTGAGGCGGTAAAGTCCCTGCAACCAGCCTGGTGCACTGCCATAAGACTCAGGTTCCCAGGGTTGCCACGCATTATCTACATTCAGCTTATTGGTATGCGAATGATGGTAATTGTGCAGAATTCGCCAGCTATGGAAGGGATAAATTAGGGGCGCAAATGCTAAATGTCCTACAATGTCATTCACCCACCGCCGATTGGCAAACGAGCGGTGACCGCAATCATGGCCAATCACAAAAAAACCCGTTAACGCCGTACCTGTAAAAATCCACAAAGGGGGTACAAGAAACCAAGGCACTGACGCCAAACCCCAGTAGCCCAAACAGACCATTAAGACATTCACCAACACCAAAGCCCAAGCTTTGCGACGATTTTTCACAAAAACCTCACGCGGTAAGGCTCGCACAATGTCTTTCAATCGCAAAGTGTCAGTGGTAGCGGTAGATGTGGGGCTGAGAGTTTGTTCTTTAATTGCCGATATAGTCATGAAAAGATTAACTTCTCCGGTATCAGTGGTGAATTACATGAGTTTAGTCACACAAAAATCCTGCCAGAGTGACACTCACTGGCAGGCGATGCTCTTTAATCTACCCGATCGCTTCATAGGCAAAGCACTTGGAACGAAACATTTGTCAACATTTCGAGCGGTTTTCACCAGTGCTTTGTCGGTACCGAGAAAAAGAGCCAGCACCCCTGGATAAATGTCCAAGGTGAGGAGCAGCACGGCTGACGACAAAATATTTTATTAGCCCTAATTATTTACGTCGGATGGCGGTGAGGACTGCTTTTGCTGTTTGAGTATTTGCAACTGCTGCAAGAGAAACTCAACTTCTGCCTGTAGATGCAGGTACTTGACCTGCTGGTCTGCCTGATAGAGAGACTTCATCAATTTCATCACGCGGGGGTCATCAGTTGCGACACTCAAGCGATTCCTCACTGTTTGGGAAGCACCAGTTGGACTTGGTGAATCGATCAGACTAGATAAACGGGTTGACATCAGTCTTCAGATAGTATTTGTGCTTACTCACACCACTGGTCATTGTATCCCGAACTTCAAATTTCGTTAAATTTAATATCTTAGATTTTTCGCTGGTATCGACTAAATGCATCTATGGCAACTTAGTACAAACCAGGAATCAGTTTTTTTACTTGTTGCTGGTAGTCCAAGTATTCTGGGTACTTCTGAGTTAACCACACTTCTTCTTTTCGGGCTTTGGCATCCAGAAAAACAAACAAGACAGCCGCCGCCACTAGGTGAGAAAGGCTAAATTGAAACACTGTCCAGCTCAAAGCTGCAAAAATTAAGCCACTGTATAGGGGATGGCGCACAACGCCATAAACACCCGATCGCACAAGCTGCCCCTCGCTTTTGGGGTAGGGTAGAGGAGTTAAATTACCACCTAAATCTATCAGTCCTTTCAGGATGAACCAGAACGCAACTAATGCCAGAACAGCCGAGAGTCCCCAACATAAATACAACACGGCTGGTGAGTTAATCCTCCAGTCAATTGGGCGATAAATGGGTAACAGCACGAAGCCAACCAGCAAGACTCCCTGAAGCAATACCCAGTATTCTCCACGCTCACCGCTACGCCATCCTTCACGGGTGAACCCCCAGTCGTGTAAGAGTTTCATAAACTGACAATGCTCCTCACTCCCTTCCAAGCCTTGCTATTCACAAATGTTCCTGGTCAAAATAATTCCAGATGGCTTCTTCACTGGCATTGATCCCGAACGTTCTGACAATATCTAAGGCTTGGTGATAACATTTCACTCCTCGCTCGTGCAGACCCAGACTCTCGTAAACGCTCACTAAGTAATGCAGTAACTTCTCGCTATTGCCCGTATCCCAGAGAAAGATGGTGTTACTACTGGTGCGATCGCAAGCTTGTAAAATTGCTACAGCCTTGAGATGGTAGTGGATTGCCAGGGAATAGTTGCCAAGCTTGTAGTAGACCGCACCGATGTAATTTAGGTTTCTTGCTAAGCTGTGCGGTAACATTCCCACATCCTGGCGAATTTTCAAGGCTCGCTGATAAAACTCCAGCGCTCGCAGCTCTTGGTTGAGCTGAACGTAAGCTGTACCAATACTCTCCAGCGTGGCGGCTTCGCTATTGTATTGACGGATTTTTTGGCGAATAAACAAAGCTTGTTTGAATAGCGCGATCGCTTGACGAGGTCGTCCCAGTTGCAGATAAACTTCACCAATATTGTGAAGAGCCGCGCCTTCGCCATCCGGCAGATGTCCCAAGTCTTGGAACGTCTGCAAAGCTTGGCGGCAGGCTAGTAGTGCCGATTCTGCTTCGCCCAAACTCTTGTAAATTTCTCCCAGGCGATTTAGAATTCTGGCCACGACTGTCTTGTTACCGAGTTTTTTGAAAATCGTTAAGGCTTGTAAATAAACTCTCAATGCCCTACCTTCCTGCCCCGTTTGGCGATAAGCCGCTCCCAGGTAATTGAGAATAACGCCGGTGCTGGTTGGGTTTGCGATCGCTCCCGCAATTCGTAATGCTTGCTCCAGGCACTTAATGCCCCAAGCATACTCTCCTAAACTGCAATGAATTAAGCCGATACGCTTGAGGATATTGACCTGCTCAACACGGTTGTGGTGGGTTTTAGCGGTGGCGAGGGCTTGTTGAAATGTCTTTAACGTGGATTGCAACTGATTTTTACGGAAATTGCCATCCACTTTGCTGGTGGACTTTGCGCCGTCGCCTAGCGAGGTTTGAATGTAGCGTCCTTCGCCCTCTCCATACAGCCGTTCTCCTTCCGCTTGATGGCAAAGACTAAATGACATGTTGAGACTTCTCCTTGAACGGATTGGAGGATGGTGTGCTCTATACTGCTATATTTCTCGCCCTTAGTAAGGATATGCAGGTTCAGTTGTTCTTGTCCCGATTGAGGATTTCAGATTTTGGATTGGCACATCTCCAACGTTCAGCTATTTTCAGCTTGCCCAGTTCACCAAATCCAAGTATCAGCAGTCTAGAGTTTGAATGAAAATTGATTAAAGGTGTGCGAGTGAAAACTTCCTTGAATCGAGCTTCAACCAACTGGCGATCGCTACTAGCGACTGTAATCAGAAATTTTGCCAATATCTCCTGCTTGCGAATTGCTCTGTAGCTGTAATACCCATCACTGGTCTCTTGACGATTTACGCGAAAAATCGCTGCAATTTACATTTTTTCATCTCGCAAGGATTAGCATTCCTCAGCTAACACAACAGATAAAAACGCGATCGCACTCAAGCCAGTGGTGGACAAGCGCCGAGTGAAGAAAGCTTATGGCTCTAACTGAAAGCTAAAAGGAGGTAACGTCAGCTTGAAACCGGGTGCTAAGCCAATCGTCACGATAAACTTCTCATACCAATTGCCGATGACACTCGTGAAGAAATAAGGTGAGTTGTTGTCACTACCGACCACTCGCTCAACTAAAATGCCAGTTTGGTCGCTCACTCGTAACGTCAAACCAATGGGAAGATTAGTTTCAGATGGTGCGCCCAGGATTAAGAGCAATGTCCATTCGGGAATCGAGCCAGTCATCAACGGCCAAGTGAGAGCGTACAGCCGGAGAGAAAGCCCAGCAACTTGTAAATCTCGATATGCGCCCCGTGCCTGAGGGGAAATTGCCAAACCACTCAGATGGAGTTCTCTAACAATGGCCTCAAATTCTTCTGTCGGCGAGCGCAAAGCCGTGGCAGTAGCGAGGCTGGGCATTGGTAGCAATATCCAGGACAATTCCTGCGCCAACTCATCCAGTTCGTTCGACAACCAGCGTCTGACATTCATGGCTTGTTGGGTCAACAGTTGCAAAATATCCGTCAGATGGTTTCGGGCAGAGGCGTCTGTCGTTGACGAATCACCTTGTTGTTGGACTTGATAGACCCAGTTGAGCAACTCTGGGTTAGTCAGGACAGCCGCTCCTTGTTCCCACGTTAGAATCTGCCAGAGCTGACGTTGGGATGAGTGTAATTCAGGTAATAAGCGTTCTAATCCAGAGCGCAGTTGAGCCAGTTGCGTGGAGCGATCGCTTGGTACAGTGGGTAAAGGAATGGTGGTCGGTTCAAGGCAGCTTAAATACACCAACAAGCGATCGGGATCGGCGATAAACCAGCTAGCCGGGAGTTGATAAGTCCAGTCTTCCTCTGCGACCAAATTGGCTCTCTCCAGCCTTTCGTCCAACTGGTTGCGAGAGAGAAAACCTTGAATCGTAACGGCTTCCTGTTCTTCTTGAACTTCTACGAGTACATAGAAATGAGGAATAAATTCTGGTAAATCGACGATCGCTCTGGGTAACATCACCTCCTCATCGGTCAGACTGCCAGTAGCAATCAGGCAAAGTTTAAAGTCATTGACCTTCAGATTGCAAACTGCTTCGATCGCATTAGCTGTTGCGGGTTCTCTGGTCGAGCAATTTTCCCAATCGAGCGTCAAGTCGGTTGCTCTTGAATTGAGCCATTGCTCGAAACCGAACATTGCCAAGGCATTGAGATAGGCCTGCCACTGCCGTTCTTCGTTAGGAATTGTCAAGCTAAGTTCTACAGCTTGCTCTATAGTCTCTGGAGAGAGTTCGAGCGCTTCTGTTGATAAAACTTCAAAGTCGAACGGCATTTGAGCAGTAGGGTTGGATGAGTGGGTCATGATGGTATTCTCCTGACATCTAGCTAGGGGCAGAGCCGTTGAGCGAATAGGGGACTGGTAATGTTGCGTTTCGCGATCGTTGATGTGCTCGTCTCTTGCTGTCTCCTGTCTAATAGGGCTTGGTTTAAACAAAAGGTAGAAGAGCTTGTCATTGACTACTTAACTCTGAGCTGCGGGGCCTTATGCAGAGCTGATGCATTGAATTGCGATCGCATGAGCCAACAAATTTGGCGCTTACGAGCTTGCCAGAGCGCTGATGACATCGAACCTCCCCGCTAAGGTACTTCAAGAGTCCAGAAAAATACAATTAAACGATTCTTAACCTTTAACCTGAAATGCGTAATCAGTAATCAGTAATCGGGAAGAATTTAAAGGTCAATTATGCTAGCTAAATGTTTAGCAGCTTATCAAGGTAGCGGCAGAGTCTCTGAGCGAATAGGCTGCTGGTAATCTTGTTTTTCGCAATCGTTGCAGTGCTGGCTTCTGTAGCGGCTTCCTGAATGAAGTTAGTAATTTGTTCCTCAAGCGCCTGTTCGATCTGCTGATTAAATGCTTGGAGACGTTCTGCGCTGGTATAAGCTTGGGCGTACTCGAAAATGCGATCGCGCAATTGGACTAATAACTGTTGCTGGATGTCGCCCCGCAGAGATTTGAGCTTGAGCAAGCGAGATACGTGAAACTGAGCCTGTAAATTCACGAGTGGTGCAATTTCGGTCATTGACCGCCCTTGGCAGTGAAATAGCTGTAATGCTGTCAGGAATTTTTCGGCTTTCGGGGGGTCGGTACGCTTGATCTTGCTTGCATAATCATCAGTAACTTTAGCGATCGCTTGGTCTAAACAAATGATAAATTGTTGACGATAGAAGTCTAAGAATTCACTTTGCGCGTCGGTCGTGTTCCGGTTATCGGCAAAGTCCAGGAAGGAAATACGTTCTGTAGTGGTGCTATTCGATCCAGTAGACGAAGCAGCATCAAGCGATTGCGTTGGTAGAGAGCCACCCCGCACATAAATGCGATACTGCCGCAGGCGAGAAGCCATGTCTTGCAGTTTTTTCATTAGGGTTTCGGGGCGATATACCTGAGCAGTTTGGCTAGATAAATATTGAGCAATTTTGTTGAGTTGTTCGAGGCTAGGCGCAACACACTGTCCTCGAATCCCTGCTTGACGTTGTTTGAGGCGTTGAGCGCGATAGACGGCATGATAGCTTTCTAGAAGACGCACCGCTTGCTGAATTTCTCCAGATGTCAGTTGGTGAAATTCCGCGAATATGCGCTGAAGTTGCTTCGGGTTGGTATCGTTGAGAATGGCCCAATCACTCACTAGATAAACTCCATGCTCTAGCAAAAAAGCATTAAGTTCCTTGTGATGTTTCACCCGTCGGGTTGTCCAGGTGGCTAAACTGCTCTGTTCCGGGTCGAAACTGTTCAGAATTTCATCTAGCAGCGATTGATAGGAGGACGTTACTGGGGTTGCAACAGGTCTTCGTTGCCTTAGGCTACCATCATCTAGGACAAAACGCAGTAGTTCGCTACAGGTAAAGCCATGCTCAGTGCCAAATTGCGTTTCTAATTTCCGGCAAACTCGCTCAATTTCACTAGATATAAAGCAGCGCAAGCAGATTTGGGCTAAAAGGTGAGAGTTTTGGTTTTTTGTAGCTGTTTCGTCTCCTTGGCTTTTGCTTTTTGCCGCCGAGTTTGCTCCAGGGAATGCATTCGCAATTGGGTCAGCAGATTGATTTGCCTCCTCGATCCAGTGCAGAAGTTGACGCTGAACTAGGGCATCTGGCACTTCGCTTTGAGCCGTGAATTCCGGAAAGGATTCTAGGAAAAACGTTTTAGCGGAGGTAAATTCCTCTGTGGTGCGTTTTCCAGCAGAATTAATTCCAATCAGGGTCCAGTATCTTGATGCAGCACTCATTATTGCTCGCCTAAGAGTCAGAAATTATCGTGATATCACTGCTCTAGACATCTGGCAAGGCTCCAATGGCTGGCAGGATAACTCGATCTTACGCAGTAGGAATTGCGATCGCTTTTTTGCATAACCTGCGACCTCTGGGGAGATAGATCTATATAGATAGACCAGCGGTTGGAGGTAATAAGCTATGAAACGCCTAATCTCTAGCGTTTTTATCACTAGCTGTTTGTGGGGAATCGCAACCCTTTCCCAATACCAACAGCCACAGCCAACAGCAGTACAAGCGGCAAGAGCTAAGACCCTATTTTTCGCTGTCTCTAGTCCGCAGGCTCCTCATCAGTCTAAACCAGCCAATTAAGTACATAACTGCGTTGGTACAACTCCTGTGGGGTGGGCATCTTGCCCGTCTACGATCAGTTAAACATGCGGAACAACATAGCAAAGGCGACATAGGAGAACCAGCCGCTTGCTAGTAACACAATCGGCACCATCAGGGCGGCTGCTCTCTCTGAGAGATTAGATATTTGCGTACAACCACTGTATAAAGTCACAATCGTGTAGCAACCTACGAATACTGTTAAAACTAACATCGTGTTGCTAAGCGAGTGGGTAGGGACGCTGCTTGTGAGTAGGGTAGAAACGCTTCTTGCTAGTAACAGAACACCAACGGGTATGAGGGAAGCACCCGCGAGGAAAATATCGCCTGCTAAACTACCGGGACGACGAGTAATTAGACGTGCAATGGCGCTGAGGGCGGTAAGCGTCACAAACGGCACGACTCCCACAGTGATGAGCTTTAAGATCGAAGGCTCAAATAAATCTCGCCAACCGATGTAAGCCCAAGCGATAAAGCATAAATTAGCAATCCCGGCAAACACAATTCCGACTGCAATGGCTTCTCGCTTGTCGAGGCGTGCAAAAGCTGGAAGTAAGCCCCCACCAGGATTGAGCGCAAACGATTGAAACGTTTCCCATGTATTGCTCAGCAGAGTACTGACGCTAGCAACTGGGTTCTTGCGAGACGATTTCTTGAGTTTCCCCCGAGTTTTTACAATCGCTTTGAGCGTGTCCTGCGCCAAGCGATAGCCCGTCCTATCCCCTTGCTCGCTAAACAGTTCACTCGCTTTGTGCAAATCTTCAACCGCTAAGGCAATCTCTTGCACGTCTTCGTTCGCTAGACCCCGATAATAGTATGCCTCAGCCCGATCGGGTTCTTTTACGATCGCTTGAGTATAGGCGTCAATAGCGGCCTGCGTGTACCCCAGTCGGTAACGCGCTCTCCCTTGGTAGTAGTAAGCTGGAGCCAAGTCAGGATTAATACTGAGTGCAGCGTTACAGTCTTTGAGCACGCCGCGATCGTCTCCCAGTTTATAGCGGATTGCCCCTCGTTTGAGGTAAGCTTCGGCAAACTGAGGATTAAGTGCGATCGCTTGGTTATAGTCTTCCAGCGCGCCTTGATAATCTTTGATTAAGGCTTTACTAGCGGCGCGAACGTAGTAGTCTTGCGGACGCATTGCTTCTTTGTGCTCAGAAAAGCTTTTCGGGTCAAAGCCTTGGTCGTATTGGCTGCGCTGGACTGAGTCCGACAGGACTTCGTATGCTTCACGAATTTCTTTGAATCGTTCTTGTGCCGCTGGGTTGTTGGGGTGTAAGTCAGGATGATACTCGCGGGCAAGACGCCGATAAGCTTTTTTAATTTCTTCATGAGTAGCTTTGCGGGAGACTTCCAGAATCTTGTAATAGTCGCGAGAATCCAGCATGTAATTTAGACGAAGAAGCAGTTGTACTACAAGCGTGTCATAGTTCCTATTGTTATAGCCAACATCACAGGAGTTATGAAGTGTTATCCTGGCTACTGCCATTTTCGGGAACACTCAAAGTGATATACTCCTTCTACTTACCATTACCAAAAAGTGTCTAGGATAATAGTTTAAATGACTGGCTTAACCCAGGTTCCTTACCTCTTACGGGCAGCTCGTGGAGAAGTGTTAGACCGTCCGCCGGTATGGATGATGCGGCAGGCAGGTCGTTATATGAAAGCGTATCGAGATTTACGGGATAAGTATCCGAGTTTTCGCGATCGCTCTGAAATTCCAGAAATCGCGATCGAGGTGTCCTTACAACCTTGGAAAGCCTTCCAGCCGGATGGGGTGATTCTATTTTCAGATATTTTGACACCCCTACCGGGGCTGGGCATTGACTTCGATATTATCGAAAGCAAAGGACCGATTATTGACCCACCGATTCGCAGCCAAGAACAGCTTGACAAATTGCATCCCTTAGACTTGGATAAACTGAGCTTTGTTGGAGATGTTTTGCAAGCGTTGCGGAAGGAAGTCGGCAACGAAGCCGCCGTGTTAGGGTTTGTTGGTGCGCCTTGGACGCTGGCTGCTTATGCGATTGAGGGGAAAAGCTCTAAAAATTACTCCATCATCAAGGGGATGGCGTTTTCCGAACCCGCCCTGCTCCATCAGTTTCTAGGCATAATAGCAGATCAGATCGCGGTTTATGTCCGCTACCAAATTGATAATGGAGCCCAAGTCGTCCAGATGTTTGACTCGTGGGCGGGTCAACTGAGTCCTCAAGATTACGAAACGTTTGCCTTGCCATATCAGCAGCGAGTCGTGCGGCAAGTGAAGGAAACGCACCCCGATACACCGTTAATTCTTTACATCAGTGGTAGTGCTGGGGTACTGGAACGAATGAAGCTTTCCGGCGTCGATATTGTCAGCGTAGACTGGACAGTCGATATGGCAGAGGCGCGGCAACGGTTAGGTTCAGAGGTGAACGTGCAGGGAAATATGGACCCAGGCGTGCTATTTGGGTCGCAGGATTTTATTCGCGATCGCATTTTGGACACGATTCGCAAGGCAGGCAAAAAAGGTCATATTTTCAATCTCGGCCATGGTGTCTTACCAGGGACTCCAGAGGATAATGTGAGGTTCTTCTTTGAAACTGCGAAGCAAGCGGATAAATTACTGACCGTCCACGCTTAAACGCTCACCAACGAGAGGTACCCGAATTGGGTGGGGGAGTGCAGCTCAGTGAACAGTGACCAGTCGATCGCTGCTTGAAGGTGTGACTATGAGTAGTTTCATCCTTCAGCCTGAGCTACCCCCTGCTGCGCTAGCATACTTCATACTGGATGGGAACAGAACTATGACCTCCAAGCGGATTTTTTTGACGGGTGCTAGTGGCTGCGTTGGTCACTACATTGCCGAAGCGCTGATTCAGGAAACGAATCACGAGTTGTACCTGTTGGTGAGAAATCCGGCCAAACTGGGATTTGACTACGAGGCGCGTCCCGGCATCACAATTTTGCCAGCAGATCTACGCGAAATCGAACGCTTTGGTAGCCTGCTCAAAACTATGGATGTCGCTATTCTCGCCGCAACCGCTTGGGGAGGTGCAAGAGAAGCCTTTGATATTAATGTTGTCAAAATGCTCCGGTTGATGGACTTGCTCGACCCAGCCGTTTGCGAGCAAGTCATTTACTTCTCGACCGCTAGCGTTTTGGATCGAAACAATCAATTACTTAAAGAAGCCGGTCATTTAGGAACAGAGTATATCCGTTCTAAGTACGATTGTTTGGGACGGTTATCAAAATTAGCGATCGCACCTAAAATTACCACCCTGTTTCCAACTTTGGTCTTCGGCGGAGACGCAAACAAACCCTATTCTCATATCTCATCGGGTATTGCAGGTGTTGTGAAATGGGCTGACCTTATGCGTTGGTTTAAAGCAGACGGGAGTTTTCACTTCATCCACGCCCGAGATATTGCACAAGTTGTGCAATATTTGGTTGACCATCCTCCCGAGCAAAACTTTACCAACCGGACAGAGGCCTTATTGAACCACCGATTGGTTTTGGGCAATGAGCGTATTACTGTCAATCAGACGGTCGAAGAAATTTGTGCCTATTTGGGTAAAAAAATTTATTTCCGCGTACCCTTATCCCTCGGACTTGCGAATCTCTTTATTATTTTGTTCCGAATTCAGATGGCAGCTTGGGATCGATTTTCACTGGATTATCGGCATTTTACTTATCAAAATCCTGTCAATCCCGAAACATTTGGTTTAACGACGTACTGCCCGACCTTAAGGGATGTCCTAAAAATCAGTGGAATTCCCGAACGGCGTTCTCCGATTCCGCAAGGGGATAGCGTGCAAATGAGCTGATTTGCTCAATTTTTCGATGGCTCTTTAATTAGGCACTGCCCGTTCCCGCACCCAACGCTCAATCAGGGGAACTTCAAAGCGATCGCTCTTCTATACAGTATTCGTCGCAAGTCCCAATACTGCTTTGATGGGCCTGTTCTTTCTTCCCCTACCCCCTGCTTCCTCTACTTGCCTCAATGGATAACTTTCCTTAACCGGGCAGGAATGAGTCGGGATCAATCGCGAGTTCCAAACTCGTTACCATCCCCATGTTCCCAGCCCACCTTTAAAGGGCCCAACAATATCCTTAGTAATCCAGCCTCCATAAAAATCCCCTGGCTGGGACTGCACTTGTTCGCCATCAACGTAACAGGCATCCATCCGACTGGGATAGAAAGCTATGTAGTTTTCAATTCCAGCAAAGCTCGGTGTGGG